>NZ_JAFCVJ010000006.1:0-139953 GCF_049896985.1 Brevundimonas sp. SL161 | reverse complement strand
CGAACGGCTCGAAGAACGCCCACTCCGCATCCGACATCAAACCACGAACCATGGCTGCTCTCCGCAAAGAACAGCCTTGAATCAGCGATCAGCTGATTTGGGAATCCACTTTGTCCACACCACCTAGTCGAACGAGACTCATTCAGAGGCGACATGCTCACCCTCATTGTCCGCTGGTCGCTATCCCGTCCGCGCCTCGTCGCCCTTCTGGCGGGCCTGATTGTCGCCTATGGCCTGGTCACCCTGTCGAGAGCCAGGTTCGACGTCTTTCCGGATTTCGTGCCGCCCCAGGTCGAGGTCCAGACGGAAGCGCCCGGTCTGTCCGCCGAACAGGTCGAACAGTTGATCACCCGCCCCATCGAGCAAGCCATCGCGGGCGGCCAGGGCATAGAGGCTGTGCGCTCCGAGTCGATCCAGGGCATCTCGGTGGTGACGGTCGTCTTCGCCGACAAGGTTGATCCCTATCGCGCCCGCCAGACCGTGACGGACAGCCTGGTCGAGGCTGGCTCCGCCCTCCCCGCCATCGCCAGGTCGCCCCAGGTCGCGCCCCTGACCTCCTCGACGATGGACCTTCTGAAGATCGGCTTCACCAGTGATGCGCTTTCGCCGGAGCAGCTTCGAAGCCTGATCGACACGGTCGTCCGTCCCCGGTTGCTGGCAACGCAGGGCGTCGCGCGGGCAAGCGTCTATGGCGGAGAGGTCGGCCGGATCGAGGTGCGGATGCGCCCCGCCGACATGGCTCGGTTCAACATCACGCCGTCCGACCTCGCGACCGCCGTGGCGGCGGCCACAGGGGTTCGGGGAGGCGGCTTCGTCGATACGCCCTCCCAGCGCATCCTCGTGACGCCGCAGGGTCAGGCCCAGGGTCCTGACAATCTGGCGCGCGGCGTCATCCGATCCGTGGTGGGCCAGCGCGTTTTGGTCGGAGACGTCGCCGATGTCGTCGAAGCGTTCGAACCCCGTCTTGGTGAAGCCCTGATCATGGGGCAGCCCGGCGTGCTGATCAGCCTGTCGAGCCAGTACGGGGCCAACACGCTCGACGCGACCCGGGCGGTCGATGCCGCGCTCGCTGAGCTGCAACCGGCGCTGACCGCCCAGAAGGTCTCGGTCAACGCCGACCTCCACCGCCCGGCGAACTTCATCAACACAGCCCTGTCCGGGCTCCGCGAGGATCTGGTCATCGGGGCTGTCCTGATCGCGGTCGTCCTGTTCGCCTTCATGGGCAGCGCCCGCACGGTGATCATCTCGTTCGTCAGCATCCCGATCTCGCTTCTCGCCGCCCTGATCGTCATGGACCTCCTGGGGCACACCCTCGACACGATGGTCCTCGGCGGCCTCGCCGTCGCCCTGGGCGTCGTGGTCGATGACGCAGTGATCGATGTCGAAAACATCGTCCGACGCCTGCGAGAGAAGACATCTGGATCGCTCGCGGAGGTCATCCAGCACGCGTCGGTCGAGGTTCGCGGGCCGGTCGTCTATGCGACGCTGGTCGTAGCACTGACGCTCGCGCCCGTCCTGCTGCTCGATGGACTTCAGGGGCGCTTCTTCAGCCCCCTGGCGTCCGCCTTCATTCTGGCGACGATGGCTTCGCTTCTGGTCGCGGTCATCGTGACACCGGCTCTGGCCCTGCTCACCCTCCGCGGCTGGACTCCGGTGGCCGAACCGGCCTGGCTCTCCAGACTCAAGGCGAGCGCCACAGGACTGATCGCCAGAGGCTCAGGCCGAGGCAAAGTCGCGATGGTCGTCACCGGTGCAAGCGCCGTCGCCCTGCTGGCGGCCCCCTTCGTCTTCCCCTCCGAACTGCTGCCGACCTTTCGCGAAGGTCATTTCGTTGTCGGCGTCGCCGCTGCGCCCGGCACCTCGCTGGAGGCCAGCCGCAGCCTGGGCCAGTCTCTGACCAACGCGTTTCTGGAGATCGACGGGGTTCAGACGGTCGAGCAACAGATCGGACGCGCGCAGGGCGGTGAAGATACCTGGGGACCGGAGCAGAGCGAGTTCCATATCGAGCTGAAGCCCCGCCTCAGCGGCGCCGCCCAGGACAGGGTCGAGGCCGGGTTGCACACCGCGCTGGACAGCCATCCCGGGCTTGAGACCGAAGTCCTGACCTTCCTGGGCGACCGGATCGGCGAGTCCGTGACCGGGCAAAAGGCCCCGGTTGCCGTCAGCGTCTTCGGCGATGATCTCGGTGATCTCGACCTGGCGAGCCATGCAGTCGCTCGCGCACTGGAGGCCATACCCGGGACCGGAGATGTGACCCGACAGACCCCGCCGGAAGCGCCCGCCGTCCGGATCAGTCCCCGTATCGATCAACTGGGGAACGTGGGACTGACCGTCAACGACATGCTCGATGTGGTGTCGAGCGCGTATCTGGGCACCGTCGCGACGCAGCTCTATCGTCCGGATCGAGCCATCGACGTAACGGTCATCCTGCCGCCAGAGCAGCGCGCCGACCCTGCAGCCATCGGACAGGTCGTGCTGCGGGGTGCGGCCGGCGAGGTGCCGCTGTCCAGCGTCGCCGATGTCGGGATGGGAAGTCAGCGGACCGTCGTCTCGCGTGAAGCCGGGCGTCGACGGGAAGTCGTCACCGCCAGTCCCAACCCTGTGGATGTGGCTCGGGTCGCTCGCCAGGCAAAGGCGGCCATCGCGACGCTAGGCCTGCCGCGAGGCATCGTGGCGTCCGTGTCCAGCACCGCGGACGCAGCCGCCTCGGCCCGCAATCAACTCGTGTTCAACTGCGCCATTGCGGCGTTGGCCGCCGTTGTCCTTCTGCTGCTTGCGTTCGGCGACGGACGCTCGGTTGGACTGGTGCTTTGCAGCGCTCCGGTGGCGCTTCTTGGCGGCATCCTCGCCCTGCCTCTCGCGGGCGGCGCCTGTCGCTCGGCGCCCTCGTAGGCTTCGTCACCCTGTTCGGGATTTCATCGCGAAACTCGATCCTGCTGGTCTCGCATGTGGAGCACGTCGTGCGACACGAAAAGCGAGAATGGTCGCAAGAAACGCTCGTGAGGGCGACGCAAGAACGGGTTACGCCGATCCTGATGACGGCCCTGGTCACGGGTCTCGGACTTCTTCCCCTGGCCCTTCAGAACGGAGAGGCAGGGCGCGAAATCCAGGGGCCGATGGCGATCGTCATTCTCGGAGGGCTGCTCAGTTCAACAGCGGCGACCCTGTTCATGCTGCCTGCCCTGATCTGGCGATACAGGCGGTCGTAGTCGAGATCAGGCCCGATCGGTGTTCGGTATCCCAGGCGACGGACGAATGGCCTGTTTCCACTCCAGGCGGCGGTTCCGAAGGGCTGCTCTCAGGCCTAGCGGTCAATGTCTGGTTTTCGGCCTGGCTTTGATGTCGTGCTCCGACCCGTTGCGGACTTGTGATGTGTTACTTTCGACGGTGGGGCTATCGCGAGTGCGATCCCGGTCTAGGATCCCGCCATGACAGAACCCTGCAATGTGGCAATCGCCGGCGCGACCGGGGATCTGGGCGCCCGAATCACCAGGGCGCTCATCGCCCGCGGCACCTCGGTCAGCGCGTTGGTTCGCCCGGATCTCGGCAACGAAGAGCGATCTCGCCTCGCGACCCTGGGGGCGAGGATCACGCCGGCCGATCCGCACGACATCGACGCCATGGCCGCCGCCCTCGCCGGCGCTTCCTGCGTCGTCTCCGCGCTGAACGGCGTGCGCGAGGTGATCATCGATCGACAGACGGTTCTGCTCAATTCGGCGATCCGAGCGAACGTGCCGCGCTTCATTCCGTCGGACTATGCCGCCGACTTCACCAGGACCCGACCTGGCGACAACCGAAATTTCGATGTCCGCCGGGAGTTCATGGCCCTCGTCGATGCCGCGCCGATCCGGGCGACGTCGATCCTCAACGGCGCCTTCATGGACATGCTCGGCGCCGAGATGCCGATCATCCAGCCAGGGATCCGCCGGGTCCTCTACTGGCATGACGCGGATCAGAAACTGGACTTCACCACCAAGGACGATGTCGCCGCCTATGTTGCGGCCGCCGCGATGGACGAGAACACGCCGCGGATTCTGCGCATCGCCGGCGACGTCGTCAGCGCGCGCGAGCTCGCCGTGGCCATGACCGAGGCGACCGGTGAACGCTACCGAACGCTGTGGGCGGGAAGCCTGGGCTCGCTGGCGGCGATGATCGGTTTCGCGAAGCTGATCGTGCCCGGCAAGGACGAGGCGTTCCCGCCCTGGCAGGGTATGCAGTACATGCGCGACCAGTTCAGCGGCCGCGGCAAGCTCGAACCGCTCGACAACGCTCGCTATCCTGAACGGCATTGGACCCCGGTGAAGACGCTCCTGGCCAAGCGCTTCGACAAGGCGGCGTGAGAATGCGCCTCGATCCTGACGTTGAGGCCCGGCCCACATCCAGGTCCATCCAAGGGTCGCGTCCGTAGCGGATGGCCGCAGCACCAGACCCATTCGCACGGGGAGAACGACCGGTGTAGCCGGCTGGTGCGGATCAGCCGGCCTGGCGGTCAATGCCCGGTTTTCGGCCTGGCGTTGATGTCGTCGTCCGACCCTTTTCGGACTCTCGGTCCACGCTCGCGAGGAACAAACCGTGTCTGGGAACATGGTAAAGCGTCGGCAGTTCTATGTGTCCCTTCAACAGAGGACACGCCTCAATGAACACCGACAATCATCGCGCCATCAAGACGCTCAACGATCTGATCGAGACGACTCTGGATAGCGTGAACGGCTATCGCCATGCCGCAGACGGCGTCAGCAATCCGGAACTCAAAACCCTGTTCACAGAGCGCGCCGGCCAGCGTGAAGAACTCAGCCGTCGGCTCCAGGCCGAAGTTCGCACGTTTGGTGGTGAACCTGAGGATGACCAGTCTCTGCTGGGCCGCATCCATAACAAGTTCGCCGAGATCAGAGGCGAACTCATGGGCCGTGACGACAGCGGCGTGATCGACGAGGTCGAGCGTGGCGAGGACGTGATCAAGGCGCGGTTTGAAAACGCGACCAAGGACACCGATCTTCCCGACACGCTCCGCCAGCGAGTGGCTGAAGAATATGCGTCGATCAAGGCTGATCACGATACGATCAGCGGCCTGAAGCATCGCCTCGACTAAAGGCAGGGTCCGTAAACGCACCATCGAACGACGCGCCAGAGTTGATCTCCGGCGCATCGTTCTTCGACTACCTACTCTGTTCGGGCCGCGGCATCGGCAGCAGCATCGGTTTTCCGAGCGGCCGTGTCGGCGGCTGCATCGACGTTGGCTACCGCCTCGCTGGTTGCGGCAGAGGCGCTGTCGGCAGCGGCGTCTGCGTTTGCAGCGGTGTCGCTCGCAGCAGAAGCGACTGTCGCTCCAGCATTATCTGCAGTGGCGGCTGCCTTGTCTTCCGTATTCTCGGAGCAGGCGGCCAGTGACAGAGCGGCCGCTACGACGGCGAAATAGAGAGTGCGCATTTCGTTTCCTCTGGACTGACATGGCGGCTGATCCGCCTTCAAACGTCAGCTCGTGGAGCCTAGCGGGCGGTCAGTCCGGTGGCGACAGGATTGATAGCGCGTGCAGTGTGGGGAAACCGCAGCTTTGGGCCGTTGAGAAGGCGGCCCACCACCCACAGGGGACGTTGACCGCTGAAACCGGAAACCTCAGCAACATGCCGATATGAACCATTGTCCCCGAAAAGGCGTTTGGCAGGCGCGCGTAGCTTGACCTTATACAGGGGTAAAGATGCCAGGTGTGCCTGACACGATTGCTGGCTTTGCCAGGCTCCCGCGTTGACCGCATCGACGCTTGATACCTTGAGCCTGGCCATGCTGGCTGAGGAGTCTCCCGCAATGTTGTGGCGCGGAGACCGCAACGGCCGTTGCGTTTTTCTGAGCCGCGCCATGCGTGAGTTCTGGGGCTTGCAACCCGACGAGTGCGGCGTCTTCGACTGGAGCTCCAGTCTGCTCACCGAGGATCACGCCGTGGTTTTCGAGCCGTTTGCAGCCGCGATGGCGGCTCAGCGCGCGTTCACCTGCGAGGGGCGATACCGGCGAGCAGACGGCGAAGTGCGGATCCTGCAAACGCGCGCTCGCCCGTATTGCAATGAGGACGGCGTCTTCGCAGGCATGGTCGGAGTGAATGAGGATACGACCGAACTCCGCCGCGCTGATGAGGCGCTTCTGGCCCGCAATCGCCAACTGGATGACAGCCTCGTTCAACTGCGCTCGACTGCGGACCGGTTTGCGCTGGCGACGAGCATCTCCGGTCTGGCCATGTCCGAGCACGACGAAACGCTGAAGTACGTCTGGGCGCACAATGTGCCTGTTGAGTGCCTCGGGAAGACCCCTTCGGAATTCGTGGGGCCTGAGGTTGGAGGACCGCTTGAGGTCATCCTGCGCCGGACCATCGACACCGGTCATATGCAGACCGAGGAGATTTCGGTGCTGATCGGCGACGGGAGGACGTGGTGGGATATTCAGGCGTCGCCCTCGACCCTGCCGGACGGGCGGCCGGGTGTGGTCGCCAGTGCGCTGGACGTCACCGCACGCAGGTTGAACGAGGCAAAGCTGGAAATTCTGGCGAAGGAACTGGGGCACCGGGTCAAGAACGTGTTCGCCGTCGTTCAGGCCATTGTTCGCCAGTCCGCGCGTGCAACACCGGTGCCAGACGCCTTCATTAAAGCGGTGGAAGCCCGGCTCGTCGCTTTGGCGGACGCCCAGGACCTATTGCTGACGATGTCGGACGACCGGTTTTCCCTGCAAGGCCTGCTGACTCGACAATTATCGCATCTGGAAGGCGTGGAACTGGACGGACCCGAAGTGCTGCTGCCGGGCAAGTTCGCTCCCTATCTCTCCCTGGCCGTGCACGAGCTCGGCACAAATGCGCTCAAACACGGCAGCCTCCGCGTACGGGACGGAAAGGTAGCGGTGAGCTGGGCTCAAACCCGCCCTGACCAACTGTGCCTGTCGTGGCGGGAACGGGGCGGCCCTGCCCCGGCATCAGGCCCCGCCTTCGCTCCGGGTCGGAAAGGGGGCTTCGGCTCGCTATTGCTGACCAAGGTCTTCGAAGGCGCGACAGGCGGCGAGGTGGATATGGAGTTCGGCCGCGACGGTCTGCTCTGGACCGCGATCATCCCGACCGGAGTCGAGTTGCACCTCTGACCGGGCCGGGCGGGTGGGGGCGCCCTGTCCCGTTCCCACCCCATGCGGCGGTTCGGGAGGTCTGCTCTCAGTCCTGGCGGTCAATGTCCGGTTTTCGGCCTGGCTTTGATGTCGTGCTCCACCCCAATCAGACATTGGACCGGTGCGCTTTCGGGGCCTGCGCGCCCCGTTGGTTGCACCGGAATGCGGACGCAAAAGACCGCTCACGCAAAATCAGTCCTCAAGGACTGATCAGGGCTCCGACAACGCCGACCATTCCAACCAATACTCCGCCGAATGCTGCCGCGATCTGCACAGCAAGCATCAGCGCAAAGCCTTTGAATACGCCTACAATACGCGACCGGAACCATCGCCCATGTCCCATGCGAACGAAGGCAATTACCCCTAGCAACATGATTGCTGCGGATGTCATCGCTGCTTTAGGCCCTGTGCCGTATGAGAACCACGCCAAAGGAAGCATCAGAACGGTCCAGGCACAAAGCCAGCCAAAGCTGGCACGGAACCCTCTACGCCATCCCAGATCTTCCTTGTCCCACAGACGAAGTAGAGGAGCTGCCGCCAATGCGTAGAAGGCTGACAGCAGGGGCACCATGACCAGAGTCATCCAGCCGTCAGCGTCTGCCACGAAAGCGTCCTGCGACTTGCCTGACCGTTCGATCAGCGGGTCAATCACTGCAGGCGGCATACCCTCCAAAATGAACCCGGCGCCACCCTGCAAGAACAGAATCAACATCAAGATGGCATTGAGCCCGAGGTAGAGGCGCAGCGGGCGGGCATAGGCGCCACCTCCCTCGGGACCCGCCTCCATCCATGCCCGCAGAACCGTCGAAGGTCGTAGCAGGAGGTCCCTGGCGGTGATTACCTCACGGCCTGCGAAGCCCAAAAAGTCTTCAGCAAGCTCATCGCTCGGTTTGCGTGTGTCTGTCATTGCTCCCCCTTGATGACAGAGATAACTGCGTTTTGAACTCCCACCCACCACATTCCTTCAAGGTCGGCTTTCGGCTGGAGAACCGTCGACCGATTGGCCGGCGACCTCGGAACACGCGCACGCCCGTTATTGAAACGGCTGCCAGAGCTGGCGCGGGGTCGGTGATCCAGGGTCCCTTTCCCACCCCCTCACGGACGTTCGGCGTGTCCGCCCGGGTCGGTCCGGAACCGCCCGGCGCGCGATCGCCAGCCCTTCGCCGGCTGTTGGCGTCACAGGAAAAAGGGGCGGCGATCGCTCGCCGCCCCCTTCATGTCCGACCGACGCCGGTCGCTACTGCGCCGGACGCACTTCCAGCGGCAGGCCGAGGGCCTCCAGCTGCGGACGCACCACCGAGGCGTCGCCGACCACGACCCAGACGAACTGGTTGGGCTTGATGACCTGGCGGGCGGCCTCGTCCATCTGGGCGGCCGTCAGCGCGCGGGTGCGGCTGGCCAGCGTGGCCTGATAGTCGTCGGGACGGCCGAACAGGGCGTTGGAGCGCAGGGCGCCCAGGATCTGGCCCGAGGTCTCGAACCCGCCGGCCAGCGACCGGGTGTTGCCGTTGATGGTCCGCTCCAGCTCGGTCGGCTGGACGCCGTCGGTCTGCAGGAAGCGGTCGTACTGGGCGATCAGGGCCGCGACCGAGTCGCCGGTGCGGTTGGCCTGAACCGGGGCGTTGACGATATAGGGGACGCGGTATTCCAGGGCGTTGACCCCGCCGCGCACGCCATAGGACCAGCCCTTGGTCTCACGCAGGTCCGAGTTGATCCGCGACAGGAAGTCCGAGCCCAGGGTCACGTTCGCCGCGTTCAGCGCCAGCAGGTCGTCGGTGCCCGAGACGGGCAGGACGGCGCCGCCGTAGATCAGCGACTGCGGCGACTGCGGACGGTCGATCAGGACAATGCGGTTGGTCGGCGCGGGCACGGCGGCGTCGGCGAAGTCCTTGGTCCCCTTCGCCGTCGCGGGCGCGCGCCAGTCGCCGAAGGCGGCTTCCAGCTGCGCGGTCACCTGCGCCAGCGGCAGGTCCGAGACGACGAAGATCGTCGCATTGTCCGGACGCACCCAGGCGTCATGCTCGGCGGTCAGGTCGGCGCGCGTCAGGGCCGTCAGGGTCGCCTCGTCGCCCGACCCGGTGAAGGACCGGCCATAGGGGCTGTCCGCGCCATAGATCAGCGGCGGCAGGGCGCGGGCGGCGATGGCGTTCGGGTTGGTCTTCTCGCTGGCCAGACCCGACAGGCGCGAGGCGCGGATGCGCTCGATCTCCGCCGGGGCGAAGGCCGGATTGCGCACCACGTCCGATAACAGGGTCAGGGACGGCGCCAGGTTGGCGGTGACGGTCGACAGCTCGGCCGAGGTCCGATCCATCGAGGCCGCGACATTGACCGAGGCGCCCAGACGTTCCTCTTCCTCGGCCAGCTGGTTGGCGTCGCGGGTCGTCGTGCCCTCGTCCAGCAGGTCCAGCGTCATGGCGTGGGCGCCGAGCCGGTCGGCCCGGTCGGCGGCGTAGCCGGCGTCGAACTCCACGGCCACGCGGGTGACGGGCACGGTATCGACGTGGGCGTAGACCACCTTGATGCCGTTCGACAGGGCGGCGCGCTCGACCGCAGGGAACTCCAGATCCGGCACCTGGCCGATGGCCGGCATCGGATCACGGGCGACGCGCTGGATCTCGGCGGCCGGAGCCGGGGCCGCGCCCGACGGGGCGGCGGCCTCGACATAGGCCTCGCGCTCACCGGGCGCGATGGTCATGTCGAACACCGGACGGGTCAGCCAGCGCTGCATGGCGGCCGTCACCTGGGCCGGGGTGACCGAGGCATAGGCGGCCAGCTCGGTCTTGTAGTGGTCCGGATCGCCCGCATAGAGCTGGCCCTCGGCCAGCACATTGGCCTTGCCGTTGACCTGTTCCAGGCTCTGGATCCGGCCCGAGACATAGCGGGTGGCGACGCGGGCGACCTCTTCCTCGGTCGGCCCCCGGGCGATGAAGTCGGCGACGATGGCGTCGAGGCGACGGCCCACCTCGCCCGCATCCACGCCCGGCTTCACATTGACCGAGATGTCGAAGATGCCGATGCGGTGGAAGTCCGACAGGGACGACGACACCTGCACCGCCGTCTGCTCGTCGCGGACCAGCAGGTTGTCGAGGCGCGAGGAGGCCAGACCGCCCAGCACCTGGGCGCCGACCGACAGCGGCACGGCGTCGTCGCTGAGCAGGCCCGGCACGGCCCAGCTGCGCGTCAGACGGGTCGTGGCCACCCGGTCCGTCATGGTCGCCACGATCGGGGCGGCCAGGGTCGGCACGTCCGCCTCGGCCGGGGTGTTGACCGGGCCGCGCGCAATCGCGCCGAAATAGCGTTCCATCAGCGGGCGCGCCGTGGCCTCGTCGATGTCACCCGACAGGACGACGATGGCGTTGTTCGGGCCGTAGTTCTCGCGGAACCAGTTGCGCACAGTCTCCAGGCTGGCGGCGTCCAGATCGGCCATCGAGCCAATGGTCGAGTGGCGATAGGGGTGGCCTTCGGGGAAGAGGGCTTCCAGCTGGGCGTATTCGAACATGCCGTAGGGCTGGTTGTCGCCCTGGCGCTTCTCGTTCTGGACCACGCCGCGCTGCAGATCGAGCACGGGCTGGCCGATCTCGCCCAGCAGATAGCCCATGCGGTCGCTTTCCAGGAACAAGGCCTGTTCCAGCGCCGGGGTCGGGACGGTCTCGAAATAGTTGGTGCGGTCGAACCAGGTCGTGCCGTTCAGGTTCGACGGCCCGAGGTTGCGCATCCGGCCCAGATAGGAGCCCGGCGCATTCTCCGACCCGCCGAACATCAGGTGTTCGAACAGGTGGGCGAAGCCGGTCGACCCGGCCGGCTCGTCCTTGGAGCCGACATTGTACCAGACCGACACCGCCACCACCGGCGCCTTGCGATCCTCGTGCACGATGACCGTCAGGCCGTTGTCGAGCGTGAACCGCGTCCACGGAATATCGACCTCGGCGACCAGCTGCGACACCGGGGCGGCCTTCAGTTCGGCGGCCTGGGGCGTGGTCGCCGCCATCGGCGCGGCGGACGTTTGAGCCAGCACGGGGGCGGCGGGGGCGATCACGGCCAGAAGGGCGGCGAGCGAGACGGAGCGAAGACGCATGCGTGAAACGGTCCTTTTCCTGAGGGCGGAAACATTAACGACCGCACGCCGGTCCGCAATCGCCCGCGCCCGAACATGGACAAAGAGTCACAATCCCGTCTCACAGCACCCGGGCCCTCGCGATCACCACCCCGCCCCCGTCGATCAGTAGGTCCGTCACCGCCCAGACCAGGGCATCCGCCCGGTCGGGACTGCCAGCCCCCGCCTCCCCCATCCCCAGCAGCTCCTCCTCCAGCAGCGTCAGCTCCCCGACGTGCCCGACCCGTCCCTGTTCATACAGGGCCGCCACCGGCTCGGCCCGGGCGCGCTTGCCGACCCGCGCCTGCACCCGTCGTACGACCTGGGTCACCCCCGCCCCCTTGAGCACCGCCTCGACCATGTCCCCGCCCTGATTGCCCTCGGCCACGACCCGGACCGGACAGCCCAGGGCCGCCTCCCAGTCCCGCGCCGTCCTGGCGACCCGCGCCGCCCATCCCGCCGGCGACAGCCCCCTGACCGAGCGGTCGTCGAGCACCCAGGCCGTCCCCGCCGCCCGCGCGACCACCACGATGCCGCAGGCGTCCCCGCCCTCGCCCGACAGGGTCCCGACCGGCGGATCCACCGCCACGACGGCCCGTTCGTATCCCTCCCTCGCCCCGCCGAGTATCCAGGACCGGCCCAACATCCGCGCCCGCGCCATCTCGACCGAGGTGAACAGCGCCCCCTCGGCCTCCAGCACCACCCCGTCCAGCTCCTGCGCCGCCCGTCGCGTCCCGCCGTACAGGTCCTGCATCGCCTCCAGAAACCCCTCGGCCAGGTTCTCCGCATTGGCCCCCGTCGGCGCATGGGTCCTGACGCACCCCTCCTCCGCCAGCACCCGCCGCAGCACCGCCAAAGGCTTGGGCGTCGCGGTGAGAAGAAGCTTTGGCGTCCACCCCGTCTCCTCCCCATCGCCGCTTGGCGATGGGGAGGGGGACCGCGAAGCGGTGGAGGGGCTCTTCAAGCGCACGCCAAGACGCAACATCGCCAGCACCTCCTCCGGCCTCTCCCAGGCGCAGAACTCATCCCCCCAGGCGGCATGGAACTGCGGCCCCCTCAGCCGTTCCGGCTCGGCCGCCGACAGCATCACCCCGACCGCCCCGCCCGGAAACACCAGCCGCCTCAGCGAGCTCTCCATCACCGGCGGCGTCCGGAACGGCAGGTTCATCAGCCCCGAGGGCCCCTCGACCATGACCGCGCGCACATCGTGCAGCGTCGCCGCCACCAGGGCGATCCGTCCCCCGGCCCCCAGCCGCGCGGCCACATCCGAGACCCACTCCGCCCCCGCCCGCGTCTTCCCCGCCCCCCGCCCGCCCAGAAACACCCAGGTCCGCCAGTCGCCGTCCGGCGCCCGCTGACCCTTGTGCAGCACGCTTTCCCAGGCGAGGGCCGCCTGATCGTCCGGATGCATCGCCTCGACATTACTCCCTCCCCCCACGGGGGAGGGTGGTCGAGCGCAGCGAGACCGGGTGGGGGCGACAAGGCGACCCGGACTCCGCCCCTCCTGTCTCCTCCCTGTCGCCTCTTGGCGATGGGGAGGTGGCGCGGCGCCCCTTCGCGCCGCGACGGAGGGGGCCTTTCCCCCGCACCTGACTCACCCCTCCGCCCCCAGCCGCGCCAGGATCGCCGCCAGCGCGGCCTCCTGCTGCGGCGTCCGCCCTCCGGCCGACGCCTCCGCCTCATCCCCCAGCGCCCGATCGAGCCTCAGCATCAGCGCCGCCAGCCGCCCATAGGCATAGGCCCGCGTCGTATCCCCGCCCCTCAGCATCCCGACCGTGGTCCGCACCGCTGCCCGCATCGCGACCGACAGGTCCGCGTCCGCCTTCAGCGCCCGAACGGGCGCATCCGCCTCCACGCCCGAGATCGCCCGCGCCTTCGCGTCTGCCGCCTCCGGCGTCATCGGCGGCTTTTCCGCCTTCAGGTCCCGGCGCAGCCAGCCCTCCTTGCCCGCCCGCGCATAGATCTTCCGCTCGCAGCAGCCGTACTCGGCGGCGATGCATTTCGCCGTCGCCCCGGACACATAGAGGGCCCTCATCTCGGCCCACTCATCGGGGTTGTGTCGCCTGCGTGGACGTCGGTTCAGGGGCGCTTCGGTCATGCGCCGGATTGTAGGGGGACGGCGACGGGGGGCGCGCAAAAGGGCTCTAAATAGAGCCGGGCTTTGATTCGATTGAGGTTCCAGGCCGATCCGTTGATGGGTTCGGCCTTCAACCGCGTCCACACAAGCTTTGGTTGACCTCAGCTTTCAACCTCGATCCTATGTAGGCGGGGGAGCGCCATGGGCTTCAGAATCGAACAAGACCCGCAGACGGTCCTCTCATTCGTAAATGCTGTCCAAGCGGCGGCCGATGCAGAGCGAGACGCTTTGGGCTTTTTGCCTCCTGTCGCCTACGAGCAAGCAAGTCGAAAAGGCGAGATCACGATCTTGCTGAACGAGGACGGAGAGCGGTCCTATGCTGGTCATGTGTGGGTAAGCGGAGCCTTCCCACACGCTCGCGTTGTCCAACTGTGCGTGCTGCCTGCGTACAGAGGCAACCACTTGGCGTCTCGTCTTCTCCGGTCAGCCGTTCAGCGAGCTGAGGCGCAAGGCTATCTCTTCACCAAAGCTCGCGTCGCCAGCGACCTGATCACTGCCAACCGAGTTTATGAAAATCATGGCTTTGAGCATGTAAGCACCAAGCCCGGAGGCAGAAGCCGGGGGCGAGATATCCTGATCCGGTCGAAGGAGCTCTCCTCTCCTTCACTATTCAACTATCGAGCGGCCAAGTCCGCGACTCTTGATGGCGCTGAAGCCTCGCTCGATGAGCAAGCCCTCTACATCCTTGATGTGAATGTATTTTTCGACGTCCTCAGGCAGCGAAAGACCAGCGCGGCAGCGGCAAAAATTATCAACGCCGCTCTTGCTGGAGAAGTCAGGGTCGCGGTCACAGCCGAGTTTGTGAAGGAGCTCCAGCGGACGTCAAAGGGGATCGACGACCCTGTTCTCGCTTTCGCGCGGCTTCTACCGGCGCTCGGCCCTCCCCCGACGGCGCAGATTGCGAGCATCGTTGATGAGCTTGGGCCAATCGTTTTCCCCGATCAATGTCGAGACGGCGTCCTTTCCGCTCAAGACGAGTCTGATCTTCATCACCTTGCCGAGGCCATTCTGTCCGGCGTCGATGGACTGATCACCGCCGAAAAAGCGATCATCCGGGCAGATTCGAAATTGCGGGCGGACTACGGGCTGAGCGTTTGGGGGACTGATGCCTTCGCCGCCCTTATTCCAACGTTCTCGCAACCGATGGCGGCCGTCCGTGCGGAGCACGACCTTCTTTTTCGAGCGGAAGTCCACGACGCTGATCTCGAGCACTTCCTGGTGCGACGCGGCGTCCCTGCGGAAGCCCTTGCATCGTTTCGCAGAAAGGACGCCGCCGATAAGCGCTTCAGCGCTGTCGGTGTTCGAGAAGACGGTCACCTGATCGCAGCAGCTCTCTATCAGGCGCCCGCTGGGCCCAAAGGCTTCGCTAGAGTCCTCGTCGCCGGCGACGATCACCATCCGTCGATAGCAACGGCCGCAGACTATGTTCTTGAGCATCATGTCCGGCTGGCTGCCGGCAAACGGCCGGCGCGGGTCGAACTCGTCGACGTTCCCGGTCAGTCAACGGTTCGACGCGCGGCGATTGCAAACGGCTTCCTCGCTCAAGCGGGTAGCTCTGGCCTACAGAAGATCGCGCTCGGGACTGCTGTCATCCCGACTTCTTGGGCGGAATGCCGACGCGCGCTCCTCACGTGCGCGAACGCGGAGGTGCCAGCGCAAATGCCGTCGTTTGGGCATAACGAACAGTCCATCGAGCTCACAGCTGACGGACGCACCAACTCGCTCAGCTTGGTAGATTTAGAGTCGGTTCTCTCGCCCGCCCTCTTCCTCCTGCCTGGCCGCTCGGCTGCAATCGTTCCTATTCAGCGGGTCTGGGCCGACGACCTATTGGGCGGGATCCAACTACCTCTTTTTCCGAAGCCCGAGGCCGCCCTCCGATCTCGTCGCGTCTATTTCTCATCGCCTCGGAACGCGGCAACCCTGGTGCGGGGGCGACCGATCATATTTTACGAGTCGGGAAAGGGCCTCGGGCGGTCTGCCGCAATCGCGGTGGCCCGAGTTAGCCGGGCTGAAGTGATCCAAAAGGATCGAGCACCAGAGGAGCTACTTCAAGCTGCTGTCGTGCGTGGGCGAGCGTTGAACCGTTTGACGAAAGATACGACCGTTCTTGCCGTATGGTTCGATAACATTATGCCTTTCGCAACGCCCGTGTCGTTTGCTCAGCTGAAGGTCCTCGGCGTCGACGACAAAACGAACCTTGTCCGCAGTCGGGAAATCGACGCAGAGACCGCATCGAAGATTATTGGAGCCGGACGTCCGCATGCCACGTGAAGACATGATCATGCTGTCCGTCTCGCCAACGTACGCTCGCCCGATCGTATCTGGGGCAAAGTCGGTGGAGCTCCGGCGCCGAGCGCCTCGTATCGCAGACGGAACCCGAGCGTGGCTCTACTCGACGCTGCCCGTTGGAGAAATTGTAGCGCTCCTGAAAATCGATACGGTCGTCGAAGCTCCCATTGCTGAGCTGTGGGAACTCTATGGCCCCAAAGCGTCCATCTCAAAGGCTGCGTTTGATAGCTACTTTGCCGGGCTGGAGTCCGGGGCCGCTCTGATTATCGGCGACGTTCAACCATTGAAAACACCAATCTCTTTGCAAGAAATGAGACGTCACGGAGCGTTTCACCCGCCTCAGTTTTATAGCCGCGTTTCACCTGAGGCGGCGGCAAAGCGATTGGCGTCCAGTGAGCTCTATCCGCCAGTTCGACTCGTCGCCTAGACGAGGCGGCTCATTCTGGAGCTGCACCGCCGGGCCGTCCAAGAGATGCTCTATCGTCAGACGGACCGACAAAGAAAAAGGGCGGGTCCGTTTCCGGACCCGCCCTCTTCATTTCAGTCGGTGACTGAGCCATGGACCCCGGCCTGCGCCGGGGCGTCCGGGCGGCGTAAACGCCGCCCTTCCGCTTAGAAGTCCATGTCGCCCATGCCGCCCATGCCGCCGCCGCCCATGCCGCCGGAGCCGCCGCCCGAGCCCTTTCTGGGAGCATCGGCCACAGCGGCCTCGGTGGTGATCAGGATGCCGGCGACCGACGCAGCATCTTGCAGCGCGGTGCGGACGACCTTGGCCGGGTCGATCACGCCCATGGCGACCAGGTCGCCGTACTCTTCCGTCTGGGCGTTGAAGCCGAAGGTGAGCGAGGGGTTCTCGAGCACCTTGCCGACCACGATCGAGCCTTCGACGCCGGCGTTCTCGACGATCTGACGGATCGGGGCCTGGATGGCGCGACGGATGATGGCGATGCCGGCGGTCTGGTCGGCGTTGTCGCCTTTAAGACCTTCCAGCGCCTTGGTCGCCTTCAGCAGGGCGATGCCGCCGCCGGGGACGATGCCTTCTTCAACCGCGGCCCGCGTGGCGTTCAGGGCGTCGTCGACGCGGTCCTTCTTTTCCTTGACCTCGACTTCGGTCGAGCCGCCGACGCGGATGACCGCGACGCCGCCGGCCAGCTTGGCCAGACGTTCCTGCAGCTTTTCCTTGTCGTAGTCCGAGGAGGTGTCCTCGATCTGCTTCTTGATCTGGCCGATGCGGGCCTCGATGGTTTCCTTCTCACCGGTGCCGTCGACGATGGTGGTGTCGTCCTTGGTGATGGTGACCTTCTTGGCCTTGCCGAGCATGTCGATGGTGACGTTCTCGAGCTTGATGCCCAGGTCTTCCGAGATGACCTGGCCGCCGGTCAGGACGGCGATGTCCTCCAGCATGGCCTTGCGGCGGTCGCCGAAGCCCGGAGCCTTGACGGCGGCGACGCGCAGGCCGCCGCGCAGCTTGTTGACGACGAGCGTGGCCAGGGCCTCGCCCTCGATGTCCTCGGCGATGATCAGCAGCGGACGGCCCGACTGGACCACGGCTTCCAGGATCGGGAGCATGGCTTGCAGCGACGACAGCTTCTTCTCGAACAGCAGGATCAGAGGCTCTTCGAGTTGAACCTCCATCTTGTCGGCGTTGGTGATGAAGTAGGGCGACAGATAGCCGCGGTCGAACTGCATGCCCTCGACGACGTCCAGCTCGGTCTCGGCCGTCTTGGCCTCTTCAACCGTGATGACGCCCTCGTTGCCGACCTTTTCCATGGCCCTAGCGATCATCTCGCCGACCTCGACGTCGCCGTTGGCGGAGATGGTGCCGACCTGGGCGATCTCGGAGTTGTTCGAGACCTTCTTGGCCGAGGCCTTGATGTCGGCGAGGACGGCCGTGACGGCCTTGTCGATGCCGCGCTTCAGATCCATCGGGTTCATGCCGGCGGCGACGGCCTTGAGGCCTTCCTGCACGATCGATTGCGCCAGGACGGTCGCGGTGGTGGTGCCGTCACCCGCCTTGTCGTTCGTCTTCGAAGCGACTTCGCGGATCATCTGGGCGCCCATGTTCTCGAAGGCGTCTTCCAGCTCGATCTCTTTGGCGACCGAGACGCCGTCCTTGGTCGAGCGCGGGGCGCCGAAGGACTTCTGGATCACGACGTTGCGGCCCTTGGGACCCAGGGTCACCTTGACGGCGTTGGCGAGGACGTTGACGCCGCGCAGCATCTTGTCGCGCGCATCGGTGTTGAACTGTACGATCTTGGCAGCCATGTGAGGCAGCTCCTAAATATTGAATTCGTTGAAGAAGGTCGGACGATCGGTGTGCTTACAGCACGCCCAGGACGTCGGATTCCTTCATGATGATCAGGTCTTCGCCCTCAAGCTTTACTTCCGTACCCGACCATTTGCCGAACAGGATGCGGTCGCCGGCCTTCAGTTCGAGGGCGTTGACCGTGCCGCGCTCGTCACGAATGCCGGGGCCGACGGAGACGACTTCGCCTTCCTGGGGCTTTTCCTTTGCGGTGTCGGGGATGATGATCCCACCCTTGGTCTTGGATTCTTCTTCCACGCGCTTGACCAGCACGCGGTCGCCGAGAGGACGAAACGCCATCTGTGTATTCTCCAGTGAAGACTTCAAAAGTTCATCGTCGCGGCTCGGAGGCGGCTTTTGGCAGCCGGGCCCCACGAGTGCTAACGCGGAGCGGAAGTAGGGTCGCGGCCCAGCAGCGTCAAGACGTGCGCGCTCGATGAACGCCAGATGAACGGGAATTCAATTCAGCCGTTCAGGTTCACGAGCGCAGCAATGGATTTCGTCGGTCACCGTTCGCCCGGGTGGGAGAGCAGGCTTCACTGACCGCCTTGGAGGGCCAGAGAATGAAGATGTTTCGGATGATCGCTGTCGGCGCGGCCGCCCTGACCCTGAGTGCCGTCGCCATGCCGGCCGCCGCCCAGAACTACGGTCGCGGCCATGACCGGCACGATCGGAACGACGACGGCGATGTGGTCGCAGGGCTGGTGGTCGGCGCGGTCGTCGGCGGGATCGCCGGCGCCGTGCTCGGCGACGGCGACGATCTCTATGTCGCCGGCGGAGCCCTGGCCGGGGCGGCTCTGGGCGCGGCGGCGGCCAGCGACGACGACCGTCGCGGCTATCGCTCCTATGGCGGGAGCAGCTACGGCTACAGCTACGGTTCGGGCTACGGTTACGGCAACAGTGGATACCGCTCCGACTGTAACTACTGGCGGGACGGCCGCTGCTGGCGCAATCGCGGCCACTGGGAACGCGAGCACGGCATCAACAGCCGCGAGCGGGGCTGGGATCGCCGCGACGACCGCAGGGATGATCGCCGCGAATGGCGCTCGGATCGCCGGGACGATCGCCGGGACGACCGGCGCGACGAACGCCGCTGGCGCAACTACTGAGACCTGAAGCGGGCCCTTCGGTGCCCGTTTCTACATCAGGCGGGTGAGCAGTGACGCGGTCGAGGGATCGAGCGTCGCCGACGGTCCGCCGGCCGAGACATCCTTCAAGATCGCCCTGGCCAACACCTTGCCCAGTTCCACCCCCCACTGGTCGAAGGAGTTGATGTCCCAGATCACGCCTTCGACGAAGGTCTTGTGCTCGTAGAGGGCCAGAAGGGCGCCCAGCGTCCCGGGCGTCAGACGCTCCATGGCGATGGCGGTCGAGGGTCGATTGCCGGGGAAGGTCTTGTGCGTTGCCAGCCGGTCGGCCTCGGCCGCATCCGCGCCGGAGGCGATCAGTTCAGCCCGCGCCTCCTCCGTCGTCTTGCCCAGCATCAGCGCCTGACCCTGGGCCAGAGCATTCGACCACAGCGGGCTTTCAGGCGCGTCGGCGTGCGTCTTCGCCACAATGACGAACTCGGCCGGGACGACCTGCGGCCCCTGGTGAATCTGCTGAAAGAAGGCGTGCTGGCCGTTGGTGCCGGGCTCGCCGAAGATGACGGGGCAGGTCTGGCGCTTCACGGGCGAGCCGTCGCGATGCACCCGCTTGCCGTTCGACTCCATCTCCAACTGCTGCAGGAAGGAGGGCAGCCGACGCAGGGCGTGGGCGTAGGGGGCGACTGTGCGGGCCGGCCGGTTGATGCCGTCGACGTTCCATATCTGGGCCAGGGCCATCAGGACGGGGGCGTTCTTCTCAAGCGGCGCCGAAACGAAATGCTCGTCCATGGCCGCAGCGCCGGACAGCATGGCGTCGAACACGTCCGGCCCCAGGGCGATGACGCAGCTCAGGCTGACCGCTGACCACAGGGAGTAACGACCGCCGACCCAGTCCCGGAAGGCGAAGGTGCGGGCGCAGCCGAAAGCCTTGGCCTTGTCCGGCGCGGCGGTCACCCCGATGAAATGCCTGTCGCGGCCGGCCTCGGGCAGGCCGGCCGCCAGCCAGGCCCTGGCGGCCTCGGCATTGGCGAGGGTTTCCTGGGTGGTGAAGGTCTTGGAGACGACGACGACCAGGGTCGTCTCGGGAGCGAGGCCGGTCAGGGCCTCGGCCATGTCACGCGGATCGATGTTGGCGACGAAGCGCAGGTCGATCTGCGGGTCGACAGGACGAAGCCCGTCCCAGACGACACGGGGACCGAGATCCGAGCCGCCGATGCCGATGTGGACGATGGCCTTGAAGGGCTTGCCGGTCGCGCCCGTCTCGGCGCCCGAGCGGACGGCGGTCGCATAGGCGGCCATGTCGGCGCGGACGGCGTCGACCCCGGCGGAGACGGCTTCGCCGAGGGCGTGGAAGTCGGCCCCCGTCGCCGCGCGCAGGGCGGGGTGGAGGACGGCGCGGCCCTCGGTGAAGTTGATCGCCTCGCCGCCGAACAGCCGTGCCCTTGCCGCTTCGACTCCGGCCGAACGGGCCAGGTCCAGACAGGTCTCGAAGGCGGCTTTTGTCCAGCTCTGCTTGGACAGGTCGAGGTAGAGACCCGCCGCCTCGACTGTCATCCGAGCCAGCCGATCCGGGTCAGCCGCGAACTGGTCGACGATGAGGGCGTCGGCATCCCGCGCCGCGGCGACATCGAAGGCGGTCCAGTCGGTCATGCGAACATATCCCCTTAATCAAGGTCTCGTTTACGGGTGGGGCGTAGACCGGTTCAATCGTAGATTCGCGAAAAGGTCGTTCACCATGTCCTGTGGCATCGCCATCGCCGCCGCCCTCCTGCTGAGCGACCCCAATGTGGTCCTGGCCGCCGCCGAGCCGGCTGCGGTGGCCGGAGCGCCGGTCTCGGTCGCCTCCGAGCCCCTGTTCATCGACATCGTCAGCCGCGCCGGCGCCCTGAAGACCGTCGTCGAGGGCTGGAACGGCGTGCTGACCGACTTCGACGTCTTCAAGCTTGAGGCGCAGGAACTCGCCGCTCTCGACATGCAGGCACATCTGATCCTCAAGGAGCGCGGCACGGACGGCGACCTGAAATGCATCCTGCGCGGCATTTCCGAGGACATCCCGCTGAAACTCGGGGCTGTGGAAGCCGCCGCCACGGACGAGGCCCGCGCCACCGCCCTGTCGGAACTGTCCTATCTGCTGAACGACAATGTCGAGGTCATCACGGCGCCGCCCCAGCCCGAGGTCTGATCAGGCCTCTTCCGGGTATTTGATCGAACAACCATAGGGCTGGGCGTAGGCCGTGCGAACGGGCCGGCCGGCTTCCACGTCCTCGAGCGCCGCGCGCACGAAATTGTTCGCGCCTTCCAGATCCTCGACCGTGTTGGTCGGACGGTCGTCGATCCCGCCCGTGAACAAGATGCGGCCATCTCCGTCGATCACCCGCATGTCGGGCGTCGTCATCGCGCCGTAAGCCTTGCCGACCGCTCCCTCGGGATCGAGCAGCAGATGGATCGAGGCGGCGTTGTTACGGGTCCACCAGGCGCGGGCCCCTTCGCCCTCGACATGGCCCTGTTTGCCCGGCGCGGACGAGATGACGGTCAGCCAGACCACGCCGTCGGCGACGGCCTCGCGCTGCAGGGCCTGCATGGCCCCTGAGGAATAATGTTTCTGGACATAGGGGCAGCCCTCGTTGGTCCATTCGATGACGACAGTCTTGCCCCGGAAGTCGGCGAGGGAACGCGCGACCCCTTCGCTGTCGATCAGGGTGAAGGCGGGGGCGACCTGGGCCCGACCGGTCGTCGCCACGGCGGGGGTCGCCCCGGTCGCCGGAGCGGCGGCGGGCGCCTCGGCCTGCTGGCAGGCGGCAAGGGTCAGAAGGACGGCGGCGAGGATGGGCAGGCGGTTCACGGCGGCGGTCTCCTTCGGGTCGGCTCAGGGGCGGGCGCTCTCCAGGGCGTCGATCACGACCCCTTCGGTCAGGAGCTGGGGCAGGATGCGGGGCTCGGGCGAGCCGGGCGCATAGAGGAGGTATAGCGGAACGCCGGAGCGTCGGCGGCGCTCCAGCTCGCGGGTGATCGCGTCATCTCGTCGCGTCCAGTCGCCGACCAGATAGACCGCGTTCGACGCCGCCATGGCCTCGGCGACCCTGGGGGAGCTCAGCGAGGTCCGCTCGTTGATCTTGCAGGTGACGCACCAGTCGGCGGTGAAGTTGACCAGCACCGGCCGACCTTCGGCCTGGGCCGCCGCCACGGCCTCCACTGACCAGGGTTGCGAGGCCAGCGGACCAGACGCGGCCGTGACGTCTCCGCCTTCCGCCCGTGCCTGACCGATGGCGACGCCGGTCAGGGCGATCGCGGCGACGATGGACAGGGTCGCTGTCACGGCGCTGATCACGCCGGCCCTGCCTTGCGCGCGACAGGGCTGATTGACCCCCGCCAGCCACAGGCCGAGACCCAGGAAGAGGATCGCCAGGAAGAGGACGCCCAGCGCATCTGCCCCCGCCTGCCGCGCGAAGACCCAGACCAGCCACAGGCCCGCGCCGTACATGGGGAAGGCCAGCAGGCCCTTGAGCCGATCCATCCAGGGGCCGGGGCGAGGCAGCTTCGCCAGCAGACGCGGCGACAGGCTGACGATCACATAGGGCAGGGCCAGACCCAGACCCAGCATCAGGAAGACGACCAGCGCCATCGGCCAGGGCATCAGCAGGGCGGCCCCGAGGGCGAAGGCCATGAAGGGCGCGGTGCAGGGCGCCGCCACCACCACCGCCAGCACGCCGGTGAAGAAGGCGCCGACCCCGCCGGAAAGCCGTGACAGGGGCCCGGAACCCGCCACCTGCAAACCGGCGCCGACATGGAAGACGCCCGACAGGGTCAGGCCCACGGCGAGCATCAGGAGGGCGAGGACGGCCACGACGCCCGGCGACTGAAGCTGGAAGCCCCAGCCCACCGCCTGCCCGCCGGCCCGCAAGGCGAGCAGGATCCCGGCCAGGACGAGGAAGGTCGTGAGCACGCCTGCGAGAAAGGCCAGGCCGTCTCGCCGCGCCTCTGCGGGCGCGTGGGCGCCGGCGGTCAGGGCGGCGGCCTTCATGGCCAGGATCGGGAAGACGCAGGGCATGAGGTTCAGGATCAGCCCGCCCAGCAGGGCCAGGAGCGCCGCCTGCAGGAAGCCCGTCCAGGATGACAGCGAGCCGCCTGCGGGCCGCTCAGACAGGTCGAGCGCGCCACCGCCCCGCGCCCCCACCAGGGCCGGGCCGGGAACGGCCGCGATCTCCCAGGCGCCGTCGTCGGTGACGAGGAGTCCCCCGATCGGCCCAGTCAGCCCCTCGGCCGCCAGCTTGCCGCCGACGGACAGATTCAGGGTCACCCCGTCCGGCCCCCGATCGCCCGGCTGGGGCGCTGAATGGTCGATCAGGCCGGTCTCGAACGGGAAGAACCGGGCGCGTTGGGGCTCAAGGCCCGCGAGCGGTCCGCCGGTCGCGGAGAGGCGCAGCGTCCGGCCCTCCAGCACGGCCCGGGCGGTGATGCCGGCGGGACGGGGGGCGGTCTCGACCACGGCCTGAATCGCGGCGCCGTAGTGGGGGTCCAGCGGCGCCGCGCCCTGGCGAATCGGGAGGTCGAGCCTGAGCGTCAGCTCATCCGGCACGCACATCTCGTCGCTGCACACCAGGAACAGGGCGCGGACGATGACGGGCAGGGTGGAGCCGGGACGGGCGCGGGCCGGAACCTCGATCGGCACCGGCAGAAGCACCTCGCCGGAGTAGCCGTAGTTCATCAGGTGCTGGAGACGTTGCCGTTCGGGCGTCGGCCAGACGATGTCCCCGGCAACGACGCCTGCGGGCAGGGTCCAGTCAAGGGTGGTCGCGCCGCCGGAATCACCGGGATTGCGCCAGTAGGTGTGCCAGCCGGGCTCTATCGTCTGGCGGACGGCAACGATGGCGGTGGAGCCGGGCGCGGCCCACTGGCTCATCGGGACCAGTTCGGCCTCGATCCGCACCGTGCGTTGGGGGCCGGACTGGGCGAAGGCGGGCGCGCGGCTGACCGCCGGTGCCTGGGCCAGGGCCGGCGCTGTCGACAGCAGCAGCGAAAAGAGGAGGGCGAAAAGGCGCGACATCGCCAGCAGCCTTAGCGGCCTGCGGTCCTTACCGCCACGGCCCAATCCGTCACAGGAGCGCCATCGCCTAGCGTGTGGCGACGCTCACGGCGGTCGAGACCTTGTCGAACGTGCCGGTGGCCTTGCCGGCGAACAGGGAGACGGCACCGACGATCACCAGGAAGATCATCGCCACGATCAGTCCGTATTCGATGGCGGTGGCGCCGCTGTCGCTTTTCAGGAACCGGCGGATCAGGCGCATCATTCGGCCCTCCGTTGGGCGAAACCTTAAAGAAGATCGCGCAACCAGGCGACCAGCGGGGCGTCGGCGGGCGGCATGGGATAGTCCGACAACTTGTCCGGCTTCACCCAGGCCAGGGCGGCGTGCTCGCGCTGGACGACCACGCCGGACCAGCGCCGGCACAGGTACAGTGGCATCAAGAGGTGAAACGATTCGTAAGCGTGGCTCGCGAAGACGAATGGGGCCAGACAGGCCTCGTTGACGTCGATGCCCAACTCCTCGTGCAGTTCGCGGATCAGGGCCTCCTCGGGCCGTTCGCCGGGTTCGACCTTTCCGCCCGGGAACTCCCACAGCCCCGCCAGAGCCTTGCCCTCGGGCCGCTGGGCGATCAACACCCGGCCGTCCACATCGATCAGGGCGACGGCGACGACAAGGACGGTGGGTAGTACGGGGGGGAGGGCGGCTTCGGTCATGCCGCCCAATACCGTCTGGCGTAACGCGACTGCAATCATTGGTCATCCAGTGTGTCCGCCACGTCCTTGCGGATTGGGGCGGCAATCAGGCAAGCAGTTTTGCTTTCGTTCCGTCGGCGTCCGACGGCTTTACCGTGAGATCGTTACCGCCCGCCATGGCCCCCTCCTCCCTGTCAGACACATTGTCGAGCCCCGAGGTCCAGGCCTTCGCCAGCGGATTCCCCGTGCTGGTCGTCCACCTCATGGTCACCTTCGGCCTGCTGGGCGCGGGAGCGGTCATCTACGCCCTGCTGACGCCGTGGAAGGAGATCAGCCTCATCCGGGAAGGCAACGCCGCGGCCGGCGTCGCCTTCGGCGGGGTCCTGCTCGGCCTCGCCATTCCGCTGGCGGTGTCGATGTCGGTGTCGACCTCAGTGGCGGATATCGTCCTGTGGGGCGTGGCGACCCTGGTGTTGCAGCTTCTGGCCTTCCGCATCGTCGATCTGGTCCTGACCGGCCTGCCCCAACGCATTCAGGAGGGCGAAATCTCCGCCGCCGTGCTCCTGGTGTCGGCCAAGCTGGCGACCGCCCTGATCCTCGCCGCCGCCCTGACGGGCTGAGCTCGCGCGGATGCGTTTTCCCCGTCCACCGGACTGGCTGATCTATTCCAGCGTGGTCTTCGCCCTGGTTCTGGGTTCGCTCAGTCGGCGCGAGAACGCCGATGCCCCGCCCGCGCCCCCGCCGCCTGACGAGATCGAGGGCGCACTGCTGGGGCCCGTCACTCCCTTTGATCGTTCGGTGACGGTGACCGCGCCGGGCGCGCCCTTCCAGCCTGTCGCCGGAACCGCCTTCTCGATCGCCGGACGCGGGCGCTGGCTGACCGCGCGCCATGTCGTCGAGGGCTGTCGTCGGCCGGCGCTGGTCGTCGGCGGCGGACGCGCCGTGGCGGCCGATGTGCGGTTATCGCCCCGGGCCGACATTGCCCTGCTGATCACCGCCGGCGGTCCGCCCGCCCTGCCAGTCACGACCCATACGCCCCTGTACGTCGGCCAGAGAGCCTTCCATCCCGGTTTCCCGCAGGGCAGGCCCGGCGAGGTCACCTCGCGCCTGCTCGGCCGCGAGACGCTAAAGGTCCGGGGACGCGGCGCCCATGACGAGCCGGTGCTGGCCTGGGCCGAGGTCGGGCGAACCTCCGGGCTGGAGGGCACGCTCGCGGGCCTGTCCGGCGCGCCCGTACTGGACAGGCGGGGACGAGTCGTCGCCCTGACCATCGCCGAGGCGCCGCGCCGGGGACGGCTCTACACCACCGCGCCCGACACCCTGGGTCCCGCCATCCGGGGGGAACAGCAGGCGGACGAACAGTTGCTGGGCGAGCCCGTAACCGTCGATAATTATGGCCGGGTCTCGGACGACCTGCGCCGCGACCTGCGAGTCGCCCAGGTGGTCTGTCTGTCGCGGTGAGCACCCTGCCGGTCGATCCGCATCTCTATGTTGTCTTCCTGGGCGTGATGATGGTCATGGCGGTGACGCCGGGACCCGCTAACCTTTTCTCCATCGCCACCGGCATGGAGCGCGGCAAGCGGGCGGTGCTGATCGCTGTGGCCGGCATGAATGTGGCGACCCTGGTCTGGTTCGGCGCGGCCGCGCTTGGACTCGGCGCCATGGTGACGGCTTTTCCCGAGGTGTTTCGCTGGGTCGCGATCGCCGGCGCCCTCTATGTCGCCTGGCTGGGCGCGTCCTCGATCCGATCCGCGTTCAAACCTGCCCCGGGCGAGGTCTCGACCGAGGGCCGAACCCACCTGCGCCGACCCGCCTTCGTCGATGGTTTCCTAGTGCAGATCGCCAATCCGAAGGCGGTGCTTTTCTTCACCGCCGTCCTGCCGCCCTTCCTCGATATCGACCGTCCCGCCGCACCCCAGCTCGCCCTATTCGCGGTCGCGGTCATCGGCATGGACGTCCTGACCATGAGCGCCTACGGTCTCAGCGGTGCCGTTCTGGCGCGGCGGATGGGCGAGCCTCGTTTCCGGCGCGGCTTCGGTGTCTTCGTCGGCTCCCTGCTTCTGATTGCCGCAGTCCTGATTGTTTCGCGATTATAGAGGTTTGTGAGTTGTCGTAACGTCTCTGTTCATGCGCCATTCAGGTGAAATGACGGAATTTCTGCTCAAGTTCAGGAGCCCCCAATGACGTCTTCGATCAAATCCCTTCTCGTGGTGGCCGCCTCGGCCCTGACGTTGGCTGCCTGCGCCACATCCACCGCCTACGCCCCTGCCGGCTTCAACGGCCAGCGCGGGGGCTATGCCGAGCAGCGGCTGGAGAATGACCGTTATCGCGTCAGCTTCTCGGGCAACTCGGTCACCGCGCGCGACCAGGTCGAGATGGGCCTCTTGCTGCGCTCGGCCGAACTGACTGTCGAGAACGGCTACGACTGGTTCTCAACGGTCAATCGCGCCACCGATCGCGACACCCGCTACCAGACGATCGGCGATCCGTTCTTCAACCGCTACAGCCCGTTCTGGGGCCCGTCGTGGCGCTACTACGGCCCGCGCGGCTGGAGCCGGTGGAACGACCCGTTCTGGGGCCGTGACGACTTCGACGTTCGCCAGATCGACCGTTACGAGGCGACCACCGAGATCGTGATGGGTCGCGGCGCGAAGCCTTCCGGCGACGCCAACGCCTTCGACGCCCGCGAAGTGATCGCCAACATCGGCGGCAGCGTCACTCGCCCGATGTGATCAAGGCTTCCGAAGCAGCGGCTCAGGCCACCGCTTCGGATTCCGCCCTTGGCGGCCCGAGGTCGGCGATCGGCGAGACATAGTCCGCCATCGCGTCGAACTCGTTCAAGAAGATCGCCCGCAGGTCATCGGTCTCCATGATGACCTCGTGCTTGGCGTGATCGATCTCGACATAGCGACCCCGGCCAAGCCGCTTGGCGGCCCAGCGGTTGGTCTGTTTCCAGACGCGGTCGTCGTCGCCTGCCTGCACGATGGTGCAGGGAATCTGGACGGACTTCAGCGCCTTGGGCTTCAGCGATCGTTCGCCCGCGTCGATGCCGAACGCCAGCCAGCCCCAGGTGGGGCCGCCGACCGCCAGGTGCGGACAGGCGTACAGCTGCTGACGCCATAGTTCGTAGCGGGTCTCGTCGGACGTCAGTGCGTCCTTCTCGAAGGTATGGTCAAAGGGATCGTCAGCGTCGTCCAGCACGAAGTCGCCGGCCTTGCCATGGCGCACGTTCCAGCGCACCGCCAGCTTGACCGACCACATCGACCGTTTTCCGGTCTTGATGCGCAGCATCGGACTGGACAGGACCGCCCCGGCGAACCGGGTCTCGCCGGCCTCCAGACAGAGCAGGTTCAGCACCCCGCCCATCGAGTGGCCGACCATGATCCAGGGCTTGGGCGCGCGCGTCTCGAACGCGTCCAGAAGCCGGGCATAGTCGTCCTGGAACTCCTCCACCGCACGGGCGTGACCCTTCAGCCGGTCCGGCAGCAGTCGCGCCGACAGGCCCTGGCCGCGCCAGTCGTGGGCCAGGACGCACCACCCGCGCGCGAGGAAGTTGCCGATGACCTCGAAATATTTCTCGATCGGCTCGGTCCGGCCCGGCGACAGCACCACAGTGCCTCGCGGCTTCGGCGCGACCAGGGCGGACGGGGTCCAGAGAGCAGCGCGCAGACGCAGGCCCCCGGCGCCCCGAAACCATTCGCCGACCCCTCCGGGAGGGGCGGCGGCTCCGGGCACGCCCATCAGCGGTGCATTGGCTGCGAAGGCGGCGGCGCGGTTCACTCGGGCTTCCTGAACTTCAAGGTCATGCGATCGCTTTCGCCGATCGCGCGGTATTTGGCGGAATCAAACGCCGGATCGGGCGCCTCACCCTGGGCCGCCGTCAAGAGGCGCGGCGGCAGGGTCTCGACGCCGAAGGGGTGGTCCTTTGTGTCTTCCGGGTTCGCGTTGATCTCGGAGGCGGCGACGAAGATGAACCCGGCCTCGGCCGCCAGCTGTTTGACGAACGCCTCCTGAACATAGCCGTTGGAGGCTGCCGGATCCTGATCCTCGTCGGGAGCCAGCCGGTGCTGCTCCACGCCAAGGACGCCGCCGGGCTTCAAGGCGGCATAGGCGTCCGCGAAAGCTTTTTCGGCGATGCCCGCCGCCATCCAGGCGTGGATGTTACGCATGAACAGGGCCATGTCGGCGGTCCCGGCCGGCGCCGCGGGTCCGGTCCCGGACCCGAAGGCGCTGAACTTCACGTCGCCGTACAGCCTGCGGTCCGAACCGAACCGGCGCTCGAAATTGGCGACCAGGGCCGCCTGGGCAGGGTCTGTCCCCGGTCCGGTCGCGAAGCCCGCGCCGTAGTATTCGCCGTCGCCCTTGGCGAGATAGGGGGCCAGGATCTCGGTGTACCAGCCGCTGCCCGGCCAAAACTCGACCACATGCATCGACGGTTGCAGGCCGAAGAAGCGCAGCGTCTCCAGTGGGTGACGATAGATGTCGCGCGGCCGGTCTGCGGCTCGCCAGGGCCCCTGGATGGCCCATTCGAGTGAGCCTTCCGGCGGCCCGGCGGGAGCCTCGGGGTCGGCGGTCTTCTGTTCCTTTCCCCCACAGGCCGCGACGCCGGAGATCAGCACGAGACCAACGCCGGACAGCATGGCCCGACGCGATGGTCCCGTTCGCCCTATCCGCGCCTGATGCCGCATCAACTCTTCCCCGCCGGCCGTCGCCGGGAGGGCGACGCCGTCCCGGAACGGGTTGGGATAGAGGGGTTCGCCAATGCCGTCAAAGGCTTGAAACTCAGGCGGGCTTGCGGAATCGCAGGGTCATCCGATCGCTCTCGCCGATAGCGTCATATTCGGTCCGTTCGGCCTCGGTCAGCGGCGTCGCCCGGTCGGTGGCGTTGCCTTCGCGCGCGGCGCTGGTCCGCACTGGCGGCAGGGTCCAGACGCCGAACGGGTGGTCGCGGTCGTCCCTGGGATTGGCGTTCAACTCGCTGCGTGCCTCCAGCACGAAGCCGGCCGCCTGCGCGGCATGAATGACATAGCTTTCCGGGACATAGCCGGTGGGCGCAGTGACATCCGCGTTCAGCCCCTCAAGGGCGCGATGCTGTTCCACAGCCAGGATGCCGCCCGGTTTCAAGGCTTTGAAGAAGGCCGCCAGGTAGGGGCCGGTGCGCTGCGAGTTCGAGCGGTGCCAGTTGTGGAAGGCGCGGGCGACGACGACCATGTCCGCCGCGCCGTCAGCCACGACCATCCCTTCCAGCGGACGATTGACGGGGACATAGGCGCCGCCGGTCGCCTGGGCGTAGGGCTGCAGGATCGCGCTCCACCAGCCGCCCCGACCGGGTTCGATCTCGACCACGGTCGACCCGGGCGTCAGCCCCCAGAAGGTCAGCGTCTCGAACGGATGGCGGAAGGCGTCACGCGCGACGTCTGCGGCCGGGCGCGCATCCGAGCCGATCGCGGCCTGGAGCGCCTCATCCTCCTGCAGCACCGGCGGCGGCATGGCCTCGCGTCGCGCCTCGCGCTGGGCCGGGGTCTCTCCAGGGGAAGGAGCGGTCTGGGCGGCGGCGGCTCCTGCCGAGATCAGGGCGAGGGTGGTGACGAGGACGAGTCTGGACGCGTGCATGGTCAGCTCCGAAACAGAGGGCGGGTTGGGCGGCACCTTACGGACAGGTCGCACGCGGGCAAGTGACGATCCCGCAACCGGCCTGCCCTTGACGTCGCACTCAGGCATCCCACCTCTTCATCCGAGAGCGCCGATCACGGGCTCTCGCAGGCCGGACGGGGCCCAACAGGGACCGCTCGGACTGATTCCAACCGCCGCTTCGGGCAACGCGGAGCGGCTCAGTCTTGCTGATGATCAGGAGATCGACATGCGTACCATCGACTTCACCCCCCTCTATCGTTCCGCCGTGGGCTTCGACCGCCTCGCCGGCCTTCTCGAAAGCGCCGCGCGCACGGGCCCGGAGACCGGCTGGCCGCCCTACAATATCGAGACGACGGGCGAGAACGCCTATCGGATCGAGATCGCCGTCGCCGGCTTCAGGCCTGACGAGCTGAACATCGAGGTCAAGGAAAACCTGCTCACCGTCACCGGTCGCAAGACCGCCAATGACGATGCGTCGGCGAACCGCACCTATCTGCATCGCGGCCTGGCCGAGCGCGATTTCGAGCGCCGCTTCCAGCTGGCTGACTATGTGGTGGTGACCGAAGCTTCGCTCGACAACGGGCTCCTGGCCGTCAGCCTGAAGCGCGAGCTGCCTGAGGCCCTCAAGCCCCGGCGCATCGAGATCGCGACGGGTGCGCCGACCGCGGCTCTGATCGAAGGCGAAGCGGCGTAAGCCTCGGCCTTCGCGAATGAATGGAAAGGGCGGTCCTCGGGCCGCCCTTTTTGTCAGGCGGCGACCGCCGTTTGGACGAGGCCTGTGACGCGGTCGAGACGGGCGTCGGTCAGGGTCGCACCGTCCAGCTTCGCCCCCGTAGCGTTGGCGCCGGACAGGTCCGCGCCCGTCAGATTGGCCTTCGACAGGTCTGCACGGAACAGTTCGGCATAGCGCATGCGCGCGCCGCCTAGGTTCGACGGCACACAGCGGGTCGGACCCAGGGGCAGCGGGCTGATGTCGGCCGCTGTCAGATCGACCTTGGTCATCAGGGCCTCGCCGAAGCGGGCGCCGCGCAGGTCCGCCTTGCCCAGCAGCGCGCCGCGCAGATCGGCCTTCTCGAAATTGGCCCCCTGCAGCTGGGCGCCACGCAGGTCGAGACCCGCCAGACAGGCGCCCTTGGCGCTCATGGCCGAGAGTTTCAGCCCCTTCAGCCGATCGCCGAGCGGGCGAAGATCCTCGCCGTCCAGAATCGCCGGTCCGCCCAGAACACCGCCGCTTTCGGCCCAGGCGTTGGCGTCCAGCGCCATCTGATAGAGTTCCTCGGCCCGGGCGATGGTCGCCGCGTCCGGCTCACGGAGCGAGCCGGTTGTGTCGGTTCGGTCCAGCCTGGCCCGATCCATGGCCACGCCGGTCAGGATGGCGCCGCACAGGCGCGCTCCCGCCAGATTGGCCCCACCGACATCGGCGCCTTCCAGCAGGGCGCCGGACAGGTCCGCATCCTTCAGGTTGGCGCCTGTGAGCCGCGCGCCGCGCATCGAACAATCGGTAAAATCGGCCTTGCAGGCGCTGACGCCGTCAAAACGCGAGCCGTCCAGATTCGCGCCCGAGAAACGCGCACCGTCGGCCAAACCCTGACGCGTCTCGTGACGCGCCGAGGCGAGACCCTTGGTCTCATGCGGGACGGCGATGACGCCTTCCCGGAAATCGGCCTGGGTCAGGTCCGCCTCGGACAGGTCGGCGCCCTGCAGACAGGTTCCCCGGATATCCGCCCGCCTCAGGCAGGCCCGGGTCAGATCGGCGCCGCGCAGGTCGCAGCCGAACAGGACCGCGCGTTCCAGCCGCGCCCCGGCCATGTTGCAGTTCTCCAGGATCGAACCGGAGAAGTCTGCGTCGTCCAGTATCCGATGCGCCATCGAGACGCCGGTCAGGTCGATGAATTTCAGCGACAGCTTGCGCCCGCCCGGCTTGCCGGTGACGAACCGCTCGTGGGCGGCGGCGAACATGTCGAAATCGCCCTGTCCGAGGCGGCGTCGGGTCATGGTCATGCCGGTTCTCCGTCCCGCTGAAGTCCGCGGGCCCCGGCGAGAACCGCGTCCGTGAAATCGGCATGGCGCGTCTGGGCGCCGTGGAGGATGGCCCGGGTCAGATCCGACCCGACAAGAACGCAGCGTCGCATATCGGCCCCTGACAGATCGACCGAGCGCAGCACCGCCTTGGTCAGATCGGCCGGAAGCAACCGCTCAGGTCCCAGCATCAGGGGCCCAAGCTGCGCCTCGCGCAGGTCCGCCCCATTCAGCCGCGCCCCGACGAGCCGCGCCCCGCGCAGGTCGGCCCGGCGCAGGTTGACGGACCTCATGTCCGCCCCCCCGAGATGCGCCCCCTGCAACTGCACCCCTTCCATGTTCAGGCCGTAGAACACGGCGCGCTTTGCCGACAGTGCGGTCAGGTTGAGGCCCGTGATCGACCCCAGGCCGCGCAGATCGACGTCGTCGAACACCGAGGGCCGGCCCTCGACCCCGCCGGTCTCGCACCAGTTGGCATGTTCGTGCAGCATCTCGGCCGCCGGCAACTGGGCCACCGGCTCGCCGGCCGAACCCTTGTCGGTCAAGGCCCCGTCCAGATTGGCGCCATCGGTGCGCCACAAGGACGAGATCACCCCGACCAGAATGGCGTCGCGCAGATCCGCGCCGGTCAGGTCGGCCCCGGACATGTCGGCGCCCGCCAGGTCCGCGCCTCGGAAATTAGCCTGTTTCAGGTTCGCCCGGACCAGCTTGCAGTCCTTCATGATGGCGTCGGAGAAGTCCGCCGACTGGGCCGCGATGCCCGACAGGCGCGACCGCTGCAGATTGGCGCCGACCAGGCTGGCGCCCTGGGCCTGGGTGACCTCCCGGCCTTTGGCCTCGAGCACGCGGAACCCGACCTTGCGGTCCGCCGAAGCGATCGTGCCTTCGCGCAGGTCCGCCTCGAACAGGTCCGCTCCCGACAGATCCGCGCCTCGCAGGCAGGCGCCGCGCAGGTCCGCGCGGCGCATCGAGGCCTCGACCAGGATCGCGTCCTGCATGTCCGCGCCAAAGAAGGATCCGTTGTCCAGCTTGCAGCCCGTCAGATCGCAGCCGATCATCGCGGCGGCGGAGAAGTCGGCATCAGCGAGATTGCGACCCTTCAGGCTGAGGCCAGACAGGTCCATCCAGGCGAAGACCGCCCGCGCGCCGCCGGGGCGCGCCTGCCACAGGCGGTCGTGACGCGCGCAGATGGCGTCGACTTCCTGCTGGGTGATGCGGCGCCGAAGGACGCCTTCCTGGACCGCTGACATGATCCCATGATGGGACAAGGTCGCTTAAGGAAGGTTTTCGGAAACCCTGATTTCTTTCAGCCCTCTGGCGGAGATTTGCGCCGCGATCCCGGGTCTGACCTGCGGTTCGTCCGAAGCGGACAAAAATTAGACCATGACGAAACGGACGAGACGGGCGAATCCCGAAATATACTCAACGAAAACAGGGATTAGGATTTCCAGCCCTTGTCCGCCGCCTGCCGTCGGGGGACCATCGGTGTTCCGGTTCTGATGTCAAAGACCCGATTGAGCAGATGGTAAGGCCCGGAAGGTCAAACAAGACCTGGGTATGAATTAAATCCTACGACGACTCAGCTCGACGGCCCATGCCTCGCGCGTTTGCGCCGGTTCGACGCCGATCAGGTTCAGACTGTAAGCAACCCCTGCTCGGCCAGGGCATCGGCCAGTTCGCCCGGAGACGTCCAAAGCCGCGTGTAGCCGGCCTCGCCCAGCCGTTTCAGTTCAGTGACAAGATCGGCGCGGGCCGAGGCGGCGAACCGGGCGTCGAAACCCTGGCCGTCGGCGCTGATGCGAACCATCGGCCGTCCGGTCTCGAGCCGGTGCAGGAAGCCTTCCGACAGGACGGCGGCCTCGTCCTTCATCAGGCCGGTCTCGACGATGAGGCCCGCCTGACGCAGCCGCTCGGTGCCTCGCCCCGAAGCGAACGGCGAGGGATCCAGGGCTGCCACCACGACGCGGGCGATCTTCGCCTCGGCCAGAAACTGGGCGCAGGACGCCCGCCCCGACGACCGGGCCCCGCAGGGCTCCAGCGTCACATAGGCGGTCGCGCCCTCGACCTCGGCGCCGGCAGCCGGCACGGCCTGTTCCTCGGCGTGGGGGCGTCCCCCCGCGGCGGTCGCAGCCTCGGCCAGCAGCCTGCCGTTCTTGACGATGACACAGCCCACCGCCGGATTGGGCCAGGTCTCGCCCATCCGTTCCAGCGCCAGGTCGATGGCCCGGCGCATGTAGACATCATCGTCGCTCATGCCGCGACGGGGGAGGTCGCCGCTCATGAAATCGCCGGAAGTGCGGTGGCGCGGCCGGCGTCCAGATAGCGGGCCGAAACGGGCTTCAGGTCGGCGTCCAGGTCGATGTCCAGCGGATTTCCGGTGGGGATCTCGACACCGACGATCCGATCGTCGGGCACGTCGAACAGATGTTTGACGATGGCGCGCAGGGAATTGCCGTGGGCGGCGACCAGCACGTCCTCGCCGGCCTTCAGACGCGGCGCGATGGCTTCGTTCCAGTAGGGCAGGACCCGGTCGAGCGTGGTCTTCAGGCTCTCGGTGTCGGGAATGGCCTGGCCGGCATAGCGGGGATCGCCCGCGAAATCCCACTCGCTGCCCGCCTCCAGAGGCGGCGGCGGGATGTCGTAGCTGCGTCGCCAGATCTTCACCTGGTCCTCGCCGTGCTTCAGGGCGGTCTCGGCCTTGTCCAGCCCGGTCAGGCCGCCGTAATGGCGTTCGTTCAGCCGCCAGTCCTCGATCACCGGCACAGCCTTCAACCCGGCCGACGACAGGGCCAGGGCGCCGGTGCGTTTGGCCCGCGTCAGGACCGAGGTGAACATCACGGCGGGCTTGAACCCCGCCTCGGCGATCAGTTCGCCGCCACGACGCGCCTGGGCCTCGCCCTCGGCGGTCAGGTCGACGTCGACCCAGCCCGTGAACCGGTTCTCAACGTTCCATTGGCTCTGGCCGTGGCGCAGCAGGATCAGGCGGGGCATTGGCTCTCCAGGTCAGCCTGCCGGGGTAGGGCGACCCACCCGAAGGGTCAAGCGCCGGGCGAACCGCAGGCGGCGGCGCGGATCAGATCGATGGACAGGCCCTGGCCCCGCCAGACCTCACCAAAGCCGGTCCGGTGGTCGTTCGAATAGACCGCGACGGCGAGTTTCAGATCGGGAAGCAGAAAGTTTCGGACCTGGACCCCGCCGATCTCGCCGTAGCGTTCGACCAGCCGGGTCTTGCCGATACACCCGCCCAGATCCGGCGAATAGGACCAGACGCTCAGCGCCGCGTAGCCCGACGCCGGATCACCCGTCAGCATAGTCTCCAGCGAGCCGGCCGACATCAGCCGCCCCTCCATCAGAGCGACGTCGATCGTCAGCAGGTCCTCAATCGTTCCATAAAGGCCTCCGGCTGGGCCGTAACCCGACGGCCAGACGGGGGCCTCGGCCGAGCCGTCTTCCATCGTCGCCTCGATCCGGGCTTCATCGGGCAGGGCGAGTGTGACGCCGAGCGGGGCACCGATGCGGACATTCACAAGGTCGAGGTAGGACGAGGCGGTCACGGCCTCCAGCACCTTGCCCAGGATGATGGTGTCGCAGTTGTTGTAGAGGAAGACCGATCCCGGTTCGGCCGCGACGGTCGTGCAATACTGCGCCAGATCACCCGGCGGACCGTTTGGCAGGTCCGACTGACCCGCGAGTCCCGAACGGTGCGCCAGAAGCTGTCGGATGGTGATGCGGTCGGCGTTGGGAAGGGTCGGGAGCCGAACATAGGACGAAACCGGCGCATCGAGGGAAAGGGCGCCGTCATCGATCTGCTGTAAGACCAGGATGGCCGTGATCATCTTGGAAACCGAGGCCCAGCGGAACGCCGCCGACGGATCGTGGGGGCGACCCGGCTCCGCCTGACCCAGGAGACCCGTAGACATTCGGCCTTCCCGCGCGACGCCGAAAACTCCGGCGTAGCCCGGCTCGACGGACAGGCGGGCCTGGACGGCGTCGCGGCCGTCCCGGGCAGGCTGCGCGGACGCATCTGCGGGCAAGATCAAAAGCAGCGCCGCCGCTGCGACCCAGGCCAGCCGTTTCGTCATTGGAGCCCCCAGGGACCGATCATGCCGCTTCCACGCGCAGCCATAACACCGATCGCACGTTGTTGTGGGCCCGAAAGCCTGCGGCTATACCGCCGGTCGTCTGGACCTCCCCGCCTTCAAGGACATCGCATGCTGAAGCCCCGCCAGGACCTGGTTCCGAACACCTTCGAATTCGAAACCATCCCCCTGGTCAAGCCGACAGGCTTCCGGGAATACGACGCCCGCTGGATTCTGGAGAAGGAGATCAACCTTCTCGGCATCCAGGCCCTGGGCCTGGCCCTCGCCACCTATGTTCACGAGAGCGGCATCCAGCCGCGCATCGTCGTCGGACACGACTTCCGCTCCTATTCCTCGACCGTGAAGCACGCCCTGATCATCGGCCTGCTGGAAGGCGGGATGGAGGTGCTGGACATCGGCCTGGCCCTGTCGCCGATGGCCTATTTCGGTCAGTTCGCGCTGGAGGCCCCCTGCGTCGCCATGGTCACCGCCTCGCACAACGAGAACGGCTGGACCGGGGTCAAGATGGGCACCAACCCGCCGGTCACCTTCGGCCCCGAGGAGATCGGCCGACTCAAGGAAATCGTCCTCGAGGGAACCGGCGTCGCGCGGCCTGGCGGGCGTCTGGAGCGGGTCGAGAATTTCCGCGAGCCCTACCTTCAGGAGGTGGTCGGTTCGATCAGGCTGAGCCGGCCGCTGAAGGTGGTCTGCGCCTGCGGCAACGGCACGGCCGGCGCCTTCGCCCCCGAGGCCCTGCGCCGCATGGGCTGCGAGGTCATCGAGATGGACTGCGACCTCGACTACACCTTCCCCAAATACAATCCGAACCCCGAAGACCACGCCATGCTGATGCAGATGGCGGCGCGGGTGAAGGAGGCCGGCGCCGACCTTGCCCTGGGCTTCGACGGCGACGGCGACCGCTGCGGCGTGGTGGACAACACCGGCGAGGAAATCTTCGCCGACAAGATCGGCCTCCTGCTGGCCCGCGACCTGTCGGCCCTACACGCCAACGCCACCTTCGTCGTCGATGTGAAATCGACCGGCCTCTACAAGACCGACGAGGTGCTGAAGGCCAACGGCGCGACCACCGTCTACTGGAAGACCGGCCACTCCTACATCAAGCGCAAGACCGCCGAACTGGGCGCCCTGGCCGGGTTCGAGAAGTCGGGCCACTTCTTCCTCGCGAACCCGATCGGGCGTGGCTACGACGACGGCCTGGTCGCCGCTGCCGCCGTCCTGCAGATGCTGGATCGCAATCCGGGCAAGACCCTGTTCGATCTCAAGTCGTCCCTGCCGGACGCCTGGACCAGCCTGACCATGTCGCCCCACTGCGACGACGAGCTGAAGTACGAGGTCTTGGCCAGGGTCGTGGCCGAATACGAGAAACTGGCGGCCGAGGGCGGGTCGATCCTGGGCCGCAAGATCGTCGAGGTCATCACGGTCAACGGCGCGCGGGTGCATCTGGAGGACGGATCGTGGGTCCTGGTCCGCGCCTCTTCGAACAAGCCGGAGATGGTCGTGGTGGTCGAGTCGATGCGGTCGGAAGACGACATGCGCGACCTGTTCCACAAGGAGGTGAAGCCCCGCCTCTCCGTCCACCCCGAGGTCGGCGCCTACAACCAGGAAATCTGACCGAGCGTCTCCTTCCTGTTCGCCGCCTGGCGAATGGGGAGGTGGCGGCGAGCTCTTCGCGAGCTGACGGAGGGGGTCTTCGTGCATCAAGAACCCCTCCGTCTCGTCCGCTTCGGTAGGGATCCACCTCCCCATCGCTGCGCGACAGGGGGGAGACCGACTCCGCCGTTTGACCCCCAGCGCGGCGCGGTCCAGAACCGCCGCAACGGGCAGGAGGCGGCGTGACGGGACGGATCGACAGGGTCGCCATAGTCGGGGGCGGCTTCTCGGGGGCCATGCTCGCGGCGCGGCTGGCCGAACGCGGGACGAACGCCCTCCTGATCAACCGGACGCCGGACTTCGGTCTGGGCGTCGCCTATTCGACGCCGTTCGAGGGGCATCTGCTGAACGTCCGCTCGGCGCGGATGAGCGCCCTGGCGGATCGACCCGATCATTTCGTCCGCTGGCTGGAGGCCAACGCGCCCGAACATGAGGATCCGGAGGGGTTCGCGCCGCGGATGATCTTCGGCCGCTATGTCCAGGCGAGGCTGGCCGAGGTCGAGGCCGCCCATCCCGGCCGGATCGAACGCGTGGTCGGCGAGGTCACGGGCCTGGAGGCTGGCGGCGTCGCCTTGTCCGACGGCCGCCGCATCGCCGCCGACGCCGTCGTCCTGACCACCGGCAATCCGGCCCCGCGCACGGCCTCGAGCGAGGCGGGGGCGGTCATCTCCGACCCCTGGGCGCCGGGCGCGCTCGATCCCGTCGGCGCCGAAGACGACATCCTGATCGTCGGCACGGGCCTGACCATGGTCGATATGCTGCTGTCGCTTGAGGGACGCGGCTGGCGCGGACGGGCGATGGCCGTGTCCCGACGCGGCCTGCTGCCCCGGGCGCACGGCGAGCTTCCCGATCAGCCCGCGCGGGCATCGCCGGCTTTGTTGAACGGTCCGCTGTCCGCGCGTCTCGCCGAGGCGCGAAAGGTTTCCGCCCGCTCGGGCTGGCGCGAGATGATGGAGGGCCTGCGCCCCATCACCGCCGATCTCTGGGGCGAGGCCGATATCGCCACGCGCGGCCGGATCGTGCGCCACCTGCGGCCCTGGTGGGACGTCCACCGCCATCGGCTGGCGCCGCAGATCGGCGCCGATATCGACCGGCTGGTGGCCGAAGCTCGGCTCGCCGTCGTCTCCGGCCGGGTAAAGGCGATCACGGCCGATGCGGACGGCGTCCGTCTCGACTGGCGTCCGCGTCAGGGCCCGGCCCGGGAGCCGCTGACCGCCCGCTGGCTGATCGACTGCACCGGCCCCGGCCATGCGCCCGAGGCCGATCCCGTGACCGGCCCCCTGCTGATCGACGGCCGGGCCCGGCTGGATCCGTTGCGGCTGGGGCTGGAGCTGGACGCCTCCGGCCGGGTGCTGGCGGCCGACGGAGACGCCGATCCCCGACTGTTCGTGCTCGGCCCGCCGGCCCGCGCCGCCTTCTGGGAGACGATCGCCGTGCCCGATATCAGGAAGCGGATCGAGGATGTGGTCCTGGCGCTCGTCTAGCGGTAGGCCCCGGTCCGCAGGTTGATCCCGTATTCGACGCTGGCCTTGAGCGCCGAGAGCATCTGGGACCAGCCCATGCAGTTGCCATAGGACGCCTTCAGTCCGGTCGGCGTCTCGCGCCAGCCTTCCTCGGCAATGCGGACCAGGGTGCGGGTCCCGTCGTCCAGCGGCGCGAACGTCATGGTGACCGTCGTCATGTATTCAGCCGCAACGACCGGATCCGCGTCGTCGGGGACGCCTTCATTGGCTTCCCAGCGCAGCACGATCTTCTGGTCCTGCACTACCTCGACGACCTGGACCGGGAAGGCTCCCGGATAGTCGGCGAAATCCCACTGGACCGTCGCCCCGGTTTCCAGCCGCCCGACGGCACCGCCGGTGGTGAAATAGGCCGACAGTTTCGAAGGATCCGCGACGGCTTCGAACACCTCGTGCACCGGCCTCGCGACCCGGGTCGACACCTCGAATTTCAGCTCCATCGTCCCTCTCCATGGTTGATGGCGGCGCTTATATGTTATAGAAATACAACATGTCAAACGAGGACGATCTTGACGCCGTTTTCAAGGCGCTCGCCAACCCGATCCGGCGTCGTCTTCTGGACGCGATGAAAGACGGCCCGCGGACGACAGGCCAGCTGTGCGAGGCCGAGCCGTCGCTGGATCGCTGCACCGTCATGCAGCATCTGAAGACACTGGAAGGCGCGGATCTGATTATCATTCGGCGCGAGGGACGCGAGCGCTGGAACCACCTGAACGCATTGCCTATCAAGGCTGTCCACGATCGCTGGCTGGCCCCCTATGCGCGCGTGGCCGTCGCCATGCTGGCCGATCTGAAGACGAGGGCAGAGGCCTTTGATCCGGGGGGTTGAGGACGGGATCGCAGGGCGCGGTCAGACCGGGCGGGCGCCCTCACCCGTCGAGCCCTCGACCGAGCCGGCGTCCGGTCTTCCCGCGCTCCAGACCGAGACCGCCGTCAGCAGCCCGACCATATTGATCGGCTTGGCCAGACAGTCGTCGATGCCTACGGCGGCATAGCTGGCGAGCTGTTCGGGCAGGGTGTTGGCGGTGACCGCGATGATCGGGACCGCACTCATGGTGCTCGGCAGGGCCCGGATGCGCCGGGACGCCTCCACCCCGTCCATGACCGGCATGGCGATGTCCATCAGGATCAGGTCGAAGTCGCCCTTTTCGACCGCCGTCAGACCCTGAAGACCGTCGTCGGCGGTCTCGCACCGGATGCCCTGGGTCGCCAGAATTGTGGCCACCAGGGTGCGGTTGTTCTCATTGTCGTCGACATAGAGGACCACCGGTCCACTGTCGGGTTCGCGCGCAGCGGGCGTTGCGGCCATCGGCGTGACGGTCGGCGGCAGGACGCTCCCTTGCCCTTCAGGGACAATCACGTCCTGGTCTGACACGATGATCATCTCGTTGACCAGCGTCAGCAGCCGCTGGCCCGCCTCGTGGATCCGTCCGGCCTGTTGCAGCGTCCGCTCCGGCAGGGCGTCGTGCACCATCACCTCGGCGAAGCCGAGGATCGCGTTCAGCGGCGTCCGCAGCTCGTGCGACATGTCGGACAGGAACTGCTGGCGCGCCTCGGCCATGGCGGCTTTCTGTTCGGCGGCGGCGCGCGCCTGTTCGGCCTCGACCCGGGCGGTGACATCCTGTTCGCTAAGCAGCAGGCCGATTTCGCCGGTCACCGGGTCCGGCACAGCGGTCAGGACCAGATAGTGCCAGCGAATTCCCTTTGCGGTGCGGATCTCGCACACATCGAAGGCGCCATGGCCTTCCAGGGCGCGCGTACGCAGACTTTCCACGGCCTCGGCCCGGACAAACCGCTCCGCATAGGCAAAGGTTTCGCTGCCGTAGGCGGTGAAGGCGGCGGGGTTGCAGAACAGGGCCCCGCCCTCCTGGTCAAACAGGGAAATGAGGGTGGGTGCATAGCGCAGCGCCTCGACAGCGCGCCGCTCGGCCGGCCCGACCTCGATCGGCGCAGCCTCGAACAACAGGACGGGCCGATCGTCGTCGAGCACGAAGGTCGAGATCGTCGCCTTCACCGTGACCGGCTGCCCGTTTGGATAGAAGGTCCAGCGCTCGCTGACCGTTTCGCCGTCCGCCGTGGCCTGCACCAGTCGGGCGGTCCGCGCCTTGACGGAGGGCGACAGGTCGGAGAAGTCCCGGGCCAGCAGAGCCTCGAGCGTATCCGATCCCCAAAGGGCCAGGGCGGGTAAGTTGGCGTACACTCCCTTGCTTGCCGCCGGGTCGAACATCCAGATCGGACGATGCAGCCGGTCCCAGGCGAGGAACAGGGACGAGTCATCCAGGGCAGGGGTCGCGCTGTGCATGGAATCTGCCATGCCAGAGCGACCTGAATTTTCACTTAAGTCTTCGTGATATCGGGCTAGCCGGCCGCCTTCACCGCGGCGGCGACCTCGGCCACGACCCGTTTCACCAGGGCCTCGTTGTCGCCCTCGGCCATGACGCGGATCAGTTTCTCGGTGCCGGACGGGCGGACCAGCAGGCGACCCTGACCGGCGAGGGCGGCCTCGGCCTCGACGATTGCGGCCTTGACCTTCGCGTCCTCCAGCGGCTTGCCGCCGGTGAAGCGGACGTTCTGGAGCAGCTGGGGCACGGGCTCGAACTGGCGGGCCAGTTCGCTCATCGGCTTGCCGCTCTCGACCAGGACGGCCAGCACCTGCAGCGCCGCCATCAGGCCGTCGCCGGTGGTGGCGTGATCGTGCAGGATCAGGTGGCCGGACTGTTCGCCGCCGAGATTGAAGCCGCCCTCGCGCATCCGCTCCATGACATAGCGGTCGCCGACCCTGGTCCGCTCCAGCGTCAGGCCGTCGCCGGTCAGGGCGCGCTCGAGGCCCAGGTTGGACATGACGGTGGCGACCACGCCGCCGCCCTTGAGCACGCCGCGCCGGGCCCAGTCGCGGCCGATCAGGGCCATGATCTGGTCGCCGTCGACGACCTTGCCGTTCTCGTCGCAGATGATCAGCCGGTCGGCGTCGCCGTCCAGAGCGATGCCGATGTCGGCCCGCTTCTCCTTGACCACGGCCGCCAGCGTCGCCGGATGGGTCGAGCCGCAGTCGGCGTTGATATTGGTCCCGTTGGGCGAGACCCCGACTGAACAGACCTCGGCGCCCAGTTCATAGAGGGTGGTGGGCGCAACCTTGTAACCGGCGCCGTTGGCGCAATCGATGGCGATGCGCAGGCCCGCCAGCGACAGGTGACGCGGGAAGGCCGCCTTGGCGATCTCGATATAACGGGCCTGGGCGTCGTCGATGCGCTTGACCCGGCCCAGCCGGTCCGACACGGCCAGCCCCTCGTTCAGCCCGTCGTCCATCATGGATTCGATCTTCAGTTCGGTCTCGTCCGACAGCTTGTAGCCGTCGGGGCCGAACAGCTTGATGCCATTGTCGGCATAATCGTTGTGCGAGGCGGAAATCATCACGCCCAGATCGGCCCGCATCGATCGGGTCATCATCGCCACGCCCGGCGTCGGCAGCGGCCCGAACGTCAGCACGTCCATGCCGACCGAGGCGAACCCCGCCACCAGCGCCGGTTCGATCATATAGCCCGACAGGCGGGTATCCTTGCCGATCACCACCAGATGGCGGCGGTCGTCGCCCGACATGAACAGCTTGCCCGCCGCCAGACCGACGCGCAGGGCGACCTCGGCCGTCATCGGACTGCTGTTCGCCTTGCCGCGAATGCCGTCCGTACCGAAATATTTGCGCTCGCCCATGTGCGGCCCTCCGCCGAAACCTGCCGAAACGCCTTTTTAGGTGTCGGCGTCCTAAGGCCGTCCTAGAGCAGACCATCCCGGCCGTCATCCTCGGCCGTAGACGACCCTGCGCCAGGAGCGACCCCGGAATGTGCGGCATCATCGGCATCGTCGGAATCCAGCCGGTCTCGGATCGCCTGATCGAAAGCCTGAAGCGTCTTGAATACCGCGGCTATGACTCGGCCGGCATCGCCGCCCAGGTCAACGGGGTGCTGGAGCGCCGTCGCGCGCCCGGCAAGCTGAAGGCGCTGGAAAAGGTGCTGGCGGCGAACCCGCTGGTGGCCACGACCGGCATCGGCCACACCCGCTGGGCCACCCACGGCGCCCCCACCGAGGCCAACGCCCACCCGCACATCGCCGGCCGCGTGGCCGTGGTCCACAACGGCATCATCGAGAATTTCGCCGAGCTGAAGGCCGAGCTGATCGCCGCCGGCCGCGTCTTCTCGTCCGAGACGGACACCGAGGTGGTCGCCCATCTGCTGGATTCGGCGCTTGCCACAGGCCTGTCCCCGCTCGACGCCTTCAAGGCGACGCTGGACCGGCTGTCGGGCGCCTTTGCGCTGTGCGTCCTGATCTCGGGGGAGGACGAGGTGATCCTGGCGGCGCGCAACGGCCCACCGCTGGCTGTCGGTCACGGCGACGGAGAGATGTTCATCGGCTCCGACGGCCTGGCCCTGGGGCCGTTCACCAACAGGATCACCTATCTGGAAGACGGCGACTACGTCATCGCCACCCATGGCGGGGCTCGCATCTTCGACGCCTCGGGATCGGAGGTCGCGCGGCCGATCAAGATCGTGCCCGCCTCCGCCGTCCTGATGGAGAAGGGCAACTACCGGCACTTCATGGAAAAGGAGATCCATGACCAGCCCGAGGGGTGCCAGCAGACGATCGCCGCCTATGTCGACACCCTGACCGGCCGGACCAAGGTCGCCGGCGATGTCGATTTTGCGGCGCTGGACCGGATCCAGATCGTCGCCTGCGGCACCTCCTATATCGCCGGGATGATCGGGCGGTACCTGATCGAACAGCTGGCTGACCTGCCCGTGGACGTCGAGATCGCCTCGGAGTTCCGCTACCGCAATCCGTCGCTGCGGCCCAACGCCCTGGCCATCGCCATGTCGCAGTCGGGCGAGACCGCCGACACCCTGGCCGCCTTCCGTCATTGCGCCCAGGCCGGGATGAAGACCGCTGCCATCGTCAACGCCACCGAATCCACCATTGCCCGCGAGGCCGACGTCGTCTGGCCGATCCATTGCGGGCCCGAGATCGGCGTCGCCTCGACCAAGGCCTTCACTGCCCAGGTCTCGGTCATGATCGCCATCGCCATCGCCGCGGCCAGGGCGCGCGGCCGGATCGACGAGGTCGAGGAGCAGCGTCTGGTCCGCGTCCTGCTGGAGGCGCCGCGCCTGATCGCCGAGGCCATCGGTCTGGAGGACGCGCTGAAGGACATCGCCGTCGACATCGCCAAGGCGCGGGACGTCCTTTACCTCGGCCGCGGCCCAATGTCGGCCCTGGCCCTGGAGGGCGCGCTGAAGCTGAAGGAGATCAGCTACATCCACGCCGAAGGCTATGCCGCCGGCGAGCTGAAGCATGGCCCGATCGCCCTCGTCGACGAAGCCACCCCGGTCATCATCCTGGCCCCCTATGATTCCTGGTTCGAGAAATCGGCCTCGAACATGAGCGAGGTCATGGCGCGCGGCGGTCAGGTGGTCTTCATCACCGACCCGGAAGGAGCGAAACACGCTCCCGCAGGCGCCAGGGTGGTGGTCACGGCCCCGGCCTGCGATCCGCTGATCTCGGCCCTGGTGATGGCCGCCCCGATCCAGCTGCTGGCCTATCACGTGGCCGTGGTGAAGGGCGCCGACGTGGATCAGCCGCGGAACCTGGCCAAGTCGGTGACGGTCGAATAGCGAAATCGCGCGGACGGGGCTACGAAACCGGGCGACGCGCGTTACGCTCGCCGTCGCTGTCTGGGAGCTTTCATGAGTTCGTCGTCGTCCCGCGTCCGCAAGGCCGTCCTTCCCGTCGCCGGTCTGGGCACGCGGGTGCTGCCTGCCGCCAAGACGACGCCCAAGAACATGCTCAATGTGTTCGACCGGCCCCTGCTGTCTCATATCGTGGAAGAGGCGCGCGCCTCAGGCATCGAGCACATGATCTTCGTGGTCGGACGCGGCCAGACCTCGATCGAGGACTATTTCGATCACGGCTACGAGGTCGAGGCGATCCTGAAGGCCAAGGGCAAGGACGACATCCTGGCCCAGATCCTGGCCGACCTGCCCCGCCCCGGCGAAATGAGCTTCGTGCGCCAGATGGCGCCTCTGGGCCTGGGTCACGCCGTCTTCTGCGCGCGCGACCTGATCGGCGACGAACCGTTCGCGGTCATCCTTCCCGACATGCTGATGATGGCGGAGACCCCGGCGCTGAAACAGGCGATCGAAGCCCACGACCAGACAGGCGGAAACATCGTCGTGGTCGAGCCGGCGCCCGAGGGAGAGACCCACAAATACGGCATCGTCGCCCTGAATGGGCAGGACGGGCGCCTGAACCGGATGACCGGCATGGTCGAGAAGCCGCCGCTGGGGTCCGAGCCGTCGAACCTGTTCATCTCCGGCCGTTATGTACTGACGCCCGACATCTTCCCCCTGCTGGCCGACCAGCAGTCGGGCGCCGGCGGCGAGATCCAGCTGACCGACGCCATGGCCCGGCTGATGAAGGTCCGGGACTTCCACGCGCTGGAATACGAGGGGACGACCTTCGACTGCGGCGATCCGGTGGGGCTGCTCAGGGCCAATGTCGCCTATGGACTGAAGCATGCGGGCCTCGGCGAGGCGGCGCGTGCGGCGATCGCGCCCCTGCTTTAGGCAACCGCTCCGCTTTGCTCCGGTCCCCGCCTTCGGCTAGGCAAGGTTGGGGCGGAGGAAAAGACGCGATGAAGGTACTGGTTCTGGGCGGGGATGGCTTCTGCGGCTGGCCCACGGCGCTGCATCTATCGGCCCGCGGCTGGGACGTGATCGTCATCGACAACCTCAGCCGCCGGAACATCGACAACGAGCTGGAGGTTCAGTCCCTGACCCCGATCCGGACCATGGGCGAGCGGATCGCCGCATGGAAGGACGTCAGCGGCCGCGACATAGGCTTCGTCAACATGACCGTCGGCAAGGATTTCGACCGCCTCGTCGCCCTGATCCGGGACGAAAAGCCCGACAGCGTCGTCCATTTCGCCGAACAGCGGGCCGCCCCCTATTCGATGAAGTCGGCGCGACACAAGCTCTACACCGTCGACAACAACATCAACGCCACCAACCACCTGCTGGCCGCCATCGTCGAGAGCGGGCTGGACGTCCACCTGGCTCATCTGGGGACCATGGGTGTCTATGGCTACACCACCGCCGGGCTGCGCATCCCGGAAGGCTATCTGAAGGTCACGGTCCAGACCGACTTCGGCCCGACCGAACAGGAGATCCTGTTCCCGCCGAACCCGGGCTCGATCTACCATATGACCAAGACCCAGGACGCCCTGCTGTTCCAGTTCTACGCCAAGAACGACGGCGTCCGGATCACCGACCTGCACCAGGGCATCGTCTGGGGCGCCCAGACCGAAGAGACGAAACAGGACGAGCGGCTGATCAACCGGTTCGACTATGACGGCGACTACGGCACGGTGCTGAACCGGTTCCTGATGCAGGGCGCGCTCGGCTATCCGCTGACGGTGCACGGCACGGGCGGCCAGACACGGGCCTTCATCCACATCCAGGACACGGTGCGCTGCGTCGAACTGGCCCTGAAGAACCCGCCAGAGAAGGGCGAACGGGTCAAGATCCTGAACCAGATGACCGAGAGCCGCCGGGTCCGCGACCTCGCCGCCATGGTCGCCGGGATGACGGGCGCCGAGGTCCACAATGTCGCCAATCCCCGTCTCGAGGCCGACGAGAACGAACTGGTCGTCGCCAACGACCAGTTCCGCGACCTGGGGCTGAAGCCCATCACCCTGGCCGAGGGGCTGATGGCCGACGTCACCGACATCGCGCGCCGCTACGCCGACCGGGCCGACCGGACCAAGATTCCCTGCGTCTCCGCCTGGAACGGCAAGCGAGCCGAAGCCTTGCGCGCCGCCCCGGAAACCGCGCCGGCGCCCGTTCCCACTCCCGCCGAGGCGCGGGTCGGCTGAGCCCAGCAATGGCGCACGGGTCCCTGCTGATTTTCGGCGCCGGCTATCTCGGCCGGGCGGTGTTGGCCGAGGCGGCGAAACGCGGCCTGTCAACGGCGGCGACCTCGCGCGACCTGGAACGCCGGGCTGCGCTGACGGCCGACGGCGCCGCCGCCGTCGATCCTGCGGACAAGGCGGCGCTGGCCACAGCGGTCAGCCAGGCTTCCGCCATCCTGATTACCGCCCCGCCGGACGGCGGCGGCTGTCCCGGCGCCCGGGCCCTGTTGCCCGCCCTGACCGAGGCGCAGGCCTATCCCGACTGGATCGGCTACGTCTCCTCGACCGCCGTCTATGGCGATCGCGACGGCGGCTGGGTGTTCGAGGACGACGCCCTGAACGCGTCCAGCCTCGAGGGCGCGCGTCGCGTCCGGGCCGAGGCAGACTGGCTGGACGCAGGGCGCGGCATGGGGCTGACGGTGCAGGTGTTCCGCCTGCCGGCCATCTACGGCCCCGACCGGTCGGTGGTCGACCGGCTGCGCGACGGCTCGGCGAGGATCGTGCGCAAGCCCTGCCAGGTCTTCAACCGCATCTATGTCGACGACGCCGTCGCCGGTCTGTTCGCCTCGATGGACCGGCCCAGGCCTGGCGCGGCCTACAATCTGGCCGACGATGCGCCCTCGGCGGTCGATGTCGTCATGGCCGACGCCGCGCGGCGCATGGGCCTGCCACAGCCGCCCGAGGTCGACTGGACCGATCCATCGGTGTCGGACGCGATGCGGCGCTTCTATCTCGACAGCAAACGTATCTCGAACGCCCGCGCCAAGGCTGAACTGGGCTGGCGACCGGCCCATCCGACCTGGCGCGAGGGGCTGGAGGCGATCTTGGCAGTGTGATCGTGTCTCTTCCCCGCGCCGCAGGCGGGGGGAGGTGGATCCGGAGCGAAGCGGAGGAGACGGAGGGGTTCTTTCTGCATGCGGCCAGAACCCCTCCGCCAGCTCGCAAGGGCTCGCTGCCTAGCCCACCCGCGGGGTCTTCAGCCTGCGCTTGTTGGCATGGGTGTCCGGCGCCGTGCCCAGGGCCTCGGGGATTTCGCCCTTGAAGTAGAACCGCTGCCACGCCTCCTTGGCCGCGTCGGGATCGCCGCTGGCGAGCCTCGTATTGAAGTCGGTGCGCTGGCGGTTCCAGGCCTCGAACTGGCCCTTCATCACCGGGTTGGACTCCAGCGTCCGGATCACCGGCTGGACCGCCTCCATCTTGCGGTGCTCGACCAGGTGGATGAAGCAGAAGGGCTCGCCGCGCTCAAACTTCACCCGGCCCGGGCGGGTGAACAGCCAGTTCATGGTGAAGGGGAAGGGCAGCCAGTCCGTCTCGATCAGGCCGACCAGGGGCTGGATCCCGTCCTTCATATGGTTGGGCGAGCCCCCGCAGATCATCCCCCAGCCTGGCGGCGTGCGGAACAGATACTGGGGGTGCATGGTCAGGACCCCGCGCGAGAAGTGCGAGGTGACGAAATGGTCCAGCTCGGGCTGGGGCCGCTCGGGCGTAATGGTGATGTCGGCCTGCGACGGCCCGCCGTTCCACTCGGCCGTGAAGGTGAAGGGGCACAGGATCTCCCATCCCGTGGTGTTGGCCATGGTCAGGGGCAGGCAGCGATACGGATGCCGGCTGACGAAGGCGTCCATCCAGTTTCGCGACTGGCGCCCGGGCACCAGATCCGGCGGCCGGGCCGACATGGGGTAGCATTCCAGTTCCAAGGCGACGCTCCGGGCGGTATCGAGGTGCATCACTCCTAGCCCGGCCAAGCATGACCGCTCAACCACTGCATGATCGCGACAGTCTGATCGCCTGGATGGCCGAGCGGGGCATCGAGCAGACGACCCACGACCACCCCGCCGTCTTCACCGTCGACCAGGGCCACGAGATCAAGGCCGCCATGCCCGGCGCCCACACCAAGAACCTGTTCCTCGAGGACAAGAAGGGCCGGCTGTGGCTGATCTCGGCCCGTCAGGACACGGTCATCGACCTCAAGGCCGCGCCCCGGACCATCGGTTCCGACCGGGTGTCGTTCGGCAACGAGGTCCTGATGCACGAGACCCTCGGCGTACGGCCCGGCTCGGTCACCGCTTTGGGATTGATCAACGACGTCGATCGGAGGGTGACCTTCGTCATCGACCAGCGGCTGTGGGACGCCGACATCGTCAACTTCCACCCCCTGACGAATACGGCGACGACGGCTCTGAGCCAGGCCGCGTTCCGGCGCGTGCTGGCCGAGATCGGGCGGGAACCGCTGGTGATCGACTTTTGCTCCAACGCCTCCGGCGACTTGCCGCAGGCGGCCTCCGCGACCATCTGAGCCCTACCGCGTTACAGCCCCGAGCTTCAAAGAGACCCGATGACCCTAGCCGATCCCCAGACCTCCGAAACCGACGACCTGATCAAGGACGGCTCCGACGCCGGCTTCATGGACGACGTGATCGCCCAGTCCAAGATCCAGCCCGTCATCGTCGACTTCTGGGCCACCTGGTGCGGCCCGTGCCGGACCCTGACCCCCTCGCTCGAGAAACAGGTCCGGGCGGCCGGCGGCGCGGTCAAACTGGTCAAGATCGACGTCGACAAGAACCCCGCCTACGCCGGTCAGCTGAAGGTCCAGTCGATCCCCACTGTCTATGCCTTCGTCGACGGCCAGCCGGTCGACGGCTTCCAGGGCGCAGTGCCGGAAAGCCAGATCAAGGCCTTCATCGAAAAGCTGTCGGGCGGCGCGGCCGTCAACACCGACGTCGAGCAACTGCTGGCCCTGGGCGAGGAATCTCTGGGCCTGTCAGACTTCGGCGGCGCGGCCCAGGCGTTTGCCCACGTCCTGACCATGGAGCCCGAGAACCAGAAGGCCATCGCCGGCATGGCGCGGGTCTATCTGGCCGGAGGCGACGCGGATCAGGCCCGCCAGACCATCGCCATGGCCCCGCAGGATTCGACCGAACCCTCGGTCGTCACGGTCCGGGCCCAGCTGGCCCTGTCATCCAGCGCCCCGGTCGGCGAGACCGCCGCGCTCGAGGCCAGGGTGAAGGCCGATCCGAACGATCATCAGGCGCGCTACGACCTGGCCTTGGCCCAGGCCGCCGAGGGCGACCTGAAGGGCGCGGCGACCAGCTTGCTCGACATCGTGTCGGCCGATCGCGATTGGAACGACCAGGCGGCGAGGAAGCATCTTCTGGTCGTGTTCGAGGCCGCCGGCCTGTCGTCCGACATTGCAAAAGACGGGCGCCGCCGCCTGTCTTCCATTCTGTTTTCCTGAAGGACGTTCGATGGCCCAGGGCTATGTGAAGGCCGTTGACCTGCCCCAGGTGATCCCGGTGTTTCCGCTGCCGGGAGCCATCCTGCTGCCGCGCGGTCAACTGCCGCTGAACATCTTCGAGCCGCGCTACCTGAACATGATCGACGACGCGATGGCGGGCGACCGGGTGCTGGGCCTGATCCAGCCGTCCGGTGGGCCGGCGCGGTTGCCCAGCCTTTCGGCGGTGGGGTGCGCCGGACGGATCACCAGCTTCGCGGAGACCTCCGACGGCCGCTATCTGGTCACCCTGACCGGGGTGGCGCGGTTCCGGGTGGCGTCCGAACTACCGACCCAGACCCCCTACCGTCAGGTCCGCGCCGCCTTCGCTCCGTTCGAGGCCGACCTGTCCACCCCCCACGGCGGCGAAGCCTTCGACCGCGAGGCCTTCCTCGCCGGGTTGAAACATTATCTGGAGCGGCGTCAGCTGGAGATCGACTGGGAGACGGCCGAGGCCGCGCCTCAGGAGGCCCTGATCAACAGCCTGTCGATGGCCCTGCCGTTCGAACCTGCGGAGAAACAGGCCCTGCTGGAATCTCCGGCGCTCGCAGACCGCGTCGAGGTCCTGACCACCCTGATGCGCATCGACGCGGCCGAGACCGGCGACGGCGACACGCCGACGTCGATGCAGTAGACAAATCCCCCTCGATCCACAGAAGGACCGGGCTCAAGCTGCGAGCGCCCGCGGCGCAAGCGGTAGCCCTCTACAAAAAATGAGCGATGCTTTTCACACGCCGTCATCGGTCGACCCGCGCCTGCTGGAAGTCCTCGTCTGCCCGATCACGCGCGGACGGCTCGACTACGACCGCGAGGCCAATGAGCTGATTTCGAAGGGGGCGAAGCTGGCCTTCCCCATTCGCGACGGCGTGCCGATCATGCTGCCCGAAGAAGCGCGGCAATTGGACTGAGTGGTGCAGACGTGGGTCTTCAAGACCACCGCCCACAGGCCTGATGAAGAGCCGAGAGAGCTAGTCGCACTGGCCAGCGGCGCGGATGAGCAAGCCTGTCTGGCCTTCGCGATTGATCAGATGACCCTGCGCGGCTGAGTGGACATTGAAGTCTCGCGGCGCGTCGAACTCGATCCCAACGCTAAGGCGAGCGCCAACGACTACCTCCTTAGAGCGATTGAGACGGTAGAGGCCTGCGGATTTTCGGTCATTCGGTATGGTCCTGCCGACCACTGACCCGGCTCAAGGCTAGACCAGCTCGCCCCGCAGCAACTTGGGCAAGTCCCCCGTCGCACCGCCGGCCTCGCGCATTAAGACGCGGCGCAGCGGGCCGATACGGTTCACCGCCGCCATGCCGAGATCTCGCGCCAGGCGCACCGGCGGCAGGTCGTTGGAGAACAGCCGCACGAAGCCGTCGAACCCGGCCGCCAGGGCGACAGTGTCGAACCGCCGCCAGCGGGCGTAGCGGTCCAGAACCACCGTCGAGCCGATGTCCTCGCCCAGCCGCATCGCCTCGATCAGCACCTCGGCGAGGGCGGCGGCGTCTTTCAGTCCCATGTTCAGGCCCTGGCCCGCCACGGGATGCACGCCGTGGGCCGCATCGCCGAGGATCGCCGTGCGCGGGGCGGTCAGTGTCGTCGCCAGCTCCAGCGCCAGCGGATAGACGAAGCGCGGGCCCTCCGGCGTGGTGCCGTCAAGGAAATCGCCTAACCGCCGGGTCAGATGGGCCTGGAAGGCCTCGTCCGAACAGGCGTTCAGCGCCTCGGCGGCGCGGGTGCTTTCGGTCCAGACCAGGCTGGCGCGCTGTTCGGTCAGGGGCAGGATGGCGAACGGGCCGCCGGGCAGGAAATATTCGTGGGCGACATTGCCGTGGTCGCGGCCCAGCCGGACCGTCGCCACCACCCCGGACTGGCCATAGCCCCAGCCGACCGTCTCGATCCCGGCCGCCTTGCGCACCTTCGACCCGCGCCCCTCGGCGCCGACCACGACCGGGGCGCTGATGACCGAGCCGTCGGCCAGCGTCACGCGCGCGGCAGGGTTCGTCTGTTCGACCCCGACGACGGAACCGGGCGTGCGCAGATCGATGTCGCTCGCCGTCACCGCCCCGGCCAGGGCCGCGCGGATACGGCGGTTCTCGACCATATAGCCCAGCGGCTCGCCGCCGTTGGCGTCGCCGATCTCGTCGGCATCGAAGCGCAGGAAAACCGGGGAGGCGGCCTTCGACGCCGCGCCCGGACGGCGTCCGTCGGTCACGAGAATCCGGTCCATGCGGCAGGCATGGGGCCGGAGACCGTCGCCTAGACCCAGCGCGTCCAGCATGCGGAAGGTCGAGAATGCAATCGCCGTCGATCGCCCGTCGAAGGTCGGGGCCAGCTGGGCCGGGAAGGGTTGAGGATCGATAAGGACGACCTTCAACCCGCCCCGCGCCGCGGCCAGGGCGAATGTCGCCCCTGCCATGCCTGCGCCGGCGACGATGACTTCGTGGGTGTGAGGTGAGGCCATGGCCGCTTGTCGCGCTGTCCGGCGGGCGCGTCCAGTGGGCGTAATGTCTCCTCCCTGTTCGCCGCTCGACGAAGGCGGAGGAGACCATCTGTCGAGGTAAACAGCCCCTTAACCCCAAGCCTGCGACACTGGTCTGCAAGTCCGTCCGGAGCCCCTGCATGTCCGCAGCCCTCGCCATCAGCCAGCGCGCCATTCTGGGCGCTCTCATGATCTGGGAAGCCCCCTTCATGGTGCGGTTTCGCGGCGTGCTGCAGGCCCTACTGGCGACTCTGCTGGTCATCGCCCTGGTGTCGTGGAACCCCGCCGATCCCAGCCTGAACGCTGCGTCATCGATCGCCCCTACCAACTGGCTGGGAGCCAACGGCGCCCTGTTCGCCGATCTGTTCATGCAGTCGCTGGGCCTCGCCGCCTGGCCGGCCGCCGCCCTGACCGTCGCCTTCGGCCTGGCCTCCGCCATCGGCGACGCGATCCAGCAACGCCTCAAGCCCACGCCGCTCAAGACCCTGGCTGCCTCGGGCGGTGTCCTAAGCCTGTCCGCCGCCCTGTCGGCCCTGGCCGCGCCGACCGCCTGGCCGCTGGCGGTGGGGCTTGGCGGGCTGTGGGGCGACGGGGTCATCGGCCTCGTCGATGCCGGCTTCCGCGCCCTGGGCGTTCCCGGCGGAGAGATCATCGGCGGCGTCGCCTTCCTCACCTTCGGCTTGTGGGCCTGCGGATACGCCGTGGGCCTGCGCCTGAACGATTTTGCCGAGGGGGTCGCCTGGGCCTCGGGGCTGCGCCGTTCCGCAGAGCCCGCGCCGCCTTCGCGCAGGCGCCCCGTCCGGCCCGCGCCGGACGCGGAGGCCGCGCCGGTCCGCGCCCCGCGCCGCGCGCCCAGGCTCGAGCTGCCCGACGACGACGATGCTGAACCTGGAACGCCCCTGCACCGGGACGAGCCGGTCCACGGGCTCGCTTCCGCCGCACCAGCCTCGCCCACGTCCGGGAACGAGATAAAGGTCGCTGCGCCCAAGCCCGCCAAATCCTCGAAGAAGACCGTTGACGACGACCAGACGACTTTCGACTTCGTCCGGCCCGAAGGCGACTTCTCCCTGCCACCGCTCGGCATGCTGGCCAAGCCCCAGGCCCGCGCCGGCATGGTCGACGAGGACGCGCTGAAACAGAACGCCAAGATGCTGGAAGGCGTCCTGGCGGAGTTCGGGGTCAAGGGGGTGATCGACCAGATCCGCCCAGGCCCGGTGGTCACCCTGTACGAACTGGTCCCGGCGCCCGGCGTGAAGCACGGCCGCGTCGTGGCCCTGTCCGACGACATCGCGCGGTCGATGAGCGCACGCGCCTGCCGTATCAGCGTCGTGCCCAACCGCAACGCCATCGGCATCGAACTGCCCAATCTGAAGCGCGAGACCGTCTATCTGAGGGACCTGCTCGCCTCGTCCGAATACGGCAAGCCGGCTCACATCCTGCCGCTGGCCCTCGGCGAGACCATCGGCGGCGACCCTTACGTGGCCGATCTGGCCCGCATGCCCCACCTGCTGATCGCGGGCACCACCGGCTCGGGCAAGTCGGTCGGGGTCAACGCCATGATCCTGTCGATCCTGTATCGGCTGAGCCCGGCCGAATGCCGCTTCATCATGATCGACCCCAAGATGCTGGAGCTCAGTGTCTATGACGGCATCCCGCACCTGCTGGCGCCCGTCGTGACCGATCCCAAGAAGGCCGTCGTCGCGCTGAAATGGACCGTGCGCGAGATGGAGGACCGCTATCGCCGAATGTCCAAGCTCGGCGTCCGCAATGTCGCCAGCTACAACGAGCGCGCCCGCGAGGCCCAGGCCAAGGGCGAGCATTTCGAGCGCACGGTCCAGACCGGCTTCGACGACCAGGGCCGTCCGGTGTTCGAGTCCGAAAAGATCCGACCCGAGCCCATGCCCTATCTGGTCGTGGTCATGGACGAGATGGCCGACCTGATGCTGGTCGCCGGCAAGGACGTCGAGGGCGCGGTCCAGCGCCTGGCCCAGATGGCCCGTGCCGCCGGCATCCACTTGATCATGGCCACCCAGCGGCCCTCGGTCGATGTCATCACTGGCACGATCAAGGCCAACTTCCCGACCCGGATCTCCTTCCAGGTCACCTCCAAGATCGACAGCCGCACCATCCTGGGCGAGCAGGGCGGCGAACAGCTGCTGGGCCAGGGCGACATGCTCTACATGGCCGGCGGCGGCCGCATCACCCGCCTGCACGGCCCGTTCGTGACGGACCAGGAGGTCGAGGAAGTCTGCAAACATCTGCGCGCCCAGGCCGAGCCCGACTATCTCGACCTGATCACCGACGATCCCGACGGCGACGGAGACAACGCCATGGACGACGGCGGCAGCGCTTCGTCGGGCGACGACCTCTACGACCGCGCCGTGGCCGTGGTCACCCGCGACCGCAAGGCCTCGACCTCCTACGTTCAGCGCCGGCTCCAGATCGGCTACAACCGCGCCGCTTCCCTGATCGAGCGGATGGAGCAGGAGGGCGTCGTCAGCCAGGCCAACCACGCGGGCAAGCGTGACATCCTGGCCGGTCCGCCGCCGATGGCCTGATCCTGCTCCCTCCCCTTTAAATGGGCGGGAGACGGCTTTCGGGAACCTTTCGACCTGAACAGGGCTTCATCCCGCCGCCTGAATAAGGTCTAGCTGCCGTCATCGCCGCGCCGCGCTGGACCGGCACAAAGCCAGCCTCGAAAACCATCCCGTCCTCCGGTCAAGCCGGGGGATGACGAAGGGAGAAAGACGACCATGACCCTTTCCCGCAGAGACCTCGGCTTCGGCCTCGCCGTCATCGCCGGCCTGTCCGGCATGGGGGCCGCCCTGCCCGCCAGTGCCCAGACGGCGCTGTCGGCGGAGGATCGCGCCACCCTGGCCCAGGCCCAGACCTATCTGCAGAACCTGACCTCGGCCCAGGGGAATTTCGTCGAGACCGGCGCCGGCGGGCAACGCCGCGAAGGCCGCTTCTATCTGCAGCGTCCGGGCAAGATGCGGTTCGAATACACCAATCCAGCGGGCCTGCTGGTCGTGTCGGACGGCAATAACGTCAAACGCTACGACCCTCGCCTGAACGTCTTCCGCCAGGTGCCTCTGGGCGTGACGCCGCTGTCGACATTCCTCGCCCGCAACGTCCGTCTGGACCAGGGGGTGCGCATCGACCGCGTCACCCGGATGCAATCCGGCGCCTTCGCCATCACCGCCCGCGACGAACGCAGTCCGAATGAAGGGTCGGTCATCCTGGCCTTCTCCGGCACGCCGCTGCGGCTGCAGGAATGGACCATCACGGATTCGCAGGGCGGGCGCACCCGGACCCAGTTGACCACTCTGACGCCAGCGTCGGGCCTGGCCGCAAGCCTGTTCCGCCTGATTGATCCGACCCGCCGACCCGGCCGCAACTGACGGAGCCACGAATCGTGAACCGTGTTCGATAGAACGCAGGCAATCACCCTCTCTTGGGGTTTGACTATTTCTATGAGGAGTGACACTTTGAACACAGAGCGGCGGCGGCCGTTCCTGCGCCTTCGGACCTCATCCCCTCCCGATGGCGGCGAGAGAGAAACAACCTTCACCCCCGGCGTCCGCGCCGGGGGTTTTCTTTTCAATGCGCGGTCGTGAGCCCCTGGGTCGGATCTTTGATCCGCCCGAGGCTGAACTTTGCGGTCGCTCACGGCTTGAGCGCCGCCCAGCTTGCGCTAGACGGGGTCCATGCTTCGCGTCGCCACCTGGAACATCAACTCCGTCCGCCTGCGCATCGACCAGGTCGCCCGGTTCGTCGCCGAGGCGAACGTCGACGTCCTGTGCCTGCAGGAGATCAAATGCCTGGAGGACCAGTTCCCGCGGAACGCCTTTGCCGACATGGGCATGCCGCACCTGAAGATCGCGGGTCAGAAGGGCTGGCATGGCGTCGCCATCGCCTCGCGCCTGCCGATCGAACATTCGGACACCTTCCAGGCCTGCAAACTGGGTCACGCCCGCTGCGTCTCGGCCAGGGTCGCCGGCGTCGACATCCAGAATTTCTACATCCCGGCCGGCGGCGACGTCCCCGACCGCGCGCTGAACCCGAAATTCGATCACAAGATGGATTTCTACGAAAAGCTGACCGCGACGATCGCGCGCCAGGACCGTTCGTCGCGACTGCTGATGTGCGGCGACTTCAACATCGCCCCGAGCGAGTTCGACGTCTGGAACCACCGCTATATGTCGAAGATCGTCAGCCACACCCCGCTGGAGGTTGAGACCCTGAACCGGCTGCAGACGGCAGGCGGCTTCCACGACGTGGTCCGCGACGCCTGGCCGGAACCGCAGAAGCTGGCCTCATGGTGGAGCTATCGCGCCCAGGATTTCCGGGTATCGCAGCGCGGCCTGCGCCTGGACCACATCTGGACCTCTCCGGGCCTGACGCCGTCGGTCGTACCAGGCTCGGCGATCATCCACGAGCCGGTGCGCGCATGGACCCAGCCGAGCGACCATTGCCCGATCACGGTCGATCTGGACCTCTAGAGCAGGCCTCCAGCCTCTAGAACGGGAAGAAGATCGGAATGGCGAACATGGCCGCGACCCAGGTCACCAGGTTCAGCGGCAGGCCGACGCGGACGAAGTCCATGTAGCTGTACCCGCCCATGTTGAAGACCAGCACATTGGTCTGATAGCCGAACGGCGTGGCGAAAGCAGCCGAAGCGGCCATCATGACGCAGACGAGGAAGGGGCGCGGATCCACGCCCAGGCTCTCGGCCAGCGCCACGGCGATCGGGGTGATCAGCACCGCCACCGTCGCGTTTGACAGCAACTCGGTCGCGAACAGGGTCACGCCGTAGAGGACGATGAGAGCGCCCAGCGGTCCCATCGGACGAATCACATGGATCAGGGCGTCTGCCCCTGCGGCCGCCAGTCCGGTGACCTCGATGGCTGTGCCGACCACGACCATCCCCGCGATCAGCAGCAGGATTTCCGGTCTCAGCCCGGCATAGGCCTCCTCGGGTGTGATGACCCGGCACAGGATCAGGGCGACCGCCCCGGCGAAGGCCGAGGCCGCGATGGGCGCCCATCCCAGCGCCGCAGAAGCGATGACGAGGGCGAAGATCGCCAGCGAAATCATAGCCGGTCTCAGGCGAAACGGCTGGTCCGCCGCTCCGTACAGGGCCACGTCTCCCAGATGGGCGTCGCCCGAGCCGTCCGGCTGGTTGCGGGATTCCCCGAAGCGCGGCAGGCCGAAGGGCAGGAGCCGACGGCGCTGGCGGTTCTTCGCCTCAGCCTCGGCGCGCCGGCGGCTCTCCTCGATCATCGCGATCCGTGCAGCCTCGGCCTCGTCTTCGGCCACCGCACGGCCCAGCTGACGCGCGCCGATGAAATAGAGCCAGAGCCCCCCGGCCACGGCGATGACCAGCCCCACCGGCGTGATCTCGAACAGGCTGAAGACCGGCTGGCCCGCGTTCCGCGCCATGTCGTTGACCAGCAGGTTGGTCGATGTCCCGATCAGCGTCAGCAGCCCCCCGAGGACGGTCACATGGCTGAGGGGCATGAGGAATCGCTTGGGCGACAGATGCAGGGACTTGGCGACGTCGCGGATCACCGGCGCGGCCAGCACGACAACCGGGGTGTTGTTCAGAAAGCCGCCGACGGCGCCGCACAGGCCGATGACGATCCAGATTCCCGTCGCTCCGATCCTCGCCGCCAGTTGTGTCGCCTGGCGGATCAGCAAGCCCAGAAGCCCCGACAGCTCGATGGCGTAGGCGATGACGAACAGACCGGCCAGGGCGATGACGGCCGGGCTGGCGAAGGCGCCCTGCACCTCGACCGGCCGCACGACCCCGAGCAACAGCAGGATGGCGGCGGCAGTCAGGGCGACGACGTCGGCGCGAAGCTTGCCATGGATCAAGACGCCGACAACGCCGACAAGCACCGCGAGCGCGGCGATCTGATCGAAGGTCATGATCCCGTGCAGACCGCTCCCGAACGCTTTCGTCAACCTTTTTCAGGCGATGGACATCGAAACAGCGAAGCCGTGCTAGGCTTGTTCCATGCTCGAACCGACCGCGTTCCTTCGCCCGTCGGCCGTCGCGCTCGCGGCGACCGCTCTTCTTCTCTCCGGATGTCAGCGGGAGGCAGCCGTGACTGCGCCGCCGATTGCGCCCCCGCCGGCCGAAACGGCTGAACCGCCCGTGCCTCCCGTGCCGCCCGCCCCGACCCTGGATCGCGCCGGACTGTTGCAGGCGATGGACGCAGCCGCCTCGGCCTATGCGGCGGGCCAGGATTCCGCAGGCTCGCTGACCGGACGTCGGTTCGTCGTCCGCGAGGCCTTTGGCTGCGCGGGCGCGAGCCCGCCGCCCGTTGAGGCGGCGCCCGGAAACGGGCTGGCGGCCTGGTCGTGGGGCCCCCGGCGCGAGAGCCTGAGACTGACCCTGGCCCCCGGCGACTGGACGGATTCGCCGCTGCTCGCGGGGAGCGCCGACAGCTGGGAAGCGGCTGAGGGCTTCTGGATATCCCGGCCATGGTTGCGAGCCGACGGTTGTCCAGGTGTCGAGGGCGATCCCCTCGCAAGCGGCCCGGTGGAGGCGCCGTCGCCCCAGTCCGTCGGTCTTGCGGCGGTGTTCGAGGAAGATGGCTCCCGACTGGGTCGCCGCAACGGTCGCGCCTACGAATTCACCGTGCGCGGCGAGAGCGACCAGGCTCCGGCCGCGCCGGCCGGCGGCTATCGGCTGGTGCTGGAAGGTCGCCTGGCTGCATTCGCGGACGGGCGCGCCCTTCGTTGCCGGGCCGCTTCCGCCAACCAAAGGCCGGTCTGCATCGGCGCAGTTCAGCTGGATCGGGTGGCTTTCGAGACCGCCGACGGCAAGACCCTGTCGGAGTGGCGGGTTGGAGGCTGACGCCTAGGGCTGCAGCCGGTACCCGCCCGCGTCGGTCAGCAGAAGGCGCGCCTGGCCGGGCTCGGGCTCGATCTTCTGGCGCAGGCGATAGATATGGGTCTCCAACGTGTGGGTCGTGACCCCGGCGTTGTAGCCCCAGACCTCGGTCAACAGCTCCTCGCGCGACACCGGCTTGGCCCCGGCGCGATAGAGGTATTTCAGGATGTTGGTTTCCTTCTCCGTCAGCCGGATCTTCTTGCCCTTGGGATCGACCAGAATCTTGCCTGCGGGGCGGAAGGAATAGGGGCCGATCTGGAAGACGGCGTCCTCGGATTGTTCGTGGCTGCGCAGATGGGCGCGGATGCGGGCCAGAAGGACGGCGAAGCGGAAAGGCTTGGTCACATAATCGTTGGCCCCGCTGTCAAGACCCAGAACCGTGTCGGCGTCCGAATCCTGCCCGGTCAGCATGATGACGGGGGTCGAGACGCCGTCTTTGCGCAACAGCCGGCAGGCCTCCCGGCCGTCCATGTCGGGCAGGTCGACGTCGAGCAGGATCAGGTCGGCGCGGATCTCTCGACCCAGGCGCAGGCCCTCGGTGGCGGTCGAGGCCTGGACGGTCTTGAACTCCTCATGCAGCGCCAGTTGCTCGGCCAGGGCCTCGCGCAGGTCGTCGTCGTCGTCGATGATAAGCAGGGTCTTGGCTGGGGGCATCTGTCTAGAATGGCGAGGCTGGAGGCAAACGCCAAGGCAGCGGCTGAATTTGGCGTGGAATCAGCAACCAGAGGGCGCGAAAGCCGGGTTTCGTTCCCCGAACAGCGCCGATCCGACCCGGACGTGAGTCGCACCCAGCCGGATCGCGGCCTCGTAATCCGCGCTCATCCCCATGGACAGGACGCCCAGGCCGTTGCGGCCGGCGATCCGGGCCAGCAATGCGAAATGCAGGATCGGTTCCTCGTCAGCGGGCGGAATGGCCATCAGTCCCTCGACGATCAACCCCTGGGCGCGGGCGGCGGCGATCAGGGCATCGGCGTCGCGGGGGGCGACTCCTGTCTTCTGGTCCTCCTCACCGGTGTTGATCTGGACCAGCAGGCGGGGTGAGCGACCGATTTTCTGCGAGGCCGAGGCCAGGGCGCCGATCAGTTTTGGCCGGTCCAGCGTCTCGATGACGTCGAACAGGGCGACAGCGTCCTCGGCCTTGTTGGACTGGAGGGGGCCGATCAGGCGAAGCTCGAGGTCGGGCAGAGCCGTCCGGCGATCGGTCCAGCGGCCCTGCGCCTCCTGCACCCGGTTCTCACCGAAGACCCTCAGCCCCGAGGCGAGGGCGGCCTTGATGGCCTCGTCCGGCTGAGTCTTGGACACAGCGGTCAGGGTGATCGCGGCCGGATCGCGGCCCGCAGCCCTGGCAGCCGCCGCCATGCGCGCCCGGATCGTCGCCAGACGCGCGGCGAAGGTGTCGTCAGTAGACGGGGGCGTCGAAGCGGGGGATGAGGCGACCATGGACGTGCCGGATATGACGGAAGACGGAGCCCGATTGTGGGCCGTGGCTCAGGCTTTAGCCCGTGACGCCGACATTGTCAGGAGTGGCGGGCGGTCGCGTGTCCCGCCGATGCTGCTGTTCACCGACCCGGAACGGACGCCGAGGCCCTGGGAGATCGCGGCGCGGATGCCGGCGGGATCGGGCGTCGTCTATCGGTCGTTCGGCGCGGCGGACGCGATCGAGACCGCGGAGCGGCTGCGCATCGCCACGCGGGAGCGCGGCATGAGCCTGCTGATCGGACTGGACGCCGGGCTGGCGGACCGGGTCGACGCCGACGGCCTGCATCTGCCGGAACGGGCCATCTCGGCGGCCTATGCCCTGTCGGGAAGGCGGCCGGACTGGATTCTGACCGGTGCGGTGCATTCGGTCCAGGCGGCGCTGGCCGCGCGGGATCTGGACGCGGTGGTGCTGTCGCCGATCTTCCCGGCGGGGGGGGAGTCCTCGGCGAAACCCTCTCTCGGCAGGAATTCGCTGGCCCGCGCCTCGGAGGGCCGGATGCGAGTCATCGCGCTCGGCGGGATCACCGCCGGAAATGCAGGCGGATTGCAGGGATCGGGCGTCTACGGACTGGCGGCGATCGGCGGGATCGCCGGGCCGTTCGGGCCCTAGAAGCGGAACAGGGTTTCCAGACGCACGCGCGGCTGGGCGCGGCGGTCGGTCTCGGGCGCACGGGCCGGGTCCTGCTCGGGCGTGGCCAGGCCGGCGGCGGCGCCGACGCGCAGGCGCGGCGAAAGGCGATAGTAGGCGCCGGCTTCGACGTCGCCCCATTCGGCTTCGCGGCCGACAGGCTGGTTCAGGTTGAAGTCGAGGCCCCAGCGGCCGTTCTCGTTCCAGCGCAGGCCGCGACGCGGTGCGGCGGGGGTCGAACGCTGGGCGTTGGACGCTTCGGCCAGGGTCACGGCCGGCGCGCGCGACCGCGATTGCGCGGACGCTTCGCCCGCGACGCCGAGAAGGGCGACGAGACCGACAGAGGCAGCGATGACCGCGGCGAGACGCATTTCCAACCCTTCGACCCGGCGTTTCTCGCCGGACCCTTGTTCGTGAACCCGGTGTTTCCACCGTGGACCTGCCGATTAGACACCGGTAGTCCGCCCGGTCAACGCAACGAGGCCGAAGCAACCCGGTTCCACCGACTCTTGCGCCCGCCTGTGGCGCAAGCGTCACGGGAAGACGTCGGGAAGGTGTTCGCCGGGTTGGGGAAATCGTCTTCCGAGCCCGATGCGGATCGTGGCCGCCGTATACGGAGGGCCTCGGCTGTGGATTGCCTTGTCATCGCCCCTTTTGGGCGTGTTATAGAGCCGCGCTTGGCGAACGGTCGCGGACCGTCTCGCCCTTGCGCCCGCCCCTCCTGTTCGGGACCGGCGGATCAGCCCTGATGGAGACGACGTTCGATGGGTTCTGTTCGCGGCAAGACGGTCCTGGCGACCACCCTGGTTGTCACCGGCGGTCTGCTCCTCTCCGCCTGCGGCGGTCTGCCCTTCTCGGGCGGTTCGGCCCCTCGCGCCACGACGGCGCAGCAGGGCATCGGCGTCAACGCCTATCTGTGGCGCGCCACTCTCGACACCCTCAGCTTCATGCCGCTGCTGACCGCCGATCCGTGGGGCGGCGTCGTGAACTATGACTGGTACGTCAATCCGCAGACGCCGAACGAGCGTTTCAAGGCGACCGTCTTCATCCTCGACACCCGCCTGCGCGCCGACGCCCTGAACGTCACGGTGACCAAGGAGGTCCGCACCGCCGGCGGCGACTGGACCGCCTCACCCGTGGCCGCCCAGACCGAGGCCGACCTGGAAAATGCGATCCTGACCAAGGCGCGCCAGCTCAACCTGTCCAACGCGGGCTAGAGGCCGCGTCCCTTCCCCGTCGCGGAGCGATGGGGAGGGGGACCGCCCGCCGCTCGGCGGGGGTTTAGGGGCTCTTGACGCCCCACGACCGAGTCCGCTTCAAGAACTCCTCCGTCTCCTCCGCTTCGCTACGGATCCACCTCCCTATTCGCCCAGCAGCGAACAGGGAGGAGACGCCTTGAAGGATTGCCCGTGTCCGCCTCTCCGACCCGTTACGACCCCAAGACCGCAGAGCCGCGCCAGCAGGCGCGCTGGGCCGATGCAGACGCCTTCGTCACCCGGGATACGGGTCGCCCGAAATACTATGTCCTTGAAATGTTTCCCTATCCGTCGGGTAACATCCACATGGGGCACGCCCGCAACTATGTGATGGGCGACGTGGTCGCGCGCCACAAGCGGGCCCAGGGCTTCGACGTCCTGCACCCGATGGGCTGGGACGCCTTCGGCATGCCGGCCGAGAACGCGGCCATGGAGCGCGGCATCCACCCCAAGGGCTGGACCTACGACAACATCGCCTCGATGCGGGCGCAGCTGAAGCTGCTGGGCCTGTCGCTGGACTGGTCGCGTGAATTCGCCACCTGCGACCCGGAATATTACGGCAAGCAGCAAGCCTGGTTCCTGGAGCTGTATCGGCGCGGCCTGGTCTATCGCAAGGACGGCGTCGTCAACTGGGACCCCGTCGACAACACTGTCCTGGCCAATGAACAGGTCATCGACGGCAAGGGGTGGCGCTCGGGCGCGGTGGTCGAGAAGCGCAAGCTGAACCAGTGGTTCCTGCGTATCACCGACTATGCCGACGACCTGATCGACGGGCTCAAGGACCTCGACCGCTGGCCCGACAAGGTCCGGCTGATGCAGGAGAATTGGATCGGCCGGTCAAAGGGCCTGCAGATGACGTGGACATGGGCCGGGGAGGCTCCGGCCGCCTCGCCGGACGGTCTGGAAATCTACACCACCCGCCCCGACACCCTGTTCGGCGCGTCCTTCATGGGCATCGCGCCCGACCATCCGATCGCCAGGGCCATGGCCGAGGCCGATCCGAAGGTCGCCGCCTTCGTCGCCGAGTGCCGCGCGGGCGGAACCTCCACCGCCGACATCGAACAGGCCGAAAAGATCGGCTGGGACACCGGACTGAAGGTCCTCCACCCGTTCGACGGGCATGAGGTCAGCGTCTGGATCGCCAACTTCATCCTGTCGGAATACGGCACGGGCGCCATCTTCGGCTGCCCGGCCCACGACCAGCGCGACCTGGATTTCGCCCGCAAATATCTGCTGCCAGTCCTGGCCGTGGTGAAGCCGGATGGCGCGGGCGATGATTTCGCGGTCGAGACCGAGGCCTATACGGGCCCTGGCGCCCTGTTCCACTCCGACTTCCTCGATGGCCTGTCGATCGAGGACGCCAAGGCGACCGCGATCGCCCGGATCGAGGCCGCGGGCATGGGCAAGGGCGCGACCATCTATCGCCTGCGCGACTGGGGCGTCTCGCGGCAGCGCTACTGGGGCTGCCCCATCCCCATCGTCCATTGCTTGTCCTGCGGCGTGGTCGAGGTTCCCGGCGATCAGTTGCCGGTGGTCCTGCCCGACGACGTGATTTTTGACGTGCCCGGCAACCCGCTGGATCGCCACCCGACCTGGAAACACGTCCAATGCCCGTCCTGCGGCGCCGACGCGACGCGCGAGACCGACACGCTCGACACCTTCGTCGATTCCAGCTGGTATTTCGCCCGCTTCACCGACCCGAAGGCGGTTGAGCCGATCACCAAGAACGCGGCCGATCGCTGGCTGGCCGTCGACCAGTATATCGGCGGGGTCGAGCATGCGGTCCTGCACCTGCTCTACGCCCGGTTCATCACCCGCGCCCTGTCCGACGCCGGCATGCTGTCGGTGAAGGAGCCCTTCGCCGGCCTGTTCACCCAGGGGATGGTGGTCCACGAGACCTATCGCCGGGCCGACGGCGCCTGGGTCGAGCCGACCGACGTCGACCTGACCAACGACGCCGGCGTGCGATCCGCTCGCCAGAGGTCGACCGGCGAGACCCTGATCATCGGCGACATCGAGAAGATGTCGAAGTCGAAGAAGAACGTCGTCGCGCCCCAGGAAATCCTGGACTCGCACGGCGTGGACGCCGGCCGCCTGTTCGTCCTGTCCGACAGCCCGCCCGAGCGCGACGTGCAGTGGACCCCCGGCGGCGTCGAGGGCGCCAGCCGCTTTGTCCAGCGCGTCTGGACCCTGTTCGACAGCTTCGAGGCCGACACAGCCGGTGATCCGGCCGCCGACGCCCTGCTGCTCAAGGAAACACACAAGGCCATCAAGGCCGTGTCCGAAGGCGTCGAAGGCTTCCGCTTCAACTCCGCCATCGCCAAGCTCTACGCCTTCGTGGCCACGATCCGCGACCACGACGGCGCGTCAGGCGGGGCGCGGCGCGAGGCTCTGTCGGCCCTGGCCCGTCTCGTCGCCCCCTTCACCCCGCACGTCGCCGAGGAGGGTTGGACCCGTCTGGGCGAGACCGGCATGGTTCTCGACGCCCCCTGGCCTGTGTTCGATCCGGCCCTCGCCGCCGATGACGAGGTCGTCCTGCCCATCCAGATCAACGGCAAGCGCCGGGGCGAGATCACGATGCCGCGCGGGGCCGACGCCAGGGCGGTCGAGGCCCAGGCGCTCGCCAATCCGGCTGTTCAGGCCTATCTGGAAGCCAACTCGCAATCGATCCGCAAGGTGATCGTCGTGCCCGATCGCATCGTCAACTTGGTGGCCGGCTAGATGTCGGTCCGCAGCCTGTCAGCGCTGGCGGCCGCCTCCCTGCTCCTGGCCGGGTGCGGATTCACGCCGCTGTACGGGGATGCGGGTGGATCGCCGTCGCTGAGCCGGATCGCCGTGACGACCCAGGACGACCGGCTGGGATACCGCCTGCGCGAGCAGCTGGAGGACGCTCTCGGCTGGAACCGCAACGCCGCGCCCCTGTATCGGCTGGAGACGGTGGTTCAGCAGAACCGTCGTCCTCTGGGCCGCCGGATCGACGACACCGCCACCCGCTATGAGCTGACCGTGCGCGGGGCCTGGACCCTGACGCCCGTCGCGGGCGGCGCGGCCCTGACCGGGACCGAGGCCGTCACCACCACCTACGCCGCCGCCGACCAGCCCTATGCCGCCATCGCAGCCCAGCAGGACGGCGAGGACCGCGCCGCCACCGAACTGGCCGGGCTGATCCGCGTCGACCTGATGCGGGCTCTCTCCGCCCCATGATCCTCGCCAAGCGGCCCGAGGTCGACCGCTTCCTGGCGAAGCCGGACGCCGGGATCCGCGCCGCCGTCATCCACGGCAAGGACCGCTCCGGCGTCGCCGAGCGCGCAGAGATCCTGTGCCGGGCCGTCACCCCCGATCTGAACGACCCGTTCAACGTCACCCTGCTGACCGACAGCGACATCGACGGCGACGAAGCCCGGCTGGAAGAGGCCCTGACCGCCCTGTCGATGATCGGCGGACGCAGGCTGGTCCGCGTGCGGCTGGGGTCGGAGAAGGCCTCGATCGACAAGATGCTGGCGGCGGCGCTCAAGGTCCATGCCGACGGCGGTTACAATCCAGACTGCATGCTGGTGGTCGAGGCGGGCGCGCTCGGCCGCGATTCCGCCCTGCGCAAGGCGGCCGAGGCCGGCAAGGGTTCGGTCGGCATCGCCGTCTACGAGGATGAAGCCGGCGACATCGCCCGCATGACGCGCGAGGCTCTCGCCGTCGACAAGGTGGGCCTGACCACCGACGCCCTGGCCGCCTTCGTCGCCCGCCTGCCCCGCGAGCGCGGCCTGATGCGCCAGGAGATCGAGCGGCTGGCCTTGTATGTGGGTCCGGGATCGGGCCGGACCATCGATGTCGAGGAGCTGGAGGCGCATCTGGGCGTGGAAGCGGACGCTTCGCTCGCCGATGCGGCGCTGCAGGCCTTCGGCGGTCGCCCCGCTCCGGCGCAAGGCGGGCTGAGACGCGCCCTGGCCGAAGGCGAAAGCGCCGTCATGGCGGTGCGCTCCGCCTCGATCCATCTCGGCAAGCTGCGCCGGATCAATGTGCTTCAGGGCTCGGGCGCCGGGGCCAAGGAGGCCGCCAAGGCCGCCGGCGTGTTCTGGAAACAGGAGGCCGAGATGCTGCGTCAGGCCCGCGCCTGGCGGCTGGAAGAGCTCGACGTGGTTCAGGACAGCGTCAATACGGCCGATGTCGCGACGAAGACGACAGGGATGCCGGAGCACCTGATTGCCGAGCGTTTGCTGCTGGAGATTGCCGCACGGGCGCGACGACTGGGCCTGTGACCCGTCTCCTCCCCATTCGCCGCTTGGCGAATAGGACGGTGGCAGCGAGCCGCTTCGCGAGCTGACGGAGGGGCTCTGGACGGCGGCAAGAACCCCTCCGTCTCTCCGCTTCGCTCCGAGCAACATCCCCACTGCTGCGCAGCAGGGAGGAGACGATGAATCAGCCCCGCTTCGAAGCCTTGCGGAAGGCGGGCTTGGCCAGGGCGGCGCTCTTGGCGGCGGCGGCGCGTTCCTCTCCCTTGCCGCCGTTCATCGCAGCGTGAGCCGGCGCGGCGGCCTTCTTGGCGGCGAGGACGCGTTTCAGGGCTTCGGAGGGGGTTTCAGGCGTGTCGGTCATGACCTCACCCTAGCACGCTCGGGCACTCAGGCGCGCATCAACCGGCGACACAGGTCGTCCAGCTGTTCCAGGCTGGCGTAGGACAGGGTCAGTTCGCCCTTCCCGCCCCTGTCGGCCAGGGCGATCTTGACGCCCAGGGCATCGGCCAGGTCCTGTTCCAGGGCGGCGATGTCGGGCGATGCAGACGCCTGGTCGGCGGAGCTCTTTGCGATCTTCGGTTTCTGCTCGTCCTGCGACTTGCGGGCCAGAGCCTCGGTCTGACGGACGTTCAGCCCTTGGGCGACGACCTGGTCGGCCAGCGTATCCGGGTCCTTGGCCGTCAGCAGGGCGCGAGCGTGTCCGGCGGACAGGCGGCCGTCCAGCACGTGCTCTCGTGCGCCAGGGCTCAGCTGGGTCAGGCGCAGGGTGTTGGCCACATGGCTGCGCGACTTGCCGACGATGCCGGCGACCGCGTCCTGGGTGCGCCCGAACCGCTCCATCAACACGCCATAGGCCGCGGCCTCCTCCAGCGGGTTGAGGTCGGCGCGCTGGACATTCTCGATGATGGCGACTTCCAGCACCTCGAGGTCGTCCATCTCGCGGATGATGACCGGCACCTCGGTCAGGCGCGCGCCCTGGGCCGCGCGCCAGCGGCGCTCGCCGGCGATAATCTGCCAGACGCCGTCTTCGCCGGGCTGCTGACGCACCAGAATCGGCTGCAGGACGCCCTTGTCGCGGATCGACTGGGTCAGTTCGTCGTGGTCCGCCTTGGTGAACTGCTTGCGCGGCTGATCCGGGTTGGGCTTCAGGCTCTCGATGGGGACCGACAGCACGCCGGTCGGTAGAACCGCGCCCGACGCGACCGGCACAGGCTCGTTGATCGACTCGCCCATCAGGGCGGACAGGCCGCGGCCCAGACCTCTTTGACGTTCAGACAAACTCTTGATTCCGTATGATGATCAGGCGGCGAGGCGGCGGCGTTCGCGACCGACAACTTCTTTGGCGAGCTTCAGATAGGCTTGGCTGCCAGTGCATTTCAGATCGTAGATCAGAACGGGTTTTCCGAAGGACGGCGCCTCGGACACCCGCACGTTCCGGGGGATCACCGCGTCATAGACCTTGTCCCCGAAGTGGCTCCGAACGTCCGCTGCCACCTGTCCCGAGAGGGCGTTGCGGCGGTCATACATGGTCAGGACCAGACCCTGGATTTCGAGCGTCGGATTCAATGATTGACGGACCATCTCGATCGTCTTCATCAACTGCGTCAACCCTTCGAGGGCGAAGAACTCGCACTGCAGCGGGACAAGAACTCCGTCGGCCGCGGCCATGGCGTTGAGCGTCAACAGGTTCAACGACGGCGGGCAGTCGATCAGCACATAGTCATACCCGGTATGGCCTTCCCCGCCCTGTCCCGCGAGCGCGTCGCGCAGGCGGTAGGAGCGGCGATCGGCCTGGCTGAGCTCGATCTCGACACCCGACATGTCGGCGTCGGCAGGAATGATGTGCAGGCCCGGAACGGCCGTCGGTACGGCCGCATCATGGACGGACCGACCGTCGACGATCACGTCATAGATGGTGATCCGTCGTGTTTCACGTGGAACACCCAGACCCGTGGAGGCATTGCCTTGGGGATCCATGTCGACGATCAGCACCTTCTCGCCAATGGCGGCCAGCGCCGTGCCCAGGTTGATCGCGGTCGTCGTCTTCCCCACCCCGCCCTTCTGGTTGGACACGGCGAGGACGCGCGGAGACCTCTTCGGGCCGGAGCCCGGGACTGACTTGGTCATACTAACCACGGTGCTGATTTCCACGGGGGCGAAGGCTCCGGACGGTAACGATGCGGCCCCCCGGATCGCTGCGCGAGACCGAAAGCTCAGCGTCGACTTGCCAGGACTTCGAGGCCTCCCGCAACTCCGCCTCGGCCTTCTCTCCCTTGAGAAACAAACCTTGTGCACCGCGAGACAGATAGGGCTGTGCATAACCCAGCAACTTTTCCATCGGCGCGACGGCACGCGCGGTGACGACATCCACCTTCAGCGCCTGTTCCTCGGCCCGCCCCCAGACGACGGTCGCCGGCAGGGCCAGCTCATCCACGATGGTCTGCAGGAAGCGGCAGCGTTTCTGCAGGGAATCGATCAGCCAGATGTGGGCGTCCGGCCGCCCCTTCAAGAGGATGGCCAGTACGACGCCGGGAAACCCTGCGCCCGCACCCAGGTCCGCCCAGGTCCGTGCGAAACCGGCGAGATCCAGGAGTTGGGCCGAGTCCCAGGCGTGCCGGTTCCAAAAGTCCGGCAGACTGTCCGGCCCGACCAGGTTCATGACCGCGTTGGCCTCAGTCAGCATGATCCGAAACCGTTCGAGGTCGGCCATCCGTTCCGGCCAGGCGCCGGTCGCCTTCTGGAATTCCTCGGCAGTCATCAGGCCGCGACCGCCGCTTTTTTCACGTGGGACAGCAGGGCCGTGAGCGCACCGGGGGTCACCCCCTCGATGCGACCGGCCTGGCCGAGGGTGCGCGGCAGAACCAGCGACAGCTTTTCGCGGACCTCGTGCGACAGGCCGCCGATCGCCGCATAGTCGAGGTTGGCCGGAAGCATCAGAGCCTCCTCGCGGCGCAGGGCCTCGGCGTCGGCGGTCTGACGATCCAGATAGCCGGCATAGCCCGCGTCGATCTCGACCTGTTCGCGCACAGACGGGCTCCAGTCGCCGATGACGGGGTATGCCGCCGCGAAGGCGGTCAGATCGACGCCCGGATAGGCCAGCAGATCGCGCATCGATCGGCGCTGGCCGTCCGCATTCACCGCGATGCCGAGCGCCTGGGCCTCGTTGGGCGTGAACCGGGTGTCGCGCACGAGCCGCGTGGCATCGGCCAGGGCCGCCGCCTTGATCCCGAAGGTGCGCCGACGCTCCGCAGAGACGATTCCGGCCTCAATCCCGAGCGGGGTCAACCGTTGATCGGCGTTGTCGGCTCGGAGAGTCAACCTGTACTCGGCGCGGCTAGTGAACATCCGGTAGGGCTCGGTCACACCACGCGTGACAAGATCGTCGATCATCACACCGATATAGGCCTGCTCCCGCCCCAGCACGATTTCCGGGGATCCGGCGGCGGCGCGGGCGGCGTTGAGGCCGGCAATCAACCCTTGAGCGCCTGCCTCCTCATACCCGGTCGTACCGTTGATCTGACCGGCCAGATAGAGGCCCGGACGGCGCTTGACCTCCAGCGCCGGGGTCAGTTCGCGCGGATCGACATAATCGTACTCGATCGCATAGCCGAAGCGGAACACCTCGACCGATTCCAATCCCGGCATGGTGCGCAGGAAGGCGGTCTGCGTCCCCGGCGAGACTGAGGTGGAGATGCCGTTTGGATAGACGGTCGGATCATCCAGCCCCTCCGGTTCCAGGAAGACCTGGTGCGAGGTCTTGTCGGCGAAACGGACCACCTTGTCCTCGATCGAGGGGCAATAGCGCGGACCGACACCGGTCAGCTTGCCGCCGTACACAGCGCTTTCGCCAAGATTGGCGGCGATGATCGCGTGGGTCTCTTCGGTCGTCTGGGTGATGCCGCAGGCGATCTGGGGCACGTCGATCCGGTCGGTCAGGAAACTGAACGGCACGGGCTCGGCATCGGCCGCCTGCATCTCCAGCCGGTCCCAGGCGATGGTGCGGCCGTCGAGGCGTGCAGGGGTTCCGGTCTTCAGCCGCCCCATCTTGAGTCCGGCGCCATAGAGGTCGGCGGCAAGACCCGTCGAGGGGGCCTCGCCATGACGGCCGGCGGGAATCCGCTCGTCGCCGCGATGGATGACGCCGTTGAGGAAGGTGCCGGTCGTCAGAACCACTGCGCCCGCGCGGAGCGAGATGCCCTCACCGGTCGTCACGCCGACGACCCGGTCTCCGTTCAGGATCAGAGCCTCGGCCGTGCCGGCCATCAGGGTTAGGTTGGGATAGTCGGCCAGCTCGGCCTGCATGGCCTCGCGGTACAGGCGCCGGTCGATCTGGCTGCGAGGGCCGCGCACGGCGGCGCCCTTGGAGCGGTTCAGCAGACGGAACTGGATGCCGGCCTTGTCTCCGAGCCGGCCCATAAGGCCATCGAGGGCGTCGATCTCGCGGACCAGATGGCCCTTGCCCAGGCCTCCGATAGCCGGGTTGCAGCTCATCTCGCCTATGGTTTCGAGCGTCTGGGTCAGCAGCAACGTGCGGGCGCCGGCGCGCGCGGAGGCCGCGGCGGCCTCGCAGCCGGCATGGCCGCCGCCGATCACAATGACGTCGAAGGAAGTGGGGAAGCTCATAGGCCGGGACATAGGCGAGATGGGTCGAAAACGCCACTCAGACATGAATGTGGCGCTGACGCTCGACGCCTGGCGTCCCCCCCGCCTGAGCGGAAGGTGTTTCACGTGAAACACGCCGGGCGGCCGGCGGCCAACCTATTTGCCGATACAGAAGGTCGAGAAAACCTCACCGAGGATCTCCTCGACCCCGACTGCACCCGTGACCCGGCCCAGAGCGTCAGCGGCCCGGCGCAGATCGTCACCCGCCAACTCGGGCGCCGTCGCCAGGTGGCTGCGCGCGGCCTGAACCATCGCCACGGCTTCTGACACTCTGCGCCGATGGCGTTCACGGGTCACCACCGGAAAATCAGCGCCGGACAGGTCTCGCGCAAGTCGGGCTGCGAGCGCATCATGCAGATGGCGTAGGCCCGCTCCGGTCACTGCGCTGACGGCGATGCCCTCCCCCGAGGCCGGTGATAGGTCGGCCTTGGTCCAGACGGTGACGTCGTCAGGTCGGGCAAAGTCGGCGGCGTCCCCCTCGGGATCGCCCGGAGCCCGGACCCAAAGGCGCAGATCGGCGGTGCTGGCGCGGGCGCGGGCGCGACGGACACCCTCGGCCTCGACGAGGTCCTGGCTCTCGCGCAGGCCGGCCGTGTCGGACAGGGTCACGGCATAGCCGCCGATGACGAGGTCGGCGTCGAGCACGTCGCGCGTCGTGCCTGCAATGGGGGTGACGATGGCGGCCTCCCGCTCAACCAGGGCGTTGAACAGGGCCGACTTGCCGGCGTTGGTCTCGCCGATTAGGACGATGTGATAGCCCTCACGGACGCGGCGGCCCCGGTCGGCGTCGGCCAGGGCGCCGTTCAGGTCGGCGGTCAGGCGATCAAGCACCGGACCGGCGGATAAGGCCAGATGGTCGGGTACGTCCTCGTCCGGGAAGTCGATCTCGGCCTCGACGAGGGCGAGAGCCGTCAGCAGGTCCCGGCGAAAACCGGCGTAGGTCTGGCTGAGGGCGCCGTCGAGCTGGCCCAGGGCCTGGGCCGCCTGGGCCGAGGTCTCCGCGTCGATCAGGTCGGCGACCGCCTCGGCCTGGGCCAGATCCATGCGGCTGTTCTCGAAGGCGCGGCGGGTGAACTCTCCCGGATCGGCGGGGCGTAGGCCGAGATCGATCAGGGCGGTGGAGACGGCGTCAATGACGGCGCGTCCGCCGTGTAGGTGGAGTTCGGCGCAGTCCTCGCCCGTGTAGGAGTTCGGGCCTGGAAAGCGGAGGACGAGGGCCTGGTCGAGGATGACGCCGCCGTGTCGCAGAATGCGCAGGGCGGCGAGGCGCGGTTTCAGATCGGGCGCGCCGAGGGCGCTAAGGGCCTGATCCGTCGCGGGTCCCGACAGGCGCAGGATGGCGATGGCGCCTTGGCCGGGTGGGGTGGCGAGAGCGAAGACGGTGTCGGTCATTGTGTTTCACCTCCCCCGTCGGGGGAGGTGACGCGTCGCGGCTTCGCGACGTGACGGAGCGGGCTCGCCACACAAGCCGAGTCTGGGCTGGCCCCCCCCCACCGCTTCGCGGTCCCCCTCCCCCGACGGGGGAGGAGAAGGGTCTTCACTTCGGCGTCGTCACCGCGGCCTGCATGAGTTGACGGAACTGGTCCTGGGCCTGGAGGCCGAAGCTGGTCCAAGTCTTCATCAGCTCTTCGGGCTGCATGGCCGACATGTTGGCGTCCATCCGTTTCTGCACCTCGGCGACGAGATGATCGTTCAGCGGCGCGACGTCCGGCAGGCCCAGAAAGGCCCGCGCCTCGGCCGGCGTGCATTCCATTTCGACGTTGACCTTCATGTCGCTCTCCCTGTTTCACGTGAAACATTGGCCAGACCCGGCTTGCCGTCAGGTGTTCATCGATTGGAAGAAATCGGCGTTGTTCTTGGACTGACGCAGCTTGTCGAGCAGGAACTCGATCGCGTCCTGCGGGCCCATCGGGTTCAGGATGCGGCGCAGTACATAGGTCTTGGTCAGCTGATCCTTCGGCGTGATCAGCTCCTCCTTGCGGGTGCCGGATTTCAGCACGTCGATGGCCGGGAAGATCCGCTTGTCGGCGACCTTGCGGTCCAGCACGATTTCCGAGTTACCGGTGCCCTTGAACTCTTCGAAGATGACCTCGTCCATACGCGAGCCGGTGTCGATCAGGGCCGTGGCGATGATGGTCAGCGAGCCGCCCTCCTCCACGTTCCGCGCTGCGCCGAAGAACCGCTTGGGCCGCTGCAGGGCGTTGGCGTCTACGCCGCCGGTCAGGACCTTGCCCGACGACGGCACGGTGGCATTGTAGGCCCGGCCCAGACGGGTGACCGAGTCCAGCAGGATGACGACGTCCTTCTTGTGCTCGACCAGGCGTTTGGCTTTTTCAATCACCATCTCGGCCACGGCGACGTGGCGGGTGGCCGGCTCGTCGAAGGTGGAGGCCACGACCTCGCCCTTCACCGTCCGCTGCATGTCGGTGACTTCCTCGGGGCGTTCATCGATCAGCAGAACGATCAGCGACACCTCAGGGTGGTTGGCCTCGATCGATTTGGCGATGTTCTGCAGCATGACCGTCTTGCCGACCCGCGGCGGTGCCACGATCAGGCAGCGCTGGCCCTTGCCCAAAGGGGCGACGATGTCGATGACCCGGCCCGAACGATCCCGCAGGGTCGGGTCCTGAATTTCCATGATCAGCCGCTCATTGGGATACAGCGGCGTCAGGTTGTCGAAATTGACCTTGGTGCGGACCGTCTCCGGGTCCTCGTAGTTGATCGTGTCGACCTTGAGCAGAGCGAAGTAGCGTTCGCCTTCGCGGGGGCCGCGCACGGCGCCGTGGACAGTGTCTCCAGAGCGCAGGCCGAAGCGGCGAATCTGGGACGGAGACACATAAATATCGTCCGGACCCGGAAGATAATTGGCGTCCGGCGAGCGCAGGAAGCCGAAGCCGTCGGGCAACATTTCCAGCGTGCCAGAGGCGATGATCTCGACCTCTTCGTCGGCCAGAGTCTTGAGGATGGCGAACAGAAGATCCTGCTTGCGCAGATTGGACGCGTTCTCGATCTCCAGCTGTTCGGCGAAGGCGACCAGCTCGACCGGAGTCTTGTCGTTCAGCTCCTGGAGCGTGATCCGGCCGGACGGCACGACGGGTTCGCCGTCCTCTTCCGCGTCGTCGCCGATGTCGGCGGCCACGTCGGCGTCATTGGCCCCATCCGCCTGCGAGGTGTCGTCGGCGGTTTCAGGCGTCAGCCCCTCGAGCGCTTCGGCTTCAGGAGCTGTGGTATCGGTGTCGCGGACGTCGGTCATGTCGGAGCTCTGGATTCACGCCGTCACGGCCCGGCGTCGAGGACGTCAGGCGGGGACGGATGGTCCCCCGGCCTGGCCGGAGGATGACGAAGGCCTTGCGGCCGGGTGGGAGAGCGTCGGGTCCGAAGGCGGCGAGTTCGCCAGCGATCGGTCGACGCGAAGAGAAGGGCAGCGCCGCGAACGACGCCTCATCGCCAGCGGAACCACATTCCGGGCCTGTGGGTCAAGCGTCGCGGCTCAGAAGGTCCACTCGGTCGTCACCGACAGGACCATAATGATGGCCAGCACGAACGGGATCTCATTGGTCATCCGCCAGAAACGGCTGGTCTTCGTCGATGTCCCGGCAGTGATGCGTTTGCGTTCGGCCGACAGGAAGCCGTGCCAGCCGAACAGCAGGACGACGCCGATCAGCTTCACCACCATCCACGGCTCCGCGAGGAAGGCGGCCCCGCGCATCTGGACATCGAGATGGATCAGCCAGGCGCCGAAGATCAGGGCCAGTGCCGCGGCCGGATTGAGGATGATCTTCATCAGCCGCGCCTGCCAGGCCCGCAGGAGAGCGCGCATTTCGCTTTTCAGCGGCTCGGGCTTTTCGGCCTGTTCGGCGTCATAGGCATAGAGGCGGGGCAGGAAGAGAAGTCCCGCCATCCAGGCGATGACCGCCAGGATGTGGAGGCCTCGGGCGAGGTCATAGAGGTTCACGCTGCGGCCCGTTCAGTCTGGAACGGACAGGCTTTCCACCGCGCCTGACAGCCGGGTCCGAACGGCGCCGTGCCGGTACGGTCGAGGCTGTCGGTCACGGCCTGGGCCAGGGCGCCGATGAAAGATTCGGCCACGCCGACGGCGGGCGCCCGGAGATAGGGATGCAGACCGGCCTCGTGGGCCAGTTCGCCGTATTCGATGTCGAGCTCGACCAGGGTCTCGATGTGTTCCGAGACGAAGGCGATCGGGGTGACGACAACGCCGACCCCGTCGGCTGCGGCCTGTTTGATCGCATCCGGGGTCGAGGGGCCCAGCCATTTCATCGGCCCGACCCGGCTCTGATAGCACAGGGCCCAGTCCTGCAATCCGGCAGCCTTGACGACAGCAGACACCGTCGATTCGATCTGTTCCTGATAGGGATCGCCTTGTACCACCAACTTCTCGGGAATGCCGTGGGCGGAGAACAGGACCCGCATCGAGCGGCCCGGATGGTCGCGGGCGGCCTCGGCCAACTTGCCGCGGATGCCTTCCGCCTGGGCCTCGATCCAGCCGGCGGCCCGGGGATAGCAGCAGATCGCGCGTGACCGGCCCGAGCCCGCGTAAGCAGCCTTCCAGGCCTTCAGCGACGACTGGGTCGTGGTGGTCGAAAACTGCGGATAGAGGGGCAGCAGGACCACCTCGTCAGGGCCGAAAGCGGCTACGTCGACGGCCGTTTCCTCGGTCAAGGGATGCCAGTAGCGCATGGCGACGAAACTCTTGACCTCGTCGCCGGGCAACAGGGTCGCCAGCCGGGCGTCGAGCGCCGCCATCTGTTTGCGGGTCTCCGCCTTCAGGGGTGAGCCGCCGCCGGCGTCCATCATCGCATAGTTGGCCTGGGCGCTCTTCTCGCGGCGCGAGGAGATCAGCTTCGCCAGAGGCATCCGCGCGAACCCGGGCAGGCCGATGATGGCCGGATCGTTGAACAGGTTGAACAGGAAGGGCCGCACAGAGTCGGCGTCGTCCGGGCCGCCAAGATTGAACAGGACGACTGCGATCCGTCTACCGGCCATTTGTCAGTCCTTACTGGGCACCCAGGCGCCTGAGCACCTGTTCGACATGGGCAATCGGCACGTCCGGCAGAATCCCGTGGCCGAGGTTAAAGATCCATGGACCCGCACCCCAGGCCTTGACAAGCTCATCCACCCTGCGGTCCAGAGCCGCACCGCCGGCGCGGAGCAACAGGGGATCGAGGGCGCCCTGGATCGGCTTGATCGCCTGCACCTGTCTGCCGCGTTCCAGCGAACAGGCGGTGTCGAGCGCCACGCCCTGGACATCGACCTCACGGGCATAGCGTTCGGCATGCAGGGCCGAACCGCGCGGGAAACCGATCAGGGGGACGGTGACGCCCAGTTCGCGCACCCTGGCGACCAGCTTCTTGTGCGGCCGCATCACCAGCCGTTCGAACAGATCGTCCGGCAGACCCTCGGCCCAGCTCTCGAATATCTTCAGGGCATCCGCGCCGGCGTCGGCCTGCATCTTCAGATAGCGGGCGGTGGCCTCGACCAGGACGTCCAGAACCGCATCGACCTTGTCCGGGTCGGAATAGGCGTAGGACCGCGCCTGGGCCCGCTCGCCCTTGCCCATCGTATTATGGTGGCCGTCGAGCATATAGGTGGCCACGGTCCAGGGCGCGCCGGCGAACCCGATCAGGGCCCGTTCCGGCTCCAGTTCGGCCCGCACCCGGCTGAGGGTTTCCCCGATCTGATGCAGATGCTCTCCGGCGCCATCGGCCAGCTCAGCCATCCGACCTGGCGACGGCATCAACCCGAGTTTAGGTCCCTCGCCGGTCTCGAACCAGACGTCCTGCCCCAGGGCCTGGGGGATGAGCAGGATGTCGGCGAAGACGATGGCGGCGTCGAAGCCGAACCTGCGCATGGGCTGCATGGTCGCCTCGGCCGCCATCTCCGGGTTCAGGCAGAAGGCGATGAAGTCCGGGGCCTGGGCGCGCAAGGCTCGATACTCGGGCAGGTAACGACCAGCCTGACGCATGAACCAGACGGGCGGGCGCTCAAGGGTCTCACCCTGCAGGACCCGGATCAACGAAGGCGTGATGCTCATGACTCCGGGTCTACGGTGATGAGCGCATCCCCTCAAGCCCACGGCCTTCCTCTTATCCTGATCAGAATCTTAGAAATATCTGAGGAAGCAGGTAGGGCGTGGGAAGGCGGGGACAAATCGGCTCTCGTCCCCACACCGGACGGCCTTGTCCCAAGTCCCGTAAAGACTGCCGGGTGGCTGTGCGCGCGCCTGTGGAAACCGGGCAAAACCCTTAACAAAGCCTTAATGCCCGGGGCTCAGCCGGGCGTTTGACCCGAGGCGGGATTGGGGGGCGTTTACCATTCGTTAAGCATTTCCCCAGTCGAACCGATCGCTGATCAGGGGGAGGGGATGATCCGTTGTCGGACAAGGCGCGTGCTCCACCTGTGTCCCCGCTCGCCGGGCGGCGAGGCCCGCGCTATAGGTTTCGGCGCCCCGACCGAGGTTGGCGGCGCCCAGTCCGGTCCACAGGAATCCTCGCCATTCGCACCCCCTCTGATGTGGTTTTCCCTCGCCGGGATCCGGCGCTCCCGTCGCGGGGTCTGCGATGAGCCCCGCCCGGCCCGCGGGGGCGTCGCGGCTGGCGACCTATTTCCATGTCCATCTGGTCTCGGACTCGACCGGCGAGACGCTGAACGCGATGGCCAAGGCGGTCACGGCCCGGTTCGACGGCGTCATCCCGATCGAGCACATCTATGCGCTTGTCCGGTCCGAAAAGCAGATGGAGCGAGTTCTGGCAGAGGTGGCTGCGGCGCCGGGCGTCGTCCTGCACACCATCGTCGATCGCGACCTGCGCGCCCAGCTGGAGGAAGGTTGCCGGGCGCTCGACATGCCGCACATCGGGGCGCTGGATCCGCTGGTCGGAGCCCTGTCGCGGTATCTCGGCGCGGCCCTGTCGACGCGGGTCGGGGCACAGCACGCCCTGGACCACGACTATTTCAACCGGATCGGGGCGCTGGACTACGCTATGGCCCACGACGACGGTCAGGGCACGGCCGAACAGCTGGAGGGCGCTGACGTCGTCCTGGTGGGGGTCAGCCGGACGTCCAAGACCCCGACCTGCATCTATCTCGCCCATCGGGGCGTCCGCGCCGCGAACGTGCCTCTGGTGCCGGGGCAGGAGGACGGCGAACGGCTGGTCGGATTGAAGAATCCGCTGATCGTCGGTCTGACCGTCTCACCCGACCGGCTGGTGCAGATCCGCCGGAACCGGCTGGACGGGCTGAACGCCACCCATGCCTCATCCTACGTCGAGCCGGACGCGGTGCGTGAGGAGACGATCAAGGCCAGGCGCGCCTTCGAAAAGCGGGGCTGGCCCACCATCGACGTGACCCGCCGTTCGGTCGAGGAGACGGCGGCCGCGATCCTGAACCTGCTGACTGAACGCCGCACCCGCCGTCTGGGAGCATCCTGGTGACCGGGGAAACGACCGAGAGGCTGATCCTCGCGTCCCGCAGCGCCGCCCGTCGCGCCATGCTGACCGGCGCCGGCGTGCCGTTCGTCGCCGAGGACGCGGGGGTGGACGAGGACGTCATCAAGACCTCGCTGGCTGGGATCGATCCGGCCGAACTGGCGCTGGAGCTGGCCCGGGCCAAGGCGCTGGCGATTTCCAGGCATGATCCGGAGGCCTGGGTGCTGGGCTCGGACCAGACTCTGGATTTCGACGGTGACATGATCTCCAAGGCGCCGAACCTGACCGTGGCCCGGGAGCGGTTGCACACTCTGCGCGGCCGCACCCACCATCTCAACTCCGCGGCTGCCCTGGCCAACAACGGCGCGGTGGTCTGGTCAGGCGTCGAGACCGCGCGGCTGACGATGCGCCAGTTCTCCGACGACTTCCTCGACGCCTATCTGGACGCCGAGGGTGAAGGCCTGCTGGGTTCCGTCGGCTGCTATCGGCTGGAGGGAATGGGCTCCCAGCTCTTCGACTGCGTCGAGGGCGATTACTTCACCGTCCTGGGCATGCCGCTGTGGCCCGTGTTGGCCCAACTGCGGCGCGCGGGAGTGATCCGGACATGATCCGCGCCCGGATCACGGGGGCGGTGAAGGTCGGCGGCATCGTCGGCAATCCCGTCACCCACTCGCTGAGCCCGGTCATCCACAACGGCTGGATCGAGGCGGCCGGCATGGACGCCGCCTATGTCGCCTTCTCGCCGAGGGACGCCGCCGGGTTCGAAACCCTTTTGGCCGCCGGCCGGGCCGGCCTGCTCAGCGGCGTCAACGTCACCGCTCCGTTCAAGGAACAGGCCTTCGCCCTGGCGGATTCAGCGTCCGGGACTGCGCGGGACAGCGGATCCGCCAATATCCTCGTCTTCCGCGACGGCGAGGTGAGGGCCGACAGCGCCGACGGCTTGGGCCTGCTGCGGGCACTGCAGGAACAGGCGCCGAAACTGTCATTGGCGGGATCGCCGGTGGTAATCCTCGGCGCCGGAGGGGCCGCACGAGCCGCCGCGGCCGCCCTGGCCGGCGCCGGGGCGCGGGTTCGCATCGTCAATCGGACGCGGGATCGGGCCGAGGCGCTCGCCGCCGATCTCGGGGGATCGGTCTCGGTCGCCGAGGGGCCGGCGGCCTTCTACGGTGCGGCCCTGGTGGTCAATGCCCTCAGTGTCCGGCCCGAGATGGATCTCGCGGCGCTGAATCCCGACACGACCGTCATGGACATGACCTACAGGCCGGTCATCACGCCCTTTCTTCAGGCCGCCCGAGACGTGGGCCTGACAACTGTGGACGGGCTCGCCATGCTGATCGGCCAGGCGGAGCCGTCGTTCGAGGCCATCTTCGGCGTCCCTCCGCCCGCGCTGGACCCGAGGCCTCTGCTGCTGGCCCATCTGGGAGAGGCGGCGTGATCCTGCTGGGCCTGACCGGCTCGATCGGCATGGGCAAGTCGACCACAACCGCCATGTTCGCCGAGCACGGCGCCCTGATCTGGAACGCCGACGACGCGGTTCACGCCCTCTACGCCCGCGGCGGGGCGGCGGTCGAGCCGGTCGGCGAGGCCTTTCCGGGCGTGGTCGTTGACGGCGCCGTGGATCGCGGGCGGCTAGCCGAAGCGCTTGGCCGCGACGAGACGGCCTTCCGGCGACTGGAGACCCTCGTCCACCCGTTCGTCGCCGCCGGCCGCATGACCGATCTGGAGGCGGCGCGGGCGGCGGGCGTGAAGCTGGCCGTCCTCGACATTCCCCTGCTGTTCGAGACCGGTGGCGACCGGGCCGTGGATGCGGTGGTCGTGGTCAGCGCCGACGCAGCCATCCAGCGTCGCCGGGTTCTGGCCCGGCCCGGAATGACAGTGGAGCGGTTCGAGGCCATTCTGGCGCGTCAGATGCCGGACGGCGACAAGCGCCGCCGCGCCGACTTCGTCATCGACACCGGCCGGGACCTCGCCGCCGCCCGGACCCGGGTCGCCGAAATCGTGGGGATCATTCTGGCGCCGGACTGGAAACCACTCCGCCGGACTCTTTCGGGCGCCGCCGAAACACCCCATTAGAAGGGCATGTCCCGCGAAATCGTCCTCGACACCGAAACCACCGGCTTCGATCCCCGCACGGGCGACCGGCTGATCGAGGTCGGCTGTATCGAGATCGAGGACCTGCTGCCGACCGGCCGGACCTTCCACCGGTTCGTCAATCCGGAGCGGCTGATCCCTGCCGACGCCATCCGGGTGCACGGCATTACTGACGACAAGGTCAAGGACGCGCCGAAATTCGCCGAGATCGTCCTCGACCTGATGGCGTTCATCGGCGAGGCCCCGGTCGTCGCCCACAACGCCCAGTTCGACCGCAATTTCATCGATCATGAGTGCGGTCGCTGCGGTCACGCCCTGCTGCACGAGACCCGCTGGATCGACACGCTGCAGCTGGCCCAGAAGCGCTGGCCGGGCATGCCCAACTCGCTGGACGCCCTGTGCAAACGCTACAAGGTCAGCCTCGTCGACCGTTCGTTCCACGGCGCCCTGATCGACGCCCGCCTTCTGGCCGAGGTCTATCTGGAGCTGAAAGGCGGCAAGGAGCGTGTGCTGGACCTGTCCAGTCGTCGCGAGAGCCAGGCCGCCGCAGCCCATGCGGCCGCCGGCGGCTATCAGCCACGATCACGGCCGCTCACGCCGCGGATTCACCCCGAAGAGGCCGAGGCGCACCGCGCCTTCCTGCTGGCGACGCTTAAGGACCAGTCGCTGTGGGCCGGTTACGGGCTCGAGGTCGTCGAGCCCGCTGCCTGACTTCAGGCCTGGCCGGTCGCGTCCGGCTGGGCGGCGATCTGTTGCTGGCGCGCCGCATAGATGCCGGCGAAGTCGATCGGATCCAGCATGAAGGGCGGATAGAAGCCGCCGTCCGTGGTCGCCCCGGCCACGATCTCCCGGGCGAAGGGGAACAGATAGCGCGGGCATTCGATCAGCAGCATCGCTTCGATCGCGTCTTCCGGCACGCCTTCGAGCTGGAACAGGCCGCCGTACAGCAGCTCGACCTGGAAGACCGGCATCGTGTCGGTCGAGGCCTTGATCGACAGCTTGACGTCGACTTCAAACAGGCCGTCGGGACGACCCTGGGCGTTGAGCTCGACGCCCATGTCGATCTGGGGCTTGCCCTCGAGGCGCAGGCTGTCGGGGGCCCTGGGGTTCTCGAACGACAGGTCGCGGACGTACTGCGCCAGGATGCGGAAGCCCAGGGTGGCGGGGCGTTCGGTCGGGTTGGCGCCGTTGGCGTCGGCGGGCGAAACGTCGGTCATGGAGGCGAAGCCGTTCAATATGGCGGAAAAGCGAGGCGCCGCGACTAGCATCAGCCCGGACGTCCCGCAACTTTCCCTCTTCCAGGAAGCTACCGCCCGCCGCGCGGCGGCTCGCTGCCTGAGCGGGTTCGGGGCGCGCTGAGGGGTCGCGGCGGCATGTCACAACTCGCCCGGGGTGCGTCGCGGCTTGCGCACGCCCATATCAGACCGTAATCGTCCTGTCCGACGCGCCCGGCCCTCATGGTCGGGATCAGGACGCCATCCCAGGGATACCCCGTGCCGGTACAGTTCCAGCTCGTCATCTTCGCCGTAATCGCCGCGGTCGTCCTGTTCCAGCTCTACAATGTGCTGGGCAAGAAGGTCGGCCGTCAGCCGCAGGAGGACGCCAAGACGCCAGCCCTGCCCGCTACGGGCGTGACCGGTCCCGAAGCCCAGGCCCGCGTGCCCGCGCTTGACGCCGCCACCCTGGCTGCCGCCGCCTCGCTGCGCGCCCGCGACCCGGCCTTCGATCCGGCCAAGTTCATTGACGGCGCCCGCCAGGCCTATGAAACCATCGTGCGGGGCTATGCCTCCGGCGATCGCGCGGCCCTGAAGCCGCTTTTGACCCCCGCGGTCCTCGCCTCGTTCGAGACCGGCATCGCCGCCCGCGAGACCCGGGGCGAGACCGAGCAGGTCGAATTCCTGCATGCGCCGCGCGCCGACCTGGAACTGGCCTCGGCCGAGGGCGACCGCGCTGTCGCCAAGGTCCGGTTTCTGGCCGAGATCCGCTCCAAGGTCATTCCGCCCGAGGCCGAGGCGACTCCGGGCGCTCCGGCCGAGCCCCGCATCGAAGAGCGTCGCACGGCCGAGCACTGGACCTTCGAACGGTCCCTGGGGGCCGCAGACCCCAACTGGGTCCTCGCCCGCGTCGAACCCGCCAACGCCTAGGGACGGCCGCGCCTTGGGACTCGACCTGAGGCTCGTAATGGCGGGCGCGCTCCTGCTCCTGGCGGGGTGTGCGACGCCCCGGTCCGGGCCTCCGGTCTCGCCGACGGGTCCCACGCCCACCGCTCCGCCGCAGGTTTCCAGCCTGCCGGGCCCGCAGAGCCTTCCCGGCTGGGCCGATGAAGACCACCTCGCCGCCTTCCAGGCCTATGCCGAGACCTGCCGCGTCGCGCGTGAGCCGGCTGCCGTGCGTCAGTGCGAGCGAGCCCAGCACATCAGGCGGACATCACGCCCGGTGACGCCTTCCATGGCCAGGGCCTTCTTCGAGGACGGCTTCGGGATCGTGGAAGCTCCACCCGCCGAGAGCCGGTCGCCCCTGCTGACCGCCTATTTTGCTCCCGAGTACCCGGCCCGGCGCACCCCGGACCGGGAGTTCGATACCCCCGTTCTCGGCCGCCCCTCCGGCTGGTCGCGCGGCCAGGTTCTGGACGAGCGCGCCGTGATCGAGGCCGGGCCCTCGCCCTCGCCGCCCCTGGCCTGGATGCGCGCCGAGGACCTGTTCTTCCTCCAGATCCAGGGGTCCGGTTATCTGACGTTCGAGGACGGATCCAAGGCGCGCGCCGCCTATGCCGCTGACAACGGGCGGAGCTTCGTCGGCATCGCCCGGCCGATGGCGGAGCGCGGCCTCCTGCCGACGAACGGAACCTCGGGCGACGCGATCCGCGCCTGGCTGGCGGCCCATCGCGGGCCGGAGGCGCGGGCGATCACGGCCCTGAACCCCCGCTACATCTATTTCTCGCTGGACCCCGACGACGGCGGACATCCGGCGGGCGCGGCCGGCGTTCCCCTGCAGGCGCGGCGGGCTATCGCGGTGGATCCGGCCAGTTGGACCTATGGTGATCTGGTGTGGATCTCGGCCGGCGCCGGAAACCTGGTCGGGGCGCGGCATGGCTACACCGGCCTGGTCATGGCGCTGGACACCGGCTCGGCCATTCGCGGCCCGGTGCGCGCCGATCTCTACATGGGCCGGGGCGAGGCCGCGGGGGCAGAGGCCGGGGCTGTGCGGCATCCCCTGCGCATGTGGCGGCTGGTTGCGAGACCCTGACTCTCCCCGCTGAATTCCCGCGCTGTTAGGGTTTCTGGTGAAAAGCGCCTAGATGGGCGGCGGATTCGCCGCCTGGCCATCCTCCCATGACATCCCCGACCGTTCGCACGCCGCAGCCCCTCACGGAGCGCGTGCTCGAACGCCTCGTGTATCGCAGCGATACTGTGGGCGCAGCCGACGGTCCGATGGACCTGTCAGAGATCGTGGCGACCTCGGTGCGCAACAATGGCCGACGCCGGATCACCGGCGCGCTGGCCTATCAGGCAGGAACCTTCGTCCAGGTGCTGGAGGGTGATCCCGAAGCGCTGACCGCCCTGATGGCGGACATCGAGGCCGACCCGCGGCACCGCAATGTGCGCGTCCTGGCTCGCTGGCCGGTTCAGGCCCAGCTGTTCCTCGGCTGGGCCATGGTGCTGGTCGACACCCGCAAACTGTCGCCCCATCTGTCCAAACTCCTGTCCCAGACGGGGTCGGGCGCCCAGGTTACGACCGTCATCGCCGAACTGGCCAACGCCCGTCTGGGCTCGATGGTCTAGCCTAGCGGCGCAAGCCTCCCAGAATGCCGCGCAGCAGTTCCCGTGTCAGGGTAGAGCCTGCCGTGCGCAGGACCGACTTGGTCAGGGCCTCCATCGGAGTCTGACGGTTCGATTTGCGCGGCGCCCTGGGCGCGGGCGGCGCCTTCGGAGCCGCGGGAGCACGACCTTGCGGCGCAGGCTTCGCGGCAGGTGCGGTCGCGGCCTCCGTTTGCGCGCGGCGGGCGGCGAGGATTTCCTCGGCGGACTCGCGGTCCGCGACGGTGTCATAGACACCGTTCACCGGGCCGGCCGCCATAACGGCGGCGCGTTCGGCATCGGTGGCGGGCCCCAGGCGGCTGTCCGGCGGACGGATCAGGGTGCGGGCGACGACGCGCGGCGCCCCCTTCTCGTCCAGCGTTGAGACCAGGGCCTCGCCAGTGCCCAGCGCCTGGATGGCGTCGGCCGTATCGAAGGCCTGATTGACCCGGAAACTGTCCGAGGCCGCCTTCAGTCCGCGCTGATCGGACGGGGTGTAGGCCCGCAGCGCATGCTGGATGCGGTTGCCGAGCTGGGCCAGGACGCTGTCCGGGATATCGGCAGGGTTCTGGGTGATGAAATAGATCCCGACCCCCTTGGACCGGATCAGGCGCACGACCTGTTCGACTTTTTCCAGCAGGGGCTTGGGCGCATCCCTGAACAGCAGGTGGGCCTCGTCGAAGAAGAAGACGAGACGAGGTTTCTCGGGGTCGCCGATCTCGGGCAGCTGTTCGAACAGCTCGGACATCAGCCAAAGCAGGAAGGCGCCATACAGGCGCGGGCTGTTCATCAGGCGCGTCGAGTCGAGCACATTGACCTGACCCAAAACACGTCCTTGGCCGTCCAGCGAAGTCCGCATCATGTCGGTCAGTTTCAGAGCGGGTTCGCCGAAGAAGGCGTCGCCGCCGTCCTGTTCCAGCTGCAGCAGGGCGCGCTGGATCGAGGCGATCGAGGCGGGGGCGACATTGCCGACCTCGCGGCCGATGCGGGCGGCGTTCTCGGCGACATAGGTCAGCATGGAGCGCAGGTCGTCGAGGTCCAGCAGCAGCAGGCCCTCCTTGTCGGCGACGTGGAAGGCGACGGTCAGGACGCCTTCCTGCACGTCATTGAGGTCCAGCATCCGCGCCATCAGCAGCGGCCCGATCTCCGATACGGTTGCCCGGACGGGGTGGCCCTTCTGTCCGTACAGATCCCAGAACACCGTCGGCGCGGCCTTCGGCGCCAGGGTCAGGTTCATCCCGGCGGCGCGGGCCAGCAGCTTCTCATTCGGGGTTCCGACCTGGCTGATGCCCGAAAGGTCTCCCTTCACGTCGGCGCAGAAGACCGGGACGCCCATCTCGGAAAAGCCCTGGGCCATGATCTGCAGCGTGACGGTCTTGCCGGTGCCGGTCGCACCCGCGATCACCCCGTGCCGGTTGGCCCGATTCCACAGCAGGATCTCGCTCTTGGTCGTTGCCCCATCGGCGGACTGGCCCAGGAACAGGCCGGGGCTGGCGGCGGCATCGGTCATGCGGTGGTCTCCCTGGAGCCTGATCGTTTGAGACGGAAGCACTTTGCACTTCTGTCAAAAGCGTGAATCAGGCTCTCGCTGATATCTGGAGCAGGATTCACGGTATCAGCGGACTCGCGAAACGATTCCTCCTCAGCCGATCCTGCTCTAGATGCTGATGATTAGCCGTGGCGCGGGCCATAGCCAATCGACGATTGACCGGCGCTGCAACGCCCCCGAAAAGACCAGTCATGAAACCACCGATCGCCGTTCCGACATCGACTGTGGCCCGCAATGCCCTGGTGACCCTGGCCGTGGTGGCTGGAGGCGCGGCGCTTTACTGGCTGCGGGACATCCTGACGCCGCTGGCGATGGCGATCTTCCTGTTGATCATGATCGACGGGGTGAAGCGGTTCATCGAGGACCGGACGCGTCTGCCCCGTCACTGGGCCGGGACGGCGGCCCTGGCCGTCGTGGTCCTGGCTTTCCTGGCCTCCATCGCCTTCATCGTGAACGGGGCGGCCGGGTTCTTCACCGACGCCTCGGGGGTGTCCAGCGGCATCGGGCCCCGGATCGACGCCATCATCGCTGACGGCGGGCGGCTGTTCGGCATGGCGACGCCCCCGACGGCCCATGAGCTGTTCGCCGGGCTGGATATCCGCGGCTATCTGACCACCCTGGCCTTCCAGGTGCAGGGGGTTGTCTCCGGCGCCTTCTTCGTCATGGTCTACCTGGCCTTCCTGCTGGCGGCCCAGACGGGCTTCCGGCGCAAGCTGGTCAATCTGTTCCCCAACCGGGAGGCGCGCCAGGAGGCCAGCGAGGTGTTCGAGCGCGTGCGCAGCGGGGTCGAGGGCTATCTGTGGGTCCAGACCGTGACCGGGGGCATCATCTGCGTCGCCGCCTGGATCCTGATGCGTCTGGTGGGCCTGCAGAACGCCGAGTTCTGGACCTTCGTCATCTTCGTGGTCGGCTTCATTCCGGTGCTGGGCGGAGCGATCGCCGGTCTCGCGCCGCCCCTGTTCGCCCTGGTCCAATTCCCGACCTACTGGCCGGCCCTGATCCTGCTGGTGGGGCTGCAGCTGATCCTGTTCGTGGTCGGCAACGCGATCCAGCCGCGCATGCAGGGCGAAAACCAGAACATCGACCCGGTCGCGGTTCTTCTGGCCCTGGCCCTGTGGGGCAAGATGTGGGGCGTGGTCGGCATGTTCCTGTCGACGCCCCTTGCGGTCATGGCCATGGCGATCCTGGCCGAGTTCAAGGGATCGATGTGGATCGCGATCCTCCTGTCGGGGAACGGCAGGCCCTTTGCCGACGAGGCGGAGGAAGAGCGGCCGCACAAGCCGCCGGCCCGCCGTCCGGCCCGCGTCAAACCGCCGCGCGCCGGAGTCGCAGAACCCTGAAACCCGACCCCTTGCGGCCCGGTTCTGTCGATCCCATCTGCCATCCAGACGTCGCGGCCCCCTCCCCTCCCCAAGGCCGCGGCGGCATCGACCGGCGCCCGTTCCCCCCTCCAGCGCCGGTCCAAGAGAGGCCGTCGGACGCCCGTCCGACGGCCTTTTTCTTTGCCGAATCAGTGATGCGTTGAGCACCCCGCCCTCCCTGAAATCCACGCGCGCACCGCATCTGTGAGGAACGCGCGGACGTCCCTGTCGTTAGGCTCGCCGGAAGGGTTGCCTCGCCGCGCTTCTGCGTCGCGTTCGACCAAGGACGGAAAAACATGATCAAAATCATCTCCACGGCCGCCACGGCGCTGCTTCTCATGGGTGTCGCCGCGCCGGCCATGGCCCAGAACTGGATGCCGAACGGGGCCGCCACGCCCGACTGGTCGGGCCCCTATGTCGGCGTCTACGGCAGCGCCACAAAGGCCAACGACCAGGACGACGAGCGTCTCCGGTTCGACCGAAACCTGGACGGAAACTTCGGCGATACGGTCGTCACTACGACTGGCGCCGACGCCTTCAGCGCCGGTTCGTGCGGCGGCTCGGCCAACAGCAATGTGCCGACCGCCGGCTGTGATGACGACGCCAGCGGCTCCGAAGGCGGCATTCGCGCAGGCTGGGACTTCCAGTTCGGCTCTTTCGTGGTCGGAGCCGTGGCGGAATACTCGGGCTTTGCGGGCGCTGAAGACAGCGTGACCTCCTATTCGACCACGCCGGCCTCCTACACCTTCGAGCGCAAGCTGCAGAACCTGGCCGCCCTGCGCGCCCGGGTCGGCTACGCCTTGGGTCCGGCCTTGATCTATGGCACGGCAGGCGGCGCGACCGGCGAAATGTCGAACCAGTTCTACTCGTCGAACACCCAGAACAGCTTCACCGCCACTACGGATGACGACCAGGCCGACGGCTACCAGGCCGGCGGCGGCGTTGAATACATGCTGGCTCCGAACCTCAGCGTGACCGGTGAGTATCTCTACACCTCGCTGGAAGCGCCCGACTTCGACATCCGCGTCGGGCGGGGCAATGCAATCGCAACCAATCCCTTCGTTCTGACCCCCAACACCACGGGTACGGACATGCGACGCTCCAACGGCCGCTTCGGCCTGCATGCGGTCCGGATCGGCATGAACTACCGTTTCTGATCTTCCCCTCGATCAGTGAACGGTGATCAGACGCCGGGTTCTCGAAAGAGGACCCGGCGTTTGTCGTTTCCGGCCTTCCCCGGCCGCGCGGACCGGCCTATCCAGCCATCAGGGACGGGACGCGTCGTCTTGGTGATACCGCAGTAACAATCGATCGATAGCGTCCGGTCCAGACCCTGGCGGCCCTGCCGCGCCTTTCGAGACCCTGCCCATGCCCGGCGACCTCCGCACCTCCTCCCAGCCCTCCAGCCCGGAGGCGCTGCAACGGGCCTTCGCGGAGGCTCTGGGAGGCGGAGGGACCCTGGACGGGCTGGAGCAGTCTTTCGTCACCCAGTCCTGGGAAGACTACGCCGAGGACGAGACGCCGGAGCTGGCGGGAGAAGACGTCGGCGCCGTTCTGGCCGACGCCTGGCGCTGGGCTGAACGCAGGACGCCAGGCGAATCCCGGGTTCTGGTCCAGCCGTTGTCCGCCGCCGGGGGCCGCGCGACCCCCTATGACGTCCTTCGCATCGTTCAGGACGACAGGCCCTTCCTGGTCGACAGCGTCATGGGCGAACTGGCGGACACCGGCGTTTCGGTCCGCGCCCTGTTCCACCCGGTCCTGAATCTGGCCCGACAGGCTGACGGCACGCGCAAGGCCGCCGCCGACGCCCGGGAATCCCTGATCGTCCTTGTCATCGATCCCCTGCCGCCCGAACGCCGCGAGGCGCTCAAGGCCGGCGTCGAACAGACCCTGGCCGACGTGCACACCGCCGTCGCCGACTACCCGGCCATGAACGAACTGATGGCGCGCTCGATCGCCCATCTGGAAGCCTGCCCAGGCGGCATCGACCCGGAGATCGTGGCCGAGAACCTGGAGTTCCTGCGCTCGCTCAACGACGACGCCTTCGTCTTCCTGGGCGCCCGCGACTACGACTATCCGCGCACCTCGGACGGCGGCTATGCGGCCGAGGCCCCGCTGGACCAGTCCGCCGCCGGCGTCGGCGTCCTGCGCGATCCCGAGCGGACGGTTCTGAGGCGCACCTCGGAGCCCGCCGTCCTGACCGCCCAGATGAAGCGCCAGATCGACCTGTCGGATCCGGTCACCGTGGCCAAGGCCAATCTGCGCAGCCGCGTCCATCGCCGCGCCTATATGGATTACGTCGGCGTCAAACGGTACGGCGACGACGGCCGTCCTTCGGGCGAGACCCGCTTCGTCGGCCTGTTCACCGCCGAGGCCTATGACCGACCGCCGTCACAGGTGCCGCTGATCCGCAGGAAGGTCGCCAAGGTCCTCGACCGCGCCGGAAAGGCGCCCGGCAGTCACAACGAGAAGCGGTTGAAGAACATCCTGGAGAATTATCCCCGGGACGAACTCTTCCAGATTTCGGAAGACGAGCTGCTGACGACGGCTCTGGGCATCCTGCACCTGTTCGACCGGCCCCGGATCAAGATCTTCACCCGCAAAGACCCGTTCGACCGGTTTGTTTCCGTCCTCGCCTTCGTGCCGCGCGAGCGGTTCGACGCCGGGGTGCGCGAGCGGATCGGCCGCATCCTGGCCCGGGCCTGGGGCGGACGTCTGTCGGCCTGGTATCCGCAGCTGTCGGACGCGCCCCTGGTGCGCATCCACTACATCATCGGCGTGACCCCCGGCGATCATCCGACTCCGGACGCGCGGGCTCTGGACGCCGAGATCATCGAGACCGGCCGCAGCTGGGTCGATCGCTTCGAGGGCGCACTCCGCGCCGCCGAGGTCGACGACAGCCAGATCGGCTCCATGAGCGCCCGCTGGGCCGAAGCCTTCGGACCGGGCTACCGGGATCGCTACGACGCCGCAGAGGCGGTCAATGACCTGCAGGAAATCGATCGCCTGAACGAGACGGGCGACACGACCGTCGGCGAACCTGTCGCCGTGCGCGCCTTCCGCCATGCCGACGACAGCCCGCTGCAATTCCGTTTCAAACTCTATCGTCGCGGCGCGGCGGTGCCCTTGTCCGACGTTCTGCCGGTCCTGGCCGATATGGGTTTGAAGACGCTGGAGGAATTCGGCCACGCCATCCGGCCCGCCGGCCAGACCGGCTCGGCCCAGGAAATCCACGTTCACGAATTCCTGCTGGAGGATCCGCGCGGCGCAGCGCTCGAGTTCGGCGACATCAAGGGCCCGTTCGAAGTGGCCTTCTCGGCCGTCTGGTCCGGCCAGACCGAGAGCGACGGTTTCAACCGTCTGGTGCTCGAACTCGGCGTCGGCTGGCGCGAGGCCGCCCTGATCCGCACCCTGGCCCGTTATCGCCAGCAGACGGGTCTCGATCCCTCCCAGGCGTTGCAGGAAGAGGCGCTGCGCGACTATCCCGCCATCGCCCGCGCCCTTCTGTCCTTCTTCGCCTGCAAATTCGACCCGGCTCACGGGGGTCCGGCCGATGATCGTGCGTCGGCGTGCACCGAACTGACGGACAAGATCAACGCCCTGCTGATGGACGTGAAGTCGCTGGACCATGACCGGGCGCTGCGCCGGATGATGGCCCTGGTCGGGGCGATCAAGCGCACCAACTATTACCAGGCGACGGCCGATGGCGGCTTCAAGCCGCACATCTCGATCAAGATCGCCTCGCGCGAACTCGACGACCTGCCCCTGCCCAAACCCTATCGCGAGATCTTCGTCTGGGCGCCGCACATCGAGGGCGTCCACCTGCGCTTCGGCCCGGTCGCGCGCGGGGGCCTGCGCTGGTCGGACCGCCGCGACGATTTCCGCACCGAGGTCCTGGGTCTGGTGAAGGCCCAGCAGGTCAAGAACGCCGTCATCGTGCCAGTCGGCTCCAAGGGCGGCTTCTTCCCGAAATACCTGTCGGGTATCGTGCGCGCCGGCGGCGATCGCGACGCCCAGCAGGCCGAGGCCATCCGCGCCTACAAGACCTTCCTGTCGGGCCTGCTGGACATCACCGACAACATCGCCGCCGACGGCAATGTCATCCATCCCGCCAACGTCGTCGCCTTCGAGGGGGACGATCCCTATCTGGTCGTGGCCGCTGACAAGGGGACGGCGACCTTCTCCGACATCGCTAACGGGGTCTCGGCCGACTACGGTTTCTGGCTCGACGACGCCTTCGCCTCGGGCGGGTCGGTCGGCTACGACCACAAGGCCATGGGCATCACGGCGCGGGGCGCCTGGGAGGCGGTCAAGCGCCACTTCCGCGAGATCGGCAAGGACATCCAGACCGAGCCCTTCACCGTGGTCGGCGTCGGCGACATGTCGGGCGACGTGTTCGGCAACGGCCTCCTGCTATCCAGGGCCTCGAAACTGGTCGCCGCCTTCGACCACCGCGACATCTTCATCGACCCGACCCCGGACCCGGCCCCGTCGTGGGAAGAGCGGAACCGCCTGTTCGCCCTGCCGCGCTCGTCCTGGCAGGACTATGACAAGGCGAAGATTTCCACCGGGGGCGGGGTCTTCTCGCGCTCGGCCAAGTCGATTGAACTGACCCCGGAGATCCGCGCCGCCCTCGACATCACCGAGACGGCCCTGGACCCCGTCAGCCTGATCCGCGCCATCCTGAAGGCGCCGGCGGAGCTGCTCTATCTCGGCGGCATCGGCACCTATGTGAAGTCCGCGCTCGAGACGGATGCCCAGGTCGGGGACAAGGGCACCGACGCCCTGCGCATCAACGCTGACGAACTGCGGGTCAAGGTGGTGGGAGAGGGGGCCAACCTCGGCTTCACCCAGGCGGGGCGGATCGCCTTCGCGGCCGGTGGCGGACGCATCAATACCGACGCCATCGACAACTCGGCCGGGGTCGACACCTCCGACCACGAGGTCAACATCAAGATCCTGATCGGCTCGGCGGTCACCAACGGCGTCCTGCCTCTGGCGGAGCGCGTGCCCCTTCTGGCCTCGATGACCGAAGAGGTCGGGCTGAAGGTCCTGGCCCACAACTACGACCAGACCCTGGCCCTGACCCTGCAGCAGGCTGAGGGGGCCGGCGCGCTCGACACCCAGCAGCGCTTCATGCAGGCGTTGACCGCGCGGGGCAAACTGGACCGCAAGGTCGAGGGTCTCCCGGGTGACGTCCGCATCGGCGAGATGAAGTTGGCGGGCCTGGCCCTGACCCGGCCGGAGTTGGCCGTGCTGATGGCCTACTCCAAGCTCGAACTCGCCGATGAGATCGTGGCCTCGAAGGCGCCGGAGGATCCGTTCTTCGAGGAGACCCTGGTCCGCTACTTCCCCGAACCCCTGGCCCGGTTCGAGGAGCAGATGCGCGGCCACCGGCTGCGGCGCGAGATCGTGGCCACGGTTCTGTGCAACGAGATCGTCAACATGACGGGTCCGACCTTCCCCGATCGCGTGCGGGCAGCGGCCGGGTGTGACACGACGGCCCTGGTCATCGCCTTCGAGGCCGCGCGGCGGGTCTTCCGCCTCGACGAGGCCTGGGACGCGGTCAGTGTGCTGGACCTCACGGTCCCGGCCGAGACCCAGACGGCCCTCTATCTGGAAATCTCTACCGTCCTGCGGCGCCAGACCTTCTGGCTGGCCCGTCGCGCAGGCAAGGCGGGGGCGACGGTCCAGGGACTGATCGAGGCCTATCGCCCGGCGGCCGATGCTCTGCGGGGCGCGGGCGGTGATGTCCTGTCGCGCTTCGAACAGGGGCGTCTGGCCAATCGGCTGAAGTTGTTCGCCGGCATGGGGGTGGGCGAGGCCCTTGCCCAGACCATCTCCATGCTGCGTCCCCTGGTCGCCACGGCCGACGTCGGTGATCTGGCGAGGGACGCCGGCTGGTCCGAGCCCCGGATGGCGCGCCTCTATCACCAGGTGGGCGCGGCCTTCGACTTCGACCGCCTGCGCGCCGCGGCCGGCGCCGTGCCGTCGGGCGATCATTTCGACCGCCTGGCCGTGCGTCGCCTGATCGAGGACCTGATGGCCGAACAGGTCGCCCTCACCCGCGCGGTGGCTCTGGCCTCCGAACCGGCGGTGGGCGACACCGAGTCGACCGCCGAAGCGGCCGTGGACGCCTGGATCGGACCGCGTCAGGCCGTGGTCGAAGGCGTTCGCGCCGCCGTGGACGAGATCGAGGCCTCGGGCACGGGCTGGACCTTCGCCAAACTGACCATCGCCAATGGCCAGATCCGCCAGGTCGTGGGCGCGCTTTGATGGCCCGGAAGTTTCTCGTCGTCGTTGACGACAGCCCCGAGTTCGAGGCGGCCCTGCGCTATGCCTCGCGCCGGGCGCGGTCGACCGGCGGCAGGGTGGCCCTTCTGCGGATCATTCCGGGGGGGTCGGACGAGCACTGGGCCGGGGTGCGCGACGAAATCCAGCGCCAGCAGCGGGCCGAGGCCGAAGCGCTTCTGAACCGGCTGGGCGAAGAGGCGCAGGAACGCTCGGGGGCCCAGCCGGTCTTCCTGATCGAGGAGGGCGAGCCCCAGGCGGCCATCCGCAAGGTCTGCGGCGACGATCCTGAGATCAAGATCCTGGTCCTGGCCGCCGGGACCGGCAGCCGGGGTCCGGGTCCTCTGGTGTCGGCGGTGCTGAAACAGGGCGCCGCCTTCGGCGGGCGCAAACTACCGGTCACCATCGTGCCGGGAGAGCTGACCGACGCCGAGATCGAGGATCTGGCGTAGAGCCTGATCGGCTGAGGAGGAACCGCTTCGCGAGTCCGGCAAACGATCATGTTCAAGCACAACACCTTCTCCCTCCCCCTGCCCGGAGGGCGGTTGAAGCGAAGCGGAGACCGGGCGGGGCCGGCAAGGCAAACCTCACAGGCCTGCATCCGCATCGGCCTGCCCTGCCCACCCCGTCGCTCCGCGACGACCCTCCTCCGAGTGGGAGGGAAAAGGCGCCATACCCATCAACGGACGCCCGCATTGCATCTTTGAAAACAAAGGCCGGTCCTGAAATAGAGCTCTATTCCAGCCGCCGTCGAAAACCGTGAGACACTGCTGCCGGTCTTTGACATCGCCAGCCAGCCAGCCAGCCGCCCGATGTCGAGTCTGTCGACTCTGTCGACTCTCTTTTTGGAGTTGCGGCCCCCTCTCCTTCCTCGCGCGAAAGATCAATGGGCGGACGCATCGGACGCTTCGGACGGTGTTTTGGAGTGCGGACCGACCAGATTCTACGAACGATCCACACTCCGTTGTTCGAGTCTGACGCGCACGGAGCCGCCCTTGCGTACCGCCCCAGTCGAGCGCATCTCCAGCCCATGTTCATCCAGACCGAACCGACCCCGAACCCGAACGCACTGAAGTTCCTGCCCGGTCGCGATGTGGCCCCCGGCGGTTCGCGCGAGTTCCTGTCGATCGATCAGGCGACGGCCTCGCCGCTCGCCGAGGCTCTGTTCACCCTGGAGGACGTCTCCGGCGTCTTCTTCGGCGCCGACTATGTCTCGGTGACGAAGGTCGAACACGGCCGCGACTGGTCGGAGATGAAGCCGGAGATCCTGTCTGTGATCATGGATCATTTCGTCTCCGGCGCGCCCCTGCTGCGCGACGGCGAGAAGAGCGTCGATGACGGCGCCGAGGACACTGAGATCGTGGCCGAGATCAAGGCTCTGCTCGACAGCCGCATCCGCCCCGCCGTGGCCCAGGACGGCGGCGACATCCTGTTTGACGCCTTCGACGAGGAAAGCGGGATCCTGCGCTTGCGCATGCGCGGCGCCTGCGCCGGTTGCCCCTCCTCGGCCATGACGCTGAAGGCCGGGGTCGAGCAGATGATGAAACACTACGTCCCCGAAGTGACCAGCGTCGAACAGGTCATCTAGGGGCCCGCCGATCGCCCGTTTCTGACCGCAATCGCTTGCGACACGGTCATCTGCTGCTTGAGCGACGTGAAACGTTTCCGTCTCGCCTGACACTGGCGTCTGAGGCACAATCCGGCATGGCCCGCTTCGCATCCGACTCGGACGCCGCCGCCCTCGGCGAGGGACTGGCGACCCTGCGCCGCGCCGTCGGCCTCAGTCAGGCGGAGGCCGGCGCCCGCATCGGCATGACCAGCCAGGGCTGGGGTCTCTATGAAAGCGGCAAACGGCCGGGCCTGTTTCGCCCCGATGTCCAGCGCCGCCTGACGGGCGCCCTGGACGCGACACCCGAGGATCTCGCCCTGATACTGGTGCGGGAAGGTCCGTCGCCTGCACCGCCAGCGACCGGCGTCGAAAGCCTCGGCCGTGCCTTCAGTCCGCCGCCCGGGCGGCATGCCAAAGCGACCGAACGGATGCAGCTTTCAAACGACGACCTCGCGCCCTGGGCCGCGTCCGGGGTGGTGCTGGAGTTCGATCCGGGCCGCTGGCCGCGCCGGGACCAGGGCTGCGTCATCGATCTGGCGGACGGGACGCGACTGGTCCGGCTGTACCAGAGCGCCGACGGCGACCGGCTGTATGTGAAGGGCGGTCCGGCCGGACTGGGGGCCGAGACCAGTCTGGACCGCAACTCGGTATCCCGGGTGGCGGCTGTCCGCGCGAGGCTGGAGGAATGAAACGAAAAGGTTGCATTTTGCGCGGCGACATGAAACGATCCGGTCAGCAGCAAAGCCGGAGCCGCCCGCATGCCCCGTTCGCCCGCCGCCATCGACGCCCTGGTCGGACAGCGCATTGCGGCGCGGCGTGCGGCCTTGGGTCTGTCGCAGACGGCCCTGTCTCAACGGCTCGGCGTCAGCCCGCAACAGGTCCAGAAATACGAGTCGGGGGCCAACCGGGTCTCGGCGTCGCGTCTGAACGACATCGCAATCGCCCTGGGGGTCGCGCCGGGCGCGCTGTTTCCGGATCGCGCGTCGGAGAGCGACGACCTGTCACGTCTGCGTGTCATGACCGCGACGCCCGAAGGGCGAGCTGTGGCCGCCGCCTTCCCGCTGATCCGCGATCGAACCCTGAGACAGGCCCTGGCGCGGATCACCGAGGCCCTGGCGCCCGCGTCCTGATCGGGTGCGCCCGATGAGGGTGCTGGTCATCGACACGGCGCTGGACGCCTGCACCGCTGCAGTGTTCGAGGAGGGCCGCGCCCTGGGCCTGCGGTCCGAGGTCATGGCCCGCGGTCACTCCGAACGGCTGGGCGGTTTCGTCCGCGACGCGGTGGCGGAGGCCGGCGGCGGGTTCGAAGCGCTGGATCGGATCGGCGTCACCGTCGGCCCTGGTTCGTTCACCGGCCTGCGGGTCGGACTGGCCTTCGCCCAGGGACTCGGCGCGGCGCTCGGTCAGCCGGTTGTCGGCGTATCGACCCTGGCTGCCCTGGCCTGGTCCGCCGATGGCGGACAGGGAGCGACGGCGGCTGTGATCGATGCTCGCCGGGGGCAGGTCTATCTGCAGCTGTTTGAGACAGGTCACCCGGCGTCGGAGCCGGAGGCCGTGTCGCTGGAAGACGCCATCGCGCGCCTCGCCGACCGGTCCTGGCGCATCACAGGGTCGGGTGCGACCCTGGTCGGAGGCGAGGTTTCGACAGTGACCGCGCCCGACCCGGCCGCACTCGCCGCCCTGACCGTTGCGCTCGACCCCGCGAACCATCCGCCGAGCCCCCTCTATCTGCGCGCGCCCGACGCGACCCCGCCGACGCGCCTGCCCGGTCAGGCACGCCCCGTCGTCTCGGGCGCATGACGACCGTGGCCGATCCGGGCGATCTGGCCCGAGGGCTCGCTGGCCTGCACGCGGCAGCGTTCGACACGCCGTGGCCCGCGACGGCCTTCGCCGAACTTCTGGGTCAGGCCGGCGTCTTTCTGGAAGGCGACGCGGACGGTTTCGTCCTGATCCGCACCGTCGCCGACGAAGCGGAGATTCTAACTCTGGCCGTCCGGCCCGCCGCCCGCCGGAAGGGCTTGGGCGCCCGTCTGCTCCGTAACGCGACGGTTCGCGCGGCCGCGATAGGCGTGACGCGGATGTTCCTGGAAGTGGCCGAGGACAATGCTCCAGCCCGCTCCCTCTACGGCGCGCTTGGCTTCGAGGCGGCGGGACGACGACCGCGCTATTATCCGCGTGCGGACGGCCCGGCCGCAGATGCCCTGCTTCTGGTTCTCAACTTGGTCTGAACGGCTTCCCACGGGGGGTTCGCCCCTCTATCTTCACAGCCCATGGACCGGATTGAAAAACTCTGCGCCGAGCGCGGCATGCGCATGACCGAACAGCGCCGGGTGATCGCCCGCGTTCTCGGCAGCGCCGAGGATCACCCCGACGTGGAGGAGCTGTACCGCCGCGCCTCCGCCATCGATCCGCACATCTCGATCGCCACCGTCTATCGCACCGTGCGACTGTTTGAAGAGGCGGGCGTGGTCGAGAAGCACGACTTCGGCGACGGCCGCAGCCGCTATGAAGAGGCCGGCGACGATCACCACGATCACCTGATCGACACCAGAACCGGCGAAGTCATCGAGTTCTTCGACGCCGAGATCGAACGGCTGAAGACCGAGATCGCCGAACGCCTCGGCTTCGAACTGGTCGGGCACAAGCTGGAGCTTTACGGCAAGGCCATTGAAGGCGCCGAGCCGTCCAAGCGCGAGGGCCTGATCTACACGCGCAACGCTGCTCGCGTCGATCCCGGCCAGCTGTCCTGATCCTTGCCGGCTTCGTGATCTTGCAGGCCCTTGGCGCGACACCGAGGAGCGCGTCATGTCCGCGATCCTGACTGCTCCGGAGGTTGACACTTCCGCCGCCCCGATCCCGGGGCCCAAGCGGCTGTTCATCAAGACCTACGGCTGCCAGATGAACGTCTATGACTCGGAACGAATGGCCGATGTCCTGCGCCCGCTGGGCTACGCCACGACCGACGAGGTCGAAGCCGCCGATTTCGTCATCCTGAATACCTGCCATATCCGCGAGAAGGCGGCCGAGAAGATCTATTCCGAGCTCGGCAAGATGCGGGAACTGCGTGAGCGCAAGATCGCACGCGGCGAGGCGCGGATGACGATCGCCGTCGCCGGCTGCGTCGCCCAGGCCGAGGGTGAGGAGATCATGCTGCGCCAACCGGCGGTCGACATCGTCGTCGGACCCCAGGCCTATCACCAGCTTCCGGAACTGCTGACGCGCACGGCGCGGTCGCGCGGCGAGCGGATCGGCGCGGACTTCGCGCCCAACGAAAAGTTTGACGCCCTGAACGCGGGCGGCCCGTCGATGCGCGGGGTCAAGGGCTACACCGCCTTCCTGACGGTGCAGGAGGGGTGCGACAAGTTCTGCAGCTTCTGCGTCGTCCCCTATACGCGCGGCGCTGAATGGTCGCGGCCGGTCACCGACGTTCTGGCTGAGGCGCGCGGTCTGGCGGACCAGGGCGTACGCGAGGTCACCCTGCTGGGCCAGAACGTCAACGCCTATGACGGGGAGGGCGCGGACGGAAAGGTCTGGACCCTGGCGAAGCTGGCGCGGGCGCTGGCGGACATCCCCGGCCTCGATCGCATCCGCTATACGACCAGCCACCCCAACGACATGTCCGACGACCTGATCGCCGCGCACGCCGAGGTCGAGGCCCTGATGCCCTATCTGCATCTGCCGGTGCAGGCGGGGTCGGACCGGATCCTGCGGTTGATGAACCGGAAGCACGGGCGCCAGAAATACGTCGACCTGATCGGGCGCATCCGCGAGGCGCGGCCGGACCTTGCGCTCGCCGGCGAAATGATCGTCGGCTTTCCCAGCGAAACAGACCGGGAGTTTGAGGACACCCTCGATCTGGTGCGTCAGGTGAACTACGCGGCGTGTTTCTCTTTCATGTATTCGGCCCGGCCGGGCACTCCGGCCTCGACCATGCCGGGCCAGGTGCCCTCCGCGGTGATGAAGGACCGGCTAAAGGCGCTGCAGGACCTCCTGACCGAACAGCAGGTGGCCTTCAACGAAGCGCAGACGGGGCGGACGCTGAACGTCTTGTTCGACCGCAAGGGCCGCCATCCTGGGCAGGCGGTCGGGCGATCCCCATATCTGCAATCCGTGCATGTCTCCGGCGCGGATCATCTGCTCGGCCGGATCGTTCCGGTGAAGATCGAGCAGGGTAGCCAGAACAGTCTGAAAGGTGTGCTTGTTGGCGCGTGAATCCGAGTTTCTTGCGTTGGACGACGAGTCGCTGCGGGCGGTCATCGGGCCGAACAGCCGCCACGTCGCCCTGATCGAGGATGCCTTCAAGGTGTTGATCGAGGCGCCCGGCGGCGGAATCTCGATCAACGGCGGGGCTCGCGACCGGGCCAGCGCCAAACAGGTGATCGAGGGTCTGGCCCTACGCGCAGCGAAGGGCGCCGAGGTCAACGAGGCGGACGTGCGCGCCGGCATCGGCTCGGCCCGCACCGGGGTGACCGGCGGCGGGCGCCGCGTCGATCCCATGGCACTGCCTATCGGCAAGCGCGGCGCCATCGTCCCCAAGACGGACGCTCAGGCGCGCTATCTGGACACCCTGGCCAACCACGAATTGAGTTTCGGCGTCGGTCCGGCGGGGACAGGCAAAACCTTCCTCGCGGCCGCGTACGGGGCGTCGCTTCTGCGTCGGGGACAGGTGGACCGGCTGGTCATCACCCGGCCAGCGGTCGAGGCGGGCGAAAAGCTGGGCTTCCTGCCCGGCGACCTGAACGAAAAGGTCGATCCCTATCTGGCTCCGATCTGGGAGGCGCTGAACGACATTCTCGGCGCCGAGGATGTGCAGCGTCGGCGCGACAAGGGCGAGATCGAGGCCGCCCCGATCGCCTTCATGCGAGGCCGCACCCTCAGCCATGCCTTCGTCATCGTCGACGAGGCGCAGAACACCAGTCGTCTGCAGATGAAGATGGTCCTGACCCGTCTTGGGGAGGGGGCGCGGATGGTGGTCACCGGCGACCCCTCGCAGATCGACCTCCTGAACCCGCGTGACTCGGGCCTCGCCCATGCGCTGCGCATCCTGCGCGACGTGAAGGGGGTGGGGGTTCTGGAATTCGAGGCCCAGGACGTGGTGCGTCATGCCATGGTCGAGCGGATAGTGCGCGCCTATGACGCCGACGCGGCGACGGGTCGCTCGGCGCCCGACTTGGAAGACCCGGCGCGATGATCGAGGTCGAGGTCGAGGTCGAGGCCGGGGACTGGACCGACGCCATCGACGAGGTCGAGGCCGTGGTCGAACGGGCGGCGGTGGCGGCTCTGGGCGATAGAGAGGGTGGCATCGTTATCCTGCTGACCGACGACGAAACGGTGCGCGACCTGAACGACCGGTTCCGGGGCAAGGACAGGCCGACCAACGTCCTGTCCTTCCCGGCCGCCGAAATGCCCGGCGTCGCCGGTCCGACGCCGCTTGGCGACATCGTCCTGGCCTACGGCGTCTGCGCGGCTGAGGCCGGGGAACAGTCCAAGACCCTGCGCAATCATTTGACCCATCTGGTGGTGCACGGCGTTCTGCACTTGCTGGGGCGCGACCATGAGGTCGACGCGGAGGCCGAGGTCATGGAGGGAGAGGAGCGCGTGATCCTTGCCAGCCTTGGCGTATCCGACCCATACACGCTCCCGCATGACGACTGAGCTTCTCCAGAAATCCAGCGACGCCCTGAACCGGGCCCTGGATGGGCGTCTGGCCCGTATCGGCCTGGCGCTGATCGCCGGCATCGGGGCGGCCCTGGCGCATCCCCCATTCGGTATCTTGCCCGGCCTGTTGGGCTATCCGCTTCTGATGCTGCTCGCCGAACGGTCGGGGTCGGTGCGCGGCGCCTTCTGGATGGGCTGGCTGGCCGGGTTCGGCTATTTCGGCGTCGGCTGTTGGTGGGTCGCCGAGGCCTTCCTTGTCGACCCGGCCCAGGCCTGGATGGCGCCGTTCGCCGCCAGCCTGTTACCTGCCGGTATCGGCCTGTTCTGGGGGATGGCGACGGCCCTATATCGCCGGTTCGCGCCGGATGGCTTGCTCCGCGTCCTGTTTTTCGCTGCCTGTTTCGCCCTGCTGGAATGGCTGCGCGGCCATGTGTTGACGGGCTTCCCGTGGAACCCGGCGGGGGCCAGTTGGGCCGCCGGTTCGGCGGGCTCCCAGTTTGCGGCAGTGGTCGGGGTCTACGGGCTGGGGTTCGTGACGGTCGCGGCGACCTGCGCGTTTGCCCCCCTGTTCTCGCCAGGGTCCCGCAAGGCGCGGGCGGGCGTCGCCCTGACCGGCATCGTCATCCTCTCCGCCCTGGTCATCGGCGGTACAGTCCGGCTGGCCGGAGCGCAGGTGCGCGACACCGACACCCTGGTCCGCATCGTCCAGGCCGACGTGCAGCAGGAGTCCAAATGGTCGCCGGAGACCTACCGCTCCATCGTCGATCGTTACGTCAATCTGACCGCTCGCGCGGGCGCGGCCGAACCCGATGTGATCGTCTGGCCTGAAGGGGCCTTGCCGGCCAGTTTCAACGACGTCTTCGCACCCAACTCACCTGACGGCTCGGCCATCGCGCGGGCCGTCCAGCCGGGCCAGACCCTGCTGATGGGATTGCCCCGGGGCGAGGTAGGGCCCGATGGCCGAGCGCGGTACTACAACAGCCTGTTCGCCATGGCCGATGAAGGCGCCGCCGGGCTGAGAGTCACCGCCGTCTATGACAAATACCGGCTGGTCCCGTTCGGCGAGTTCCTGCCGCTGGGCGGTTTGATGGGCGCGATCGGCGTGCGCAGCCTGGTGCATATGCCCGCCGACTTCAGCCCGGGCCCCCTCCCGACGCCGATCGACCTGCCGAACGCGCCCAGGGTCCAGCCTCTGATCTGCTATGAAAGTCTGTATCCGGGGTTCACGCCGGGCGCGGGCGGCAGGCCTGAATGGATCGTCAACGTGTCCAACGACGCCTGGTTCGGCGCGACCTCGGGACCGATCCAGCACCTCAACCTCGCCAGCTATCGCGCCATCGAAACAGGTCTTCCGGTGGTGCGGGCGACGCCCACGGGGGTTTCGGCCATGATCGATCCCTGGGGCCGGGTCATCGACGGACGGCGACTGGACCCCGGCGAGAGCGGGGTCATCGACGCCCTGTTGCCGCAACCGGTGGGGATCACCCCCTACGGCCGGGTCGGCGACCTGTTTTTCTGGCTGCTGGTGCTTGGCGGGGTGGCGCCGGCGGCGATCTTGTTCGTCAGGGCGCGCCGGGCGGTCCACAGATGAGAAGCGCTCCAGCTTGACCAGAGAAGACGGGTTGGGCCGCAAGGTCACAGTCCCTGCGCGCGCTGCTTCAAAGCCGCCCGAAGACCGTGCTGAGAGAGCCGTCGAATCGATCAAGGCGTTGAGGTCAGGGGATGTCTCGTTGTGACCTACAATCGCAGTCGCGGGCGTGGCGTCGGTGTAATCTTCATTTCCCAGAAATCAGATGACAGCTTGGCCGGACGAGCGCATGAGGTCGCCGGTTTCAATCAAGGCGTATGACGAGCAATGGTTAGAGGTGTCGGCGAGGATGGTCCCCACCCGGTGGACCGCCATGTGGGCAGACGGGTGTGCGAGAAGCGCATCAGCCTGGGTTATAATCAAAGCGACCTGGGTCGGGCGCTGGGACTGACCTTCCAGCAGATCCAGAAATACGAGAAGGGCGCCAATCGCATCTCGGCGTCCAAGCTGTGGGACATCGCTCGCTTCTTCAAGGTGGACGTCGGATACTTCTTCCAGGGGTTGAGTGCTCAACCGGGAATGGCGGAGGGCGAGGCTGGCGCGGCCGCCTTCGATCACGACTTCCCCTCGACCCGATACACCATCGAGATCGCGCGGTTGGCCCCGCAACTGTCCAGCCGTCAGCAGAAGTTGGCTCTGGACATGATCCGCGAGATGACCGGCAAGCCCGAAGAGGCCTAGGCTTCCGTTCAGGCCGCCATCGCCCGATGCGTCCCGACGCCCCGGCCGTCAGTTTTGGGATCGCCGCTGGCCGAAGGTTGGGGCCGCAGCCTTCTGGACAGCCCAATAGGTCGGGCCGTCGTCGGGCTTGAACATGGTGCGCGCCGTGCCGTCCCGCGCCACGACGGCGAAGGTGTTGGTCGAGGCCTGATAAAGCAGGGTGTCACCGTTTGGACGCGTCGCCGTGTCCGTACCGGCAGGCGGCCGCGACGTGAAAGCGGTGATCTTGTCCAGAAAGTCTTCGGCCGACCGCGAGCCAAAGTCCGCGCCGTTGCGGTCGTAGAGGCGCTGGATCTTCTCATCGACCGTCTCGCGGCGGTTTGCGGTCAGGACCGTCGTCTCGGCCCCGTCCGTGTCCGACGAGCTTGTTCCGGTCGAAGACCCCGCGCCCGATGTCAGGCTAACGTCGGCCCCCTCTGTCGTTCGATCCCGCGTTTCGACCGCTGAATCCCCGTTGCCGCAAGCCGTCAAGGTCAGCAACGCTGCGAAGGCGACGCCTGTTGTCATCCAAACTCTCATCACACCCTCCATTTGAAACCCGCAGAAGAGACTTAGCCACAGGTTGTTTGTTCTTGCAATGTTCTTTTTCACCGTCTCGACGGCGTGCCCCGCGGAGGCTAGACCGGCGTCATGTCCAGCACGGCTCTGACGACCCGAAAAATCCTGCTGATCGTTGGGGGCGGGATAGCGGCCTACAAGGCGCTGGAGTTGGTGCGACTGCTGAAGAAGGCCGGCTGCGAGGTGCAGGCCGTGCTGACCGCGAGCGGATCGGAGTTCGTCACCCCCTTGTCGCTGGCGGCCTTGACCGGAAATCCCGTTCGGATGGGCCTCTTCCTGCCCGACGAAGAGACGACAATGAGTCATATCGAGCTGTCGCGCTGGGCCGACCTGGTGGTCGTGGCGCCGGCGACGGCGGGGCTGATCGCCAAGGCGGCGAACGGCATGGCCGACGACCTCGCTTCGACCACGCTTCTGGCGACGGACAAGCGGGTGCTGCTTGCGCCGGCGATGAATGTGCGGATGTGGCTGCATCCAGCGGTGCAGGCCAATGTCACGCGGTTGAAGGGGTTTGACGGTTTCCACGGCGTGGCGGTCGTCGGGCCGGACGACGGCGAGATGGCCTGCGGCGAGTTCGGCCAGGGGCGGATGGCCGAGCCGGCGGCGATCCTGGCCGCGATCACCGATCTGCTGACCGGTCCCGACCGACGGGCGCTGGCGGGGCGGCGGGCGGTGGTGACGGCGGGTCCGACGTTCGAGCCGATCGATCCGGTGCGGGGCCTGACCAATCGGTCCAGCGGCAAACAGGGCTACGCCATCGCCGCCGCCCTGGCCGTGCGAGGCGCCGAGGTGACCCTGGTTTCAGGGCCGACGGGTCTGGCGGTTCCAGTCGGCGTCACCCGGATCGACGTCGAAACGGCGATGGAAATGAAGGCGGCGACTGAGGCGGCGCTTCCAGCCGACATCGCGGTGCTTTCGGCCGCCGTCGCGGACTGGCGCGTGGACACGGTCGCCGGCGGCAAGATCAAGAAGGCGCCGGGCGGGCCGCCGACGCTGAGCCTGATCGAGAACCCGGATATTCTGGCGGGCATCGCCGCGCCCGGAGTGAACCGGCCAAGGCTGGTGATCGGCTTCGCCGCCGAGACCACAGACCTGGAGGCCAACGCCCGGTCGAAACTGTCGCGCAAGGGCTGCGACTGGATCGTCGGCAACGACGTCTCGGCCGATGTCTTCGGCGCCGACGGCAATACGGTCCTCCTGGTGACCAGGGAGGGGGCCGATGCCTGGCCGCGCCTTTCCAAGACCGAAGTGGCTACCCGCCTGGCCGACCGCATCGCCAATCATTTTTCTCCCAAAGCCTGAGAGTCTGCCTTGAGCACCCTTCGGATCCTGCGCCTGCCCCATGCCGAGGGCCTGGCCCTGCCCGCCTATGAGACCGCCGGGTCCGCGGGCGTGGATCTGAGGGCCGCGGTGCCCGAGGACGCGCCGATGACGCTGGAGCCGGGCGCGCGGGCTCTTGTGCCCACGGGGCTCAGGATCGCGCTGGAACAGGGCTGGGAGGCGCAGATCCGGCCGCGCTCGGGCCTCGCATTGAAACATGGGATCAGCGCGCTCAACACCCCGGGGACCATCGACAGCGACTATCGCGGCGAGGTGGGGGTCATCCTGATCAACCTGGGCCAGGAGCCGTTCGTCATCAAACGCGGTGAGCGCATCGCCCAGATGGTCATCGCGGCGGTGGCCCAGGCGACCGTGGTCGAGGTGGAGACCCTGGACGACACGGCGCGCGGCTCCGGTGGTTTCGGCTCCACCGGCCGATAAGGTCGCATCCATTCCCGCAGACCGGCGTTAACCCTGCCGACGGCCAAGCTGGGCCCTAGCCAATCCGGAGCGTCGCGTGATGGAAGAGGTCCTCGCCCAGCTGGGCAACCTGCTGCAGGGGTTGTTCGCCCTCACCCAAACCGGGTTCGACAGCGTCAACCAGGTGGTGGGCCTGGTCATCGCTCTGATCGCCGCCTTCATGATGCCGGCGTGGCGCAGCCTGTTCAGCACCGCCCTGGGCGCGACCCTGGTCTATATCATCGTGGGCTTGCTGAGGCCGATGCTGGACGGGGGCGCGTTCGCCCTGCCGGATCTGATGAGCATGACCTTCTGGATGACCGTCCTGGCCCTGTTCCTGGCGTTCTCGGTGATCATCGCCGTATTCTTCTTCCTCAGGAGCCTGGTGGGCGGCGGACATCGCCATCGGGCCCATGCCCACTAGGAACCGGAAGGCGGACGTTCGCGTCCGCCCTTTCCCTTTCGACGGGACGGAGCTATAGGGACTCCCACATCGTTAGACCGGCGTCCAACGGCGTCGTTCAAAGCGGCGGCCTTGGATGGCCGACCGCTTTTTCTTTTGCCCGGATTTCCCTGCTTGCGCGCCAAGACCGTCGAAGACCGCCAGATCCTGGAGCTGATCGATCCCGTCGCGGAATCGATCGGGCTGGACATCGTGCGCGTGCGTCTGATGGGCGGCACCCTGCGTCGCCGCCTTCAGGTCATGGCCGAGCGCCCGATCGACAATGACATCGACGTCGGCGAATGCGCCCGTCTGAGCCGCGCCATGTCCGAGGTTCTGGACGCCGCCGATCCGATCGCCGGCGAGTATCTGCTGGAAGTCTCGTCGCCCGGCATCGACCGGCCGCTGACCCGGCTCAAGGATTTCGACCTGTACGAGGGTTTCGAGGCGCGACTGGAATCCGACCGGATGATCGAGGGCCGCAAGCGCTTCAAGGGCATCGTCGCCGGCACGGATGGCGACAACATCGCCATCGATCTGGACGGCGAGGAAGAAACCGCCCTGATCCCCTTTGACTGGCTGGTGGACGCCAAGCTTGTCATGAACGACGCCCTTTTGAAGCGCGGGGCCGCTATCCGCGCCGCGCGGGGCGAACCCGAAGACGACGGCCTGCCAGAAGGCGCGCCTGAAGACCAAAACAACGCAAAGACTTCTGAGGACGACGCCTGATGGCCGTGACCGGTATTTCCGCCAATCGCCTGGAACTTCTGCAGATCGCCAATGCGGTCGCGCAGGAAAAGAACATCGACCGCGAGATCGTGATCGAGGCTCTGGAAGAAGCCATCCAGAAGGGCGCCAAGTCGCGCTACGGTGCCCATCACGACATCCGCGCCAAGATCGACCCGAAGACCGGCGAACTGGCCCTGACCCGTCACGTGACCATCGTCGAGGACGACTGGATGCCGGAAGACGAGCTGGAGGAGTTCAACGATAGCGCCATGGTCCGGCTGACCGATGCGTCCAAGCGCGATCCGGAAGCCGTCGTCGGCAAGGAATATGTCGAGGACCTGCCGCCGTTCGAATTCGGCCGCGTGCAGACCCAGATGGCCCGCCAGGTCATCACCGGAAAGGTTCGCGAGGCCGAGCGCGCCAACCAGTACGAAGAGTTCAAGGACCGCGTCGGCGAGATCGTCAACGGCACCGTCAAGCGCGTCGAATACGGCAACACGATCGTCGATCTCGGCCGGGGCGAGGGCATCATGCGCCGCGACCAGTCGATCCCGCGCGAGGTGTTTAACATCGGCGACCGGATCCGGACCTACATCTACGACGTCCGCCCGGAGGCCAAGGGTCCGCAGATCATGCTGTCGCGCGCGCACCCGGGCTTCATGGCCAAGCTGTTCGCCCAGGAAGTGCCGGAAGTGTACGACGGCGTGATCGAGATCCGCGCCGCCGCCCGCGACGCCGGCTCGCGCGCCAAGATGGCCGTGCTGTCCAATGACAGCTCCATCGACCCCGTCGGCGCCTGCGTTGGCATGCGCGGCTCGCGGGTCCAGGCCGTCGTGGCCGAGCTGCAGGGCGAGAAGATCGACATCATCCAGTGGAACCCGGACGAGCCGACCTTCATCGTGAACGCGCTCGCTCCCGCCGAAGTCTCCAAGGTCGTGCTCGACGAAGAAGCCGACCGCGTCGAGGTGGTTGTGCCCGACGAGCAGCTGTCGCTGGCCATCGGCCGTCGCGGCCAGAACGTCCGTCTGGCCTCCCAGCTGACCGGCTGGCAGATCGACATCATCACCGAGTCGCAGGACTCAGAGCGTCGCCAGCGCGAGTTCTCGGAACGCACCCTGCTGTTCCAGGAAGCCCTGGATGTTGACGAGGTCATCGCCCAGCTGCTGGTCACCGAAGGCTTCGCCACGGTCGAGGACCTGGCTTTCGTCGAGAACTACGAAGTCGCCGAGATCGAAGGCTTCGACGAGGATACCGCCGAGGAACTGCAGGCCCGCGCCCGCGACTATCTCGAGAAGCAATCCGCCATTCTGGACGCCAAACGCGTCGCCCTGGGCGTGCTGGACGAGGTCATGGCCGTTCCGGGTGTGACCCTGCCGATCGCCGTCGCCCTGGGCGAGGGCGGCGTCAAGACGGTCGAGGACCTGGCCGATCTGGCCACCGACGAAATCCGCGGCGGCTACGAGATGAAGAACGGCGAGCGAACCAAGGTCGCCGGTGTTCTGGAGAGCTTCAACCTGGCCCAGGAAGACGCAGAACTGCTGATCCTCCAGGCCCGCGTGGCCGCCGGCTGGATCGATGCCTCGGAACTGCCGCAGCCGCCGGAGCCTGAGTACCAGGAAGGCGGCGAGTACGCCGAAGGCGACTTCGATCCTGAAGCCGTGTTCGACTCCGCCCCGGAGGACGACGCCGAAGCCGAGGTCACCGCTGATGACGCCGAGGTCGAAGACGACCTCGCGCCGACCCCAGACGCGTGATGGGGTGCGCCGTTCATGAGCCTTCGCGACGCGACGATCGATAGAGAGCGCCGGGACCTGGTGACCCACCAGGCCATGGATGAATCTCGACTGATCCGTTTCGTCGCCGGACCGGACGGCGCCGTCGCCCCCGACCTTGGAAGGAAACTTCCCGGTCGCGGCATGTGGGTGGAGGCCTCGCGGGCCTCGATTGACGCCGCCGTGAAGAAAAATTTGTTCTCACGCTCGGCCAAGGCCCAACTGAAGCCGTCGGCCGATCTCGCCGACACGGTCGAAACCCTGCTGATCCGGCGCTGTCTGGATCAGCTGGGTCTTGCCCGGCGCGAAGGCGTGCTTATCTCCGGCTTCGAGAAATCCGCCGCAGCGATCCGCTCGGGCAAGGCCGCGTGGCTGATCGAGGCCGCCGACGGATCGTCCGACGGGCGCGGAAAGCTCGTCGCCCTGGCACGACATCAGACGACCAAGGTCTGCGGCGCTTTCAGTGCGGACGATTTGAGTTTGGCCCTCGGGCTGGAAAATGCGATACACGCCGTCCTGCTGCATGGCGGCAGAGCCGATCGCTGGACCATCGAGGTCGAACGACTGGCGGGATTTCGATCGCTTCGGCCTGCGGCCTGGGACACGGACCATCCGGGTTCCTCAAGCGGGAACGGGTCGAACGAGGACCCGAAGGACGAGCCTGAACGGGCGGATTGACGGGCGGGGTCATGCCTCTTTCGAGAGGCGGACGCCGCACGGCTTTTTGCGTTTCCAGGTTTTGGCGTGACGAGACGACTTTTGACTAAGACGCGGCGGAATTCTCCGCCCTCGAGTAAAGCGACCGGATGAGCGACGAGAACGACAAGACCAACGACGGCCAGACTCCGCAGGCCCCCACCGGAACCCCGTCGACGACGGGACCACGGGCGCCTCTGAGCCTGAAGCCGCGTGCCGTGGGATCGGTCCCGACCGGCACCGTGCGCCAGAGCTTCAGCCATGGCCGCACCAAGACGGTGGCGGTCGAAATCAAACGTCGTCCAGGCGCTCCGGTCGGCGGGCATCAGCGCCCGCAGGGCTTCGACGTCGCGCGTCCGCGTTCCGACGCTCCCGCTCCGCAGACCTCCGCGCCGCGTCCGCAAATGCAACAGCCCGCTGGCGGCCGACTGTCCAACGAGGAACAGGAAGCCCGTCGTCGCGCCATCGAGACGGCGACCCAGGCCCAGGCCGAACGCGCCGCCGCGCAGGCCGCCGAACAGGCGCGTCGCGACGCCGCCGCTCGTGATCAGGCCGCCGCTACGGCCGCCGCCGCCAGCGCCGCCCAGGCCGAGGCCGCCGCCGCCCGCGCCGCCGCGGAGGCTGCACGCGCCGAAGCCTCCAAGCTGACCGCCGCCGCACCCGCCCCGACTGGCAAGCCTGCCGCTCGTGCGCCGCTGGCTCCCAAGCCCGCCGCCGCGCCGCCGCCGCCGGCCCCGGAGCCCGTCGCTCCGGTCACCGCCGCGCCCGAACCGGCTCCGGCCGCTCCGGCGCCGGTTGCCCCCGCTCGCCCGGCCCCGCCGGCGCGTCCTGTGGTCAATTTCGGCCAGCGTGTACCCAAGGCCCCGAACCCGGCCCGAGCGCCCATCGACCGTCCTGCCTTCGGCGCTCGCTCGGCGCGCGAAGAAGCCATGGGGGGTGGTGAGAAATCCTACTCCGACCGTCCGGCCAATGCCCGTCCGACCGGGGCCCCCGCGCGTCCGGCCGAGCCCGTTCGCTATTCTGCGCTGAACCCGCGTCCGGCCCCCGGCGCCGCCCGACCGGGAGGTCCGCGCACCGGTCCCGGCGGTCGTCCCGCCCCGAACGCGCCTCCGGCAGAGGCCAATGTTCTGCGCCCGGCCCGCGCGCCCGGCGGCGGTTTCGCCAAACCGTTGAAGCCCGAGGACGATCGCGACAAGCGTTTCTCCGACGCCGGCAAGGCTGTAAGCCGCACGCGTGGCGAGCCCAAGCGCCGTGAAGGCCGTCTGACCATCCAGTCCGTGGCCGGCGACGGCGATACGGCCGAGCGCATGCGTTCGCTGGCGTCGGTCCGCCGCGCCCGCGAACGTGAGAAAGAGAAGCGCAAGGGCGGGTCCACCGACGCGCCGAACCGCCCGCGCGAAGTCATCATTCCTGATGTCATCACCGTACAGGAGCTGTCCAACCGGATGGCTGTGCGCGGCGTCGACATCATCAAGTTCCTGATGAAGCAGGGCCTGATGATGAAGATCAACGACGTCATCGATACCGACACCGCCGAACTGGTGGCCGACGAATTCGGCATGACCGTGCGTCGCGTGTCCGAGTCGGACGTCGAGGCCGGCTTCCTGTCCGACGACATCGACGACGAGGCGACGACGCCCCGCGCGCCGGTCGTGGCCATCATGGGCCACGTGGACCACGGCAAGACATCGCTTCTGGACGCGCTGCGCACCACCGATGTGGCGGCGGGCGAGGCCGGCGGCATCACCCAGCACATCGGCGCCTACCAGGTGAAGACGCCGAACGGCGACGCTGTGACCTTCCTGGACACCCCGGGCCACGCGGCGTTCAGCGCCATGCGTACACGCGGCGCCAACGTCACCGACATCGTCATCCTGGTGGTGGCGGCCGATGACGGCGTCATGCCGCAGACGATCGAGAGCATCCAGCACGCGAAAGCCGCCGGTGCTCCGATCATCGTGGCTGTCAACAAGATCGACAAGCCGGACGCCGATCCCCAGAAGGTCATCAACGAACTGCTGCAGTACGAGATCATCGGCGAAGCTCTGGGCGGCGACACCCAGATCGTCGAGATCTCGGCCAAGGCGCGCACCAATCTGGACGGCCTGCTCGAGGCCATCCTGCTGCAGGCCGAGGTCATGGACCTCAAGGCAGATCCGGAACGCTCGGCCGAAGGCGTGGTCATCGAGGCCAAGCTGGACAAGGGTCGTGGCCCGGTCGCGACTATCCTCGTCAAGCGCGGCACGCTGAGGAAGGGCGACCTGGTTGTCGCCGGTTCCAGCTTCGGCCGCGTCCGCGCCCTGCTCAACGAGCGCGGGGAACAGCTGACCGAGGCCGGTCCGTCCGTGCCGGTCGCGATCCTGGGTCTGGACGAGGCTCCGAGCCCCGGCGAACCCCTGGCCGTGGTCGAGAACGAGGCCCGCGCTCGCGAGCTGACCGAGTACCGCGCCCGCATCAAACGCGAGAAGGCGACCGGCGGCATCAACCAGGTCAGCCTGGTCGATATGATGGCCAAGCTGGGATCCAAGAAGATTTCGGAGCTGCCGGTCCTCATCAAGTCGGACGTCCAGGGCTCGGGCGAGGCCATTCAGGGCTCGCTCGAGAAGATGGGCAACGACGAAGTCCGCGCCCGGGTCATCTATTCCGGCGCCGGCGGCATCACCGAGTCGGACGTGCAGTTGGCCAAGTCGGCCGGCGCGCCGATCCTGGGCTTCAACGTCCGTGCCTCGAAACAGGCCAAGGATCTTGCCGAGCGTGAAGGCGTGGAGATCCGCTACTATGCGATCATCTACGACCTGCTGGACGACATGAAGGGCGTGCTCTCGGGGATGCTGGCCCCGCTGCAACGCGAAACCTTCCTGGGCAACGCAGCCGTGCTGCAGGTGTTCGACATCTCCAAGACTGGCAAAATCGCCGGTTGCCGGGTGTCCGAGGGCGTCGTCCGCAAGGGCGCCAAGGTCCGAATTATCCGCGACGACATCGTCGTGCTGGAACTGGGCACGCTCGCCACGCTCAAGCGCTTCAAGGATGAGGTCAACGAAGTGCCGTCGGGCCAGGAGTGCGGCATGCATTTCCAGGGCTTCCACGACATCAAGGTCGGCGACTACATCGAGTGCTTCACCGTCGAAGAGATCCAGCGCACTCTCTAGCAGGGCACTACCGCTCGCGACGCGGTTGCTCGCTGCTTGAGCGCGAGGTTGGTGTGATTGGGAGGTCGACAGCGTCGGCCTCCCTTCCGCCGCAAGTCGCGGTTTGAAGTGATGCCATGCTACACCGTATGCTCGCCGTTCTGACGCTCGTCGCCATCGCTACGCCGGCGGCGGCAGATACTCGCTATCTCGCTTTCGACCCGTCCGACCGGGTCACGACCGCCCTGACGCGCGGCGTGACGCTGGAGGTGGAGCGCGGCTGGTTCGGCGCAGTCAGCGTCCGGCGGATCATCTCCACAACGGCGCGCGGTTCCGCGACCGTCGCGCGCGGCGGCCCGGATGAGGCGAGACGGGTCCTGCCCGAGGGTGCCTCCGAGAGTACAGTCTATTCTCTTGCACAGGAAGGCGACGGGCGAGGCCTGGCCCGTGCCCTTTGCCCCGGGGCCGACGCCGCCTTCCTCGTGCTCGGGCGCGTGCGCGCCGGGCGGCCGATCGTCATGCACGGTGCAGGACGCTGGCCGGACGGGGCGTTCCGGCACTGCGTAACCCTGTCCTACGACTACCGGGGCGAATGGAGCCTGCCGCCCCGCGCCTCGGCAGCCGAGACGGACTGATGCGGATCGTGGGGGCGATGCTCCTGGCTGGAGCGCTGGGACTGGCCTTCGCCCTGTGGACCTGGACCCGTCCGGGTGATCCGGCCTTGCTCTCCCATACCGAAGCCGGCGTCACCGTCCACGTTCTCAACAATGGGTTCCACACTGATCTCGCCGTGCCCCGGGCGGTGCTGGAGGCCGGCGGCGGGCCCCTGGCCGAGGCGTCCCGCTCGATCGGACCGGGCGACTGGATACTGATCGGCTGGGGCGACGCGAAATTCTTCGTCGACACGTCTCCGATGGAAGAGCGGCTCCCCGACGGCCTGCGGGCCTTTTTCTGGCCTGGCAATGCCTCGGTCGTCATGCTGGACCCGGAGAAGGGCAACCCCGCAGGGCGTTTCACGCCCGACAACCGCCGCACGCTTGTCCTGTCGCCTGAGGCCTTCGCCGGATTGCGCGGGCGGGTCCAGGATTCGCTGACGCTCGTCGAGGGCCACCCCCGCCTGTCCACGGCGCGGGACGGCGACGGCGCGCATTTCTTCGCCAGCCGGGAGCATTTCTCGATCGGCTACTTGTGCAACAACTGGACGGTGCGGGTGTTGAATGCGGCGGGACTGCCCGTCCGTCCATTGCGTTCAGTGACGGCGGGAGAGGTCATCGCCGCCGTGGATCGCGCTGAATTGGACACCGGCGCCAGACGGGACTAGACCGCGCCTCTTTTTGTTTCGCCGCTGTCAGAAGGCTCCGACGCGGCGTCGCTTCCCGGCCGGGTCCGATCCCCGGCGGCGAACAGGACGAACGCCATGAGCAACCGAAAATCCTCCAAACCCGCCGCCAAGGCCGGAACCGTGAGCCAGCGCCAGCTGCGCGCCTCGGAAATGATCCGCCACGCCCTCGTCGAGGTGATGCGCGAGAACGAGATCCGCGATCCCGCCCTGATCGGCGTCTCCGTGACGGTCACCGAGGTGCGTCTGTCGCCGGACTTGAAGCACGCCACCTGTTTCGTCGAGCCGCTGGGCGCCGGGATCGAGACATCGGACACCGCCGGCCACATCGACGAGATCATCAAGGCGTTGAACGAACACGCTAAATTCTTGCGCGGCGCCCTGGGCCGCCATATCGACATGCGTTTCACGCCGGACCTGCGCTTCCGCCACGACGAGAGCTTCGCCGCCGCCGAACGCCTGAACCGGCTGCTGGACGACCCCCGCGTCCGCGCCGACTCCTTTGTGCCGCCTGTTGAAGACGAGGACGAGGATTGATGGTCCGGCGTCAAGCAGCGCAAGGCGCGGCAGGCCAGGCCTGATGGGCCGGCGCAAAAAGGGCCTGGTCGTCAACGGCTGGGTGTGTCTGGACAAGCCGTTCGAGATGGGCTCGACCGACGCCGTGTCGAAGGTCCGCCGCCTGTTCGATGCCCAGAAGGCCGGGCATGCCGGGACGCTGGACCCTCTTGCCAACGGTATCCTGCCGATCGCCCTGGGCGAGGCGACCAAGACAGTGCCCTTCATGATGGAGGCGGAGAAGGTCTATCGCTTCACCATCAACTGGGGCGTATCGACCGATAGTGTGGACCGCGAGGGCGAGATCGTTGCCCGTTCCGATGTGCGCCCGACAGCCGAGGCGGTCCGCGCGGTTTTGCCGACCATCGTCGGCGAGATCGACCAGACCCCGCCCCGGTTCAGCGCCATCAAGGTCGACGGCCAGCGAGCCTATGACCTGGCCCGCGAGGGCGCGGACTTCGAGCTGGAGAGCCGCCGGGTCACCATCCACGAGGCCGAGGTCACTGATGCGCCAGACGCCGACCATGTCGAACTGACCATTCGCACCGGCAAGGGCGTCTACGTCCGCTCGCTGGCCCGCGATCTGGCGGTCATGCTGGGCGCCGAGGGGCATGTCTCGGCCCTCCGACGCGAGCGGGTAGGGCCGTTTTCAGTCGAGAACAGCGTCACGCTGGATTTCCTGACCGATCTGGTGCATAGGGACGCCGCCTTGGAAGGCCTACTGCCCGTTTCGACCGCCCTGGACGACATCCCGGAACTGGCCGTCACGGAACAGGACGCCTTCTCGCTTCGTCAGGGACGACCGATCGTTCTGCTCCCCCGACAGGTCGAGACGCTCAAGAGCCGCCTCCGGGACGGCTCTCGCACCGTTTCCGCCTTTCAGGGCCAGACCCTCGTCGCTCTCGGTCAGATGCGGGCCGGCCGGCTAGAACCCGACCGCGTATTCAATCTCTAATTCTGGAGAAACACGATGTCGATTACGCCAGAGCGTAAGAACGAAGTCATCGCCGAGAACGCCCGCACTGCAGGCGATACCGGTTCGGCCGAGGTCCAGGTCGCGATCCTTTCGGAACGCATCGCCAACCTCACCGAGCACTTCAAGACGCACAAGAAGGACAACCACTCGCGCCGCGGCCTGCTCAAGATGGTCTCGCAGCGTCGTCGCCTTCTGGACCACCTGACCAAGGTCGATAAGGAGCGTTACACCGCCCTGATCACCAAGCTGAACCTGCGCCGCTAAGCGCAGTTCTGCGGAACAGTTTCGAGGCGCGGGCCACGTCCGCGCCTCTTTCCGCATCCAGAGACCAGCCGCGCACCACGGTTTTTACTGGTGCAGACGCGAGGGCCAGAGCGGTCCTCTTTAACTCCCGGATCGATCGCGATGGCGCGGCGGTCCATGGATCGAAGGACTGAACGCCCGACGCATCCAGCCCCACTGATGGGAACCCGCGCGGAATACGCCGCCCGGGCTACGAAAGACGAAACATGTTCGATATCAAACGCAAGACGATCGACTGGGCCGGCCGCCCGCTGACCCTGGAAACGGGCCGTATCGCCCGCCAGGCCGACGGCGCCGTTCTGGCCACCTATGGCGAGACCATCGTCCTCGCCACTGTCGTCTACGGTCGCGCGCCCAAGCCGGGCCTGGATTTCTTCCCGCTGACCGTCAACTACCAGGAAAAGACCTTCGCCGCCGGCAAGATCCCGGGCGGCTATTTCAAGCGTGAAGGCCGTCCGACCGAGAAGGAGACCCTGGTCTCTCGCCTGATCGACCGTCCGATCCGCCCGCTGTTCGTCAAGGGCTTCAAGAACGAGACCCAGGTCGTCATCACCGTGCTGCAGCACGATCTCGAGAACGATCCCGACATCGTCGGCATGGTCGCCACCTCCGCCGCCCTGACCCTGTCGGGCGTGCCCTTCATGGGCCCGATCGGCGCCGCGCGCGTCGGCTATATCGACGGCGAGTTCGTGCTGAACCCGACGCTGGACCAACTGCCCGACTCGCAGCTGGACCTTGTCGTTGCCGGCACCAAGGACGCCCTGATGATGGTCGAGTCCGAAGCCAAGGAACTGTCCGAGCAGATCATGCTGGACGCCCTGATGTTCGCCCATCGCGGCATGCAGCCGGTCATCGACGCCATCATCGAGATGGCTGAGCACGCCGCCAAGGATCCGTTCGACTTCTCGCCTGAGGACCACTCGGGCGTCGTCACCCAGATCCAGTCGCTGGTCGGCGAGGACATCAAGGCCGCCTACACCCATCCCGGCAAGCATGCCCGTCATGAAGCCGTCGGCGCCGCCAAGAAGAAGGCCTCGGCCGCTCTGGTGAAGACCGCCGAGAACCCGGACGGCGTCGATTCCGCCAAGTTCGGCGTCGCCTGGAAGGAATGCGAAGCCCACGTCCTGCGTCGCGACATCATCGACAACGCCCACCGCGTCGACGGGCGTGCACTCGACAAGGTCCGCGACATCGTTTCAGAAGTCGGCATCTTCCCGCGCACCCACGGTTCGGCCCTGTTCACCCGCGGTGAGACCCAGGCCATCGTGGTCGCCACCCTGGGCACCGGCGAAGACGAGCAATACGTCGACTCGCTGGCCGGCACCTACAAGGAGAAGTTCCTCCTGCACTACAACTTCCCTCCCTATTCGGTCGGCGAGACCGGACGTATGGGCGGCGCGGGCCGTCGGGAAATCGGTCACGGCAAGCTGGCCTGGCGGGCGATCCGTCCGATGCTGCCGACCGCGGAAGAGTTCCCCTATACGATCCGCATCGTGTCGGAGATCACCGAGTCCAACGGTTCGTCCTCCATGGCTTCGGTCTGCGGCGCCTCGCTGGCGCTGATGGACGCGGGCGTACCCCTGAAGAAGCCCGTCTCGGGCATCGCCATGGGCCTGATCCTGGAGCCGTCGGGCGAGTTCGCCATCCTGTCGGACATCCTGGGTGACGAAGATCACCTGGGCGACATGGACTTCAAGGTCGCCGGCACGCGTGACGGCATCACCTCGCTGCAGATGGACATCAAGGTCGCCGGCATCACCGAAGAGATCATGAAGAAGGCCATCGCCCAGGCGTCGGCCGGTCGTCTTCACATCCTCGATGAGATGGACAAGGCCATCGACGGCGCCCGCACCGAACTGGGCGAATACGCGCCGAAGATCGAATCCATCAAGGTTCCGGTCGACAAGATCCGCGACATCATCGGCACCGGCGGCAAGATCATCCGCGAGATCGTCGAAAAGACCGGCGCCAAGATCAACATCGAGGACGACGGCACGGTGAAGATCGCTGCCTCGGATCAAGAGAAGATCGACGCCGCCAAGAACTGGATCTCGTCGATCGTGTCCGAGCCCGAGCCCGGCATGATCTACTCCGGCAAGGTCGTGAAGGTCGTCGACTTCGGCGCCTTCGTGAACTTCTTCGGCGCCAAGGACGGCCTGGTCCACGTGTCCCAGATCTCGCTGGAACGCGTCGCCAACCCGGCCGACGTCCTGTCCGAGGGTCAAGAGGTCAAGGTCAAGTTCCTCGGCTTCGACGATCGCGGCAAGACCAAGCTCTCGATGAAGGTCGTCGACCAGTCGACGGGTGAAGACCTGACGGACAAGATCAATGCCGAACGCGCCGAACGCGGCGAGCCTGCCCTGACCGAGGACACCGGCGGCGGCGGCAAGAAGCGTGAAGGCGGTGGAGGCGATCGCGGTCGCAGCCGTCCGCGTCGCGACTAAACGTCGGCGTTAGCCCTGAAATGAACGAGGCCCCGCTGGCAACGGCGGGGCCTTTTTCTATGGGGTCAGGCCGAGCACTCGGCGGGCCGGGCCTCGCCCGGACCGTATTGGCCGCAGGAGCGGTCGATCTCGTCCTGGATCAGGGTGCAGGAGTTGGCGGGATTGCATGGCGGGTGGCTGGCCGGGCTGACCATGGTGCAGCGCTCCGCCAGCCTGACAGCGGCGGCCTCGCCGATGCTGTCCGCGCAGGTCCGATCGGCGGCGCCCAACAGCTCGCCCTCGGGCGACGAGGCTTCTTCCTGGGGCGGAGCGTCGTCTGGCATGACCGGCGTCTGTTCGACGGTGGCTTCCGCGGTCGCGGTCTCTTCTGCGGCCGGAGCCGTCTCGGGCGAGCCGCAGGCGGCGAGCGACAGGCCGAACGCAAGGGCAAGGGCGGCGGGCACACGAACCATGGCGGCGTCTCCGGGCGATCTGGAAGGCGCGACGATGACGCTGTTCTCCGTTGCTGGAAAGCCCGTTCTCGTCCGCGAAAAACACCCTGACGAAACGGACCTAACGGACGAAACCTTTGGTCTTTCTCAACAGAATCAGAAGGTTGCTGTTTCGAGCCTTGTCACTCCCCGGAGGGTTCTCCGACAGGGCGGACGAAACGGCGCTGGATCGTCAAAGACCCCCCTCAGATCTGGGATACGACCGCGCATCCGCAAGGCGTGGACAAGAATAAATTCACACCCGGGGTGGAAGCTCAGCGCTGGCGGGCGAGCGCCTCGTCCACCGCGGCCTTCTGCAGCTTGAACAGGTCGTTGCAGCCCGCCTCGGCCAGTTCGAAAAGACGGTCGAATTCGGGGCGTGAGAAGCCGCGCTTCTCGCCGGTCGCCTGGATCTCGACGATGGTTCCCGAGCCGGTCAGGACGAAGTTGCCGTCGGCTTCGGCGTTGGAATCCTCCTCGTAGTCGAGGTCGGCCACGGGCGTATCAGCGAAGATGCCGCAGGAAATGGCCGCGACCTGATCGAGAATCGGATCGGCCTTCAGCACGCCTTCGGCCCGCAGGTAGCCCAGCGCCGAGGCCATCGCGACCCAGGCACCGGTGATCGAGGCGGTGCGGGTGCCGCCGTCGGCCTGGATGACGTCGCAGTCGATCAGCACCTGACGCTCGCCCAGCGCCTTGAGGTCGACGACGGCGCGCAGGGAGCGGCCGATCAGCCGCTGGATTTCCTGCGTGCGGCCCGACTGCTTGCCGGCGGCGGCCTCACGCTTGCCGCGCGTGTGGGTGGCGCGAGGCAGCATGCCGTATTCGGCGGTGACCCAGCCCTGACCAGTGTTGCGCATCCAGCCGGGCACTTTTTCCTCGATCGAGGCGGTGACCAGGACCTTGGTATGGCCGAACGAGACCAGGCAGGAGCCCTCGGCGTAACGGTTTACGCCGGTCTCCAGCGTCACGGCGCGGAGCTGGTCTGGGGTGCGTTCGGAGGGTCGCATGACGGGTATCCTGAAGGTCGGTATTGCATTGGCGTATCGAGCGGCGGTGCTTATCCTGAAAGGGTGAGCCTGTATCCCCCCAACCTCCCCGTGCGATCGGGTCGCCGCCCGTGAGGCCGCCGCTCAGCCCCCTGATGACGCCCCACTACGCCGGCTTGGCCGCGCTGGACCAGCGGGCGCGGGATATCTTCAGGAGCGTGGTGGAGACCTATCTCGAGACCGGGGAGCCGGTGGGGTCGCGAACTGTGTCGAAAGGCGGGGTGCATCTGTCGCCCGCCTCGATCCGCAACACGATGCAGGATCTCACTCTGGCGGGGTTGCTGGCGGCGCCGCACACCTCGGCGGGGCGAATCCCGACCCATGCCGGCCTGCGCCTGTTCGTGGAGGGCCTGCTGGAGATCGGCGACGTCGGGACCGAGGAGCGACGCGAAATCGACGCCCGTCTGCTCGGGCGCGGCAAGGGCTTCGAGGAGGCGCTGAACGAGGCCACGGCCCTGCTGTCGGGTCTGGCGGGCGGGGCCGGCATCGTCGCCAGTCCGGTGCGGGACTCGGGCGTCAAACATGTGGAGTTCGTGGCCCTGGGCTCGGGTCAGGCGCTGGCGGTACTGGTTGCCGATGACGGGACGGTCGAGAACCGGCTTATGCCGCTGGCCGCCGGCGTGACGCCGTCGATCCTCCAAGAGGCCTCGAACTTCCTTTCGGCCCGCATGAAGGGCAGGCTCCTGTCCGAGGCGCGTCTGGAGATGGGGGCGGAACTGGCCGCCGCGCGCAGCGAACTGGACGCCACCGCCGCCCGTCTGGTCGAGGACGGGCTGGCGGCCTGGTCGGGCGGGGCGGATCGTCAGCGGTCGCTGATCGTGCGGGGGCGCGCCAACCTGTTGCAGGACGCTGGCGCCGCTGAGGATCTGGAAAAGGTCCGGGTCCTGTTCGACGATCTGGAGCAGAAGGAACAGCTGATCGGCCTGCTCGACGGGGTCGATGCGGCGCAGGGAGTGCGGATTTTTATCGGGGCGGAAACGCGACTGTTTTCGCTTTCGGGTTCCGCCGTCGTCGCGGCGCCCTATATGACGGGCCGACAACGGGTTCTGGGCGCCATCGGCGTGATCGGACCCGCAAGACTGAACTATGCCCGCATCATCCCGTTGGTGGACTACACCGCGCGGGTGCTGGGGCGCATCCTGGACGGACAAGACACGTGACCGATACCCAAGACCCGAACTACGATGCCGAGCTGGACGAAGCCCTGGCCAACGCCGAGGCAGGTCTGGACTCTGGCCCGGCGGACGATCTCGGCCCGCTGGACGCCATGATCGCCGAGCGCGACCAGTGGAAGGATCGCGCCATGCGGGCGGCGGCTGAGGCGGACAACGTCAAGCGCCGCACCGAGACCCAGATGAACGACGCCCGCGCCTTCGCGATCCAGCGCTTCGCCAAGGACCTGCTGGGCGTGGCCGACAATCTGGAGCGCGCCCTGATGGCTGCGCCCAAGGACGCCGACGCCGGCGAGGCCGGTCTGGTGACCGGTCTGGAGCTGACGCAGAAGTCCCTGTTGCAGGCCTTCGAGACCAACGGGCTGAAGCGCGTCGCCCCGGGGCCGGGCGAGGCTTTCGACCCGCACCTGCACCAGGCCATGATGGAACAGCCCTCGGCCGAGGTTCCGGGCGGCAGCATCCTCGTGACCATGCAGGCCGGCTACGAACTGTTCGGCCGCACCGTGCGTCCGGCCATGGTCGTGGTGGCGGCCAAGGGGTCGGGTCCGCAAGGCGGCAATCCCTATGGCGCAGCGCCCGGGGCCAACGGCGGGTCCTTCGACGGCAAGGCGTAGTCCCGATCCTCCCCCAATGGGGGAGGTGGCTCGAAGCGAAGCGTAGAGACGGAGGGGCCCCGGTTCAGATGCGGAGTCTGCGGCCGGCCCCCTCCACCGCTCCGCGGTCCCCCTCCCCCAACGGGGAGGAATTCTACTTAAGCTTCGCCTCGAACAAGGCCAGCAGTCGGGCCCAACCGTCGGCGGCCTCGGTCGCGCGATAGGAAGCCCGGTAGTCGGCGTGGAATCCGTGGGGGGCGTCGGGGTAGAGTTTGATACCGCTCTCGGTGGCGCCCGCGGCCTCCAGCGCCGCCTGCATGGCGGCGATGGAATCGTTGGGGATGCCCTGGTCCTGGCCGCCGTAGTTGCCGATGACGACGCCCTTCAGGTCGTCGGCCAGATCGACCGGGAAGGGCTGGCCCGCGGCGACCTGTTCGGGCGTGGCGGTCGGCGAGGGGGCCAGACGGCCGTACCATGCGACGCCGGCGTCGATCGCGGCGAAGCGGGCGGCGGCCTGCCATACGACCTTGCCGCCCCAGCAGAAGCCGGTGATCCCGACCTTGTCGACATTGGCCCACAGCTGGCCCGAGGCCCATTCCAGGGTGGCGTTGATGTCGCCCATGACCTGTTCGTAGCCAGCGGCGCCGACGATGGCCTGGATGCGCTGCATGTCGGCGAGCGGGGCCGGATCCTCGACGCGGACGAAGAAGGCCGGGGCGATGGCGACGTAACCGGCCTTGGCCAGACGGCGGCAGACGTCCTGGATATAGGCGTGCAGGCCGAAGATTTCCGACACGACGATCACAACGGGGAAGGGCCCATCGCCTTCGGGGCGGGCGACATAGGCCGGCAGGTCGAAGTCGTCGGCGGAGGGATAGGAGACCATCGCCGTCGCCAGGCCCTCGGAATCGGTCGTGATCGGCTGGGCTTCCTGGGCCAGGGCGGCGACCGCATAGCCGGTGAACATGGCTCCCGCCGTCAGCCCGCCGAGGGATCGGCGCGAGAACCGGAAATCGTCGGCGTTCTGGCCTTCGGGGCGGATCAGGATGGTCATGGGCGCTTCCTCCGGGATTTTCCGTGGCGGACTGTGACGAGACCGCGCGGTTCCGTCGAGTCACCGCCCTGTGACCTTACGCCGCCCGGCGAAGGGTCAGGTTGATCCGCCCGCCGCCGGGCATCAGCCGCGACGAGCCGGCCACCAGTCGATCGATCCCATGGCGCGCCAGTCGAGCGGGGCCGGTCAGGGCGCAGACGTCGCCTGACGCCAGTTTCAACGACCGGGTCGGCCCCTTGCCCGCCGGGCCGATGCGGAAGACGGCGGTGTCGCCCAGCGACACCGACAGGACCGGGGCGCAGAGGTCGGCCTCGTCCCTGTCCTGATGCAGCCCCATGCGGGCGTCCTCACGGTAGAGATTGATAAGGCAGGCGTCGGGCGGCCCGGGCCAGCCGGTCAGCTCGGCCCACAGGTTCAGAAGGACGGGCGGGATCGGCGGCCAGGGCGCGCCGGTCTCGGGATGGGTCGGCTGGTAGCGGTAGCCCGCACGGTCCGAGACCCAGCCGAGCGCGCCAAGATTGCTCATCCTGACCGAGAACGGCTTCCCGCCCGGGGTCACCGGTCGATAGAGGGGCGCGATGGCCAGGGCTGTGTCGATTTCGGCCAGAAGGGAGGCCTGCGCGGCCTCCTGCAATCGGCCGGGCCAGTAGTGAAATCCGGGAAGGTCGGGGAAGGGCTCCATCGCCTTCGTCTAGCGCGTGAAATAATAGTCCGCGACCTGGCAGGCGTTGATGCCGCTGCGTTGCAGGCTCTGGCCGTTGTCGAACTCTGCGCGCAGCGAGTAGCGGCAGGCGCCGGAGCCGTCGTCGATGGTCACCACCACACTCTGGCCCGGCGACAGGGTGCCCGAACCCAGGAGGTCGTCGCCCCAGTCCCCGCCGCTGGAGGCGTAGAGATAGGTCATCGACCAGCCGGTCTGGTTATGGATGCGGACATCGCGATTGTAGGCGTCCTGCGATGGATGCGCCGGAGTGACCGCATGGACCGCCACGACCCGCTTTGACGCCGATTCCGCCATCGCCTGGGCCCCCGACAGGCCAAGCAGTGTCAGGCCCAGGATCAGGGCTGGTGTGAACCGGCGGGGCTTGCGAGGCGGGGAGCGCATCATCGGGACCTGCAACTGGCGGGCCCGTGACCCGCAACCAGGTCCAACAGTGCCCGAACGGGAGCCTGAACGCACCTGATGACCCCTGACTCCGCCTGAATCGGGCCTCGTCCTGAAACAAGGCCTTGCGGGGCATGACGACTTTCCCATATCCCGACCAGCCCGAGAGACCCCGCAATCCGTGGGGTTTCACGGAAAAACAGACAACCTGCCGCGCTCTCGCCCCCGAGAGGCGGCGCAACCAAAACGGGGGCGGTCACGCGCGGCGCTTTCTGACAAGGCCGCCGCATCGCCCGCCAGACGGAGAAAAGACAGGCTCATGGCCAAGATTATCGGTATCGACCTCGGCACCACCAATTCGTGCGTGGCCGTCATGGACGGCAAGAACCCCAAGGTGATCGAAAACGCCGAAGGCAACCGCACCACCCCGTCGGTGGTCGCGATCCAGGACGGCGGCGAGACCCTGGTCGGCCAGCCCGCCCGTCGTCAGGCTGTGACCAACCCCGCCAACACCTTCTTCGCCATCAAGCGCCTGATCGGCCGCAGTTTCGACGATCCCGTCGTGGCCAAGGACAAGGCCATGGTGCCCTATGAGATCGTCAAGGGTCCGACCGGCGACGCCTGGGTGCGCGCCAACGGAAAGGATTACTCGCCGCAGCAAATCTCGGCCTTCACCCTGATCAAGATGAAGGAGGCCGCCGAGGCCTATCTGGGCGAGAAAGTCACCCAGGCCGTCATCACCGTGCCCGCCTATTTCAACGACAGCCAGCGTCAGGCGACCAAGGACGCCGGCAAGATCGCCGGACTGGAAGTGCTGCGCATCATCAATGAGCCGACCGCGGCCGCTCTGGCCTATGGCCTGGACAAGAACGACGGCCAGAAGATCGCCGTCTATGACCTCGGCGGCGGCACCTTCGACGTCTCGATCCTGGAGATCGGCGACGGCGTCTTCGAGGTGAAGTCGACCAACGGCGACACGTTCCTGGGCGGCGAGGACTTCGACGTCCGTCTGGCCGACTATTTGGCCGACGAGTTCAAGAAGGAGCAGGGCGTCGACCTGCGCCAGGACAAGCTGGCCCTGCAGCGCCTGCGCGAAGAGGCCGAGAAGGCCAAGAAGGAACTGAGCTCGGTGACCCAGTACGAGGTCAACCTGCCGTTCATCACCATGAACGCGTCGGGCCCTCTGCACCTGAACATCAAGCTGTCGCGCGCCAAGCTGGAAGCCTTGGTCGACGACCTGATCCAGCGCACGATCGAACCCTGCGCCAAGGCGCTGAAGGACGCGGGCCTCAAGGCTTCCGACATCGACGAAGTCGTCCTGGTCGGCGGCATGACCCGCATGCCCAAGGTGCAGGAGGCCGTGAAGGCCTTCTTCGGCAAGGAGCCGCACAAGGGTGTGAACCCTGACGAGGTTGTCGCCCTGGGCGCCGCCGTTCAGGCCGGTGTTCTGCAAGGCGACGTCAAGGACGTGCTGCTGTTGGACGTGACCCCGCTGACCCTGGGCATCGAGACCCTGGGCGGCGTCTTCACCCCGCTGATTGAGCGCAATACGACCATCCCGACCAAGAAGAGCCAGGTGTTCTCCACCGCCGACGACAACCAGTCGGCCGTGACCATCCGGGTCTTCCAGGGCGAGCGTCCGATGGCCCAGGACAACAAGATGCTGGGCCAGTTCGACCTGATGGGGATTCCGCCTTCGCCGCGCGGCATGCCGCAGATCGAGGTCGCCTTCGACATCGACGCCAACGGCATCGTCAACGTCTCGGCCAAGGACAAGGCGACGAACAAGGAACAGTCGATCCGCATCCAGGCGAACGGCGGCCTGTCGGACGCCGACATCGACAAGATGGTCAAGGAAGCCGAGGCCAACGCCGCCACCGACAAGATCCGCAAGGACTTGGTCGAGGCCCAAAACGCCGCTGACAGCCTGATCAACTCGACCGAGAAGGCCATGGCCGAACACGGCGACAAGGTCGGCGCCGACGAAAAGGCGGCGATCGAGACTGGTCTGGCGGAACTGAAGACGGCTCGCGACGGCGCCGATTCGGAAGATATCCGGACCAAGACGAACACGCTCGTTCAGGCTTCGATGAAGCTGGGCGAGGCGATGTACGCCCAGAGCGCCGGTCAGTCCGGTGACGACGCGCCCGTCGACGACGGCGTGGTCGATGCGGAGTTCGAGGAAGTCTCGGGCGACGACGAAGAGAAGAAGAGCGCCTAAGCGTCGTGGTCCTCCCCTGCGACCCAGGGGAGGACCGTGGCTTTCATGAAACTTGCATCACCGCACCCGGCGCCCATGTCTTGCGTGGGCCGCCATTCCGCTTGCACGCTCGAAAAAGCGACGTGATCGGATTGTCAGGGGTTGGTTTGAGGACGTCTGCGCATGGCGCGTGATTATTACGAGGTGCTGTCGGTCGAGCGGACCATCGACGCCGCCGGCCTGAAGTCCGCCTATCGCAAGCTGGCGATGGAGCACCACCCGGACCGCAACGGCGGTTCCGAAGAGTCCATGGCCAGGTTCAAGGAAGTCTCCGAGGCCTATACGGTCCTGTCGGACGACCAGAAGCGCGCCGCCTATGACCGGTTCGGCCATGCGGGCGTGAACGGCGGAGGCGGCGGGGGTCAGCAGGGCTTCCACGACGTCAACGACATCTTTTCCCAGGTCTTCGGCGACGCGTTCGGCGACGTTTTCGGCGGTGGCGGGCGGCGCCAGTCGAACGGCCCGCGTCGCGGTTCGGACCTGCGCTACGACCTCGAGATCACCCTGGAGCAGGCCTATCAGGGCGCCGAGGTGGAAATCTCCGTGCCGACGACTGCGGCGTGCGAGACCTGCGAGGGTTCGGGCGCCAGGAACGGCGCCAAGCCGACGACCTGCTCTACCTGCCAGGGTGCGGGACGCGTGCGTCAGGCCAACGGTTTTTTCCAGGTCGAACGCACCTGCCCCTCCTGCGGCGGTCAGGGACAGCGGCTGTCGGCGGCCGACACCTGCGGGACCTGCCACGGCCACGGCCAGGTGCGGAAGACGCGCAAACTGTCGCTGAAGGTTCCGGCCGGCGTGGATGACGGCTCGCGCATCCGCCTGTCGGGCGAGGGTGATGCCGGAACGCGCGGCGGCCCGCGCGGCGACCTCTATGTCTTCCTGTCGGTGACACCGCACGATCTGTTCGAGCGCGACAACCTGGATCTGCTGTGCACCGTGCCGGTGTCGATGACGGTCGCGGCCCTGGGCGGCGAGATCGATGCCCCCTGCCTGGTATCCGAGGCCTGCGACGGCAAGTGCAAGGCTCCGGTCAGCGTTCCCGCCGGCGCCCAGACCGGCAAGACGGTCCGCATCCGCGGCAAGGGCATGCCCCATCTGAACGGCCGCCAGCGCGGCGACCTGGTGGTCGAGCTGTTCGTCGAGACACCGACCGACCTGACGCACCGCCAGAAGGAGTTGATGCAGGAACTGGCCGCCTCGTTCGGCGACAGCCAGAATCCGCGAAACTCGTCCTTCGCCGGCAAGGCCAAGCGATTCTGGGCAGACATCCTCGGCTCGGAAGAAGACGCGAAGTCGGCGCGCGAGAACGCCCAGTGAATTTCGCCGGAGGGGCCTCGTCTTGAGCGAACTGTTTCACGTCGGGATTTCCGGCGCGCGCGGCCGGATGGGTCGGGCCGTGTCCCAGGCCCTGGACGCGCGCGAGGACGTCATGGTTTCGGTCCGTTTCGACTGGGGCGAGACGCCGGACCTGAGCCTTTGCGACGTGGTCATCGACTTCTCCACCGCCGAGGCCTCGGTCGCCCTGACACAGACCTGCGCCGAGCGCGGCGGTCCAGCCCTCGTCATCGGTTCGACCGGCTTCACTCCCGAGCAGGACGCGGCCATCCAGGCTGCGGCTGAAAAATTCGCCATCGTGCGCAGCGGCAACTTCTCGCTCGGCGTCAACATCCTGATCGGCCTGGTCGAGCATGCGGCCCTTCGGCTGGACGCCCGCGACTGGGACATCGAGGTCGCCGAGGCCCATCACAGGAAGAAGATCGACGCCCCGTCCGGTACCGCACTGATGCTGGGCGAGGCTGCCGCGCGCGGTCGCGGTCATGACCTGTCGGAGTTGCGCAGCGCGCCCTACGACGGCATCTCCGAGGAACGGAAGACCGGGACCATCGGCTTCTCCTCGATCCGCGCGGGCGGCCTCGTCGGGGAACACACGGTGCTGTTCGCCTCGGACGACGAGGTCCTGACCCTGAGCCACTCGGCCATCGACCGGTCCCTGTTCGCCAAGGGCGCGGTCGCCGCCGCCGCCTGGGTGCGGACGCGCGGGCCGGGACTCTACGACATGCAGGATGTGCTGGGCTTCAGGCAGGCATGATTTAGGGCGCTACCGCTCGCCGCGCGGCGGCTCGCTGCTTGAGCGCGGTCGGTGCGCGGTCGGGCGGGTCAGACCCGCTCGAATTCCAGGAACAGAGGGTCGGTGTCGCCGAGGCGTTTTTCCTCATAGCGGGTCACCACGTGATCCTCCGGCGCGACCTTCCAGTCTGCCGTCTCGTCGGCCAGCCAGACCAGGCCTGGCGTGGCCAGGAACCGCTCCAGCGCCCAGCCGGCGTAGTCCTTCCAGTCCGTGACGAAACGCAGGCGACCGCCGGGCTTGAGCTTGCGCCCGAGTTCGGCGGCGAAGGCCGGCTGGATCAGGCGGCGCTTGTTGTGCCGCGCCTTGTGCCAGGGGTCAGGGAACAGGATCATGATCCGGTCCAGCGATCCGTCCGGCAAGGCCTGGACCACGGCTCGCGCGTCATCGGCATGCAGGCGAATGTTCTTGAGGCCCCCTTCCTCGATATGCCGAAGCGCCGAGGCGACGCCGTTGAGGAAGGGCTCGCAGCCGATCATCAGGGCGGACGGGTTGCGCGCGGCCTGGGCGGCGAGGTGCTCGCCACCGCCAAACCCGATCTCAAGCCACACCTCTTTGGCACCTGGCATCAGAGCGGAAACGTCGATCGGTCCCGCCGCTGGATCCGGAAGCGTCACCGAGGGCATCAATGTATCGAACAGAGCCGCCTGGCGCGGCTTGATCGCCCGCGACTTGATCCGTCCGAAGGAACGGAGCGGGGCGTCAGGCGAGCGGGCGGAAGGATCGGTCGTCATCGCGCGCCTGTAGCCTGCGACGACGACCGTTGAAAGGCGCGGAGGCCTATTCGATGCCTTCGATGGTGCCGTCTTCATTGACCACGACGTATTCCAGCTCGCAGAAGTTCAGTTTCTGCTGCCAGGCGTCGCCGTCCTCGAAGACGATCTTGACGTAATATTCGCAGGCGTCTTCGGAATCGTAGAAGCGCATGTTGACGGTGTCGCCAGACGCCAGGATGCGGCTCGGCATCCAGTCCTGGCTGTAGGTGCCGTTCGGCTCGCCGGTCTGGAAGGTCAGGATGGTCCATGGCGTGCCGTTGACCAGGTCGAAGGTGTAGTAGTCGCCGTCCTGAACCGGAGCAGCCGAGGCCGGAGCGGCGCCGCAGAGCAGAGCGAGGGCGGCGAACGCGCCCATCATTATGGATTTCATAGTCATTCCCCCGACCAGGCGGACATCGCCGGGCCTTGCGCGAAATGCGTGCAAGGCCCGGACCACGTCAACATCCCGAAAGGGATCGGTCAGATAGGATCAGGCCAGGGCCTTCAACTGGTCGACCAGGTCGGTCTTTTCCCAGCTGAAGCCGCCGTCCGCGTCCGGCGTGCGGCCGAAGTGGCCGTAGGCGGAGGTGCGCGCGTAGATCGGCTTGTTCAGGCCCAGGTGCTCGCGGATCGCACGGGGCGTGGCGCCGCCGATCAGGCCCAGGATCTTGTCTTCCAGCACGGCCTCCGTGACCGAACCCTTGCCGGTGCCGTGCAGGTCCACGTGGATCGACTGGGGCTTGGCCACGCCGATGGCGTAGGAGATCTGGATCGTGCAGCGGTCGGCGAGGCCGGCGGCCACGACGTTCTTGGCCAGGTAGCGGCAGGCGTAGGCGGCCGACCGGTCGACCTTGGTCGGGTCCTTGCCGGAGAAGGCGCCGCCGCCGTGCGGCGCCGCGCCGCCGTAGGTGTCGACGATGATCTTGCGGCCGGTCACGCCCGCGTCGCCGTCCGGGCCGCCGATCTCGAAGATGCCGGTCGGATTGATGTGCCAGACGGTGTTCTCGTCGGCGAAGCCTTCGGGCAGCACTTCGAGGATGTAGGGCTTGACGATCTCGGCCACCTGTTCGGACGACAGGCCGGCGGCGTGTTGGGTCGACAGGACGATGGAGGTGGCGCGGACGGGCACACCGTCCACATACTGGATGGTGACCTGCGACTTGGCGTCGGGCTCCAGGCGGGTGTCGCCGCCATGGCGGACCTCGGCGAGGCGCTTCAGGATGTTGTGGCTGTACTGCAGGGTGGCCGGCATCAGCTCCGGCGTCTCGTTCGAGGCGTAGCCGAACATGATGCCCTGGTCGCCCGCGCCCTCATCCTTGTTGCCGGCGGCGTCGACGCCGACGGCGATGTCGGCCGACTGGCCATGCAGGCGGTTGATGAACTCGAACTTCTCCCAGTGGAAGCCAGCCTGCTCATAGCCGATGTCCTTGACTGCGGCGCGCACGGCGGCCTCGATCTCGGCCTCGACGCCCGGGGCCCAGTTTCCGTCCGTGTCCATAATGCCCTGGCCGCGGATCTCGCCGGCCAGCACCACCAGGTTCGTCGTCGTCAGGGTCTCGCACGCCACGCGGGCATAGGGATCCTTGGACAGGAACAGGTCCACGACGGTGTCCGAGATACGGTCGGCGACCTTGTCGGGGTGGCCCTCGGAAACGCTTTCCGAGGTGAAGAGGAAGGAAGAACGGGACAAAGGGGATCGCTCCGAGCAGCCCTGTGCGGGCGGGGTTGGCCGGAGACATATAAAGATATGCTTATATGATCAAGTGAGGACGGCTGGCGGTCGCGTCGCTCAGTGTCCGGAACGTAGCAGGAAGCGGCGGTGCAGCGGCTGCATCGGGCGGGTATTGCCAGGATGCAGTCGCTCGAAAGCATCGACCTGGTCTTGCGACACAGTGATGGGAGCGCTCAGCACGACCCAGTCCACCGTCTCGCTGCACGGCGGGGTGGTGAGTGAGCCTTCATATCGGAAGAAGTCGCGGCCGGCGGGCAGCAAGCCGTTCGGGTCCAGCGCGGGTCCGGCCGTCGGGGCGCCCAGGCTGTCGATGACGGCCTGAAGCGGGGCGCTGGTGGCGCCGACCCCGGCGAAGACGCCCAGCACGCCGAGAACGCCGTCCGGTCCGGCGTGAACGAAATGGATCTCCAGCGGGAAGCGGCGACCGTCCAGCAGGTGCTCCGCCGGCTGGTGCACATGGAACTGCAACAGGCGATAGGTCTGTCCGCCCACTGCCATGGTCGACCCCTCGGGGGCGTCCAGCTGGATGGCGTGGCCGGTATCGCGAGCGGCGGCGGGCATGGGCGACCAGTCGATGTCCAGCACGCCCAGATCAGCCGTGATCGCCCCGGTCAGATCAATGGGGCTTTCCTGTTGTCCTGTGGCGCAGGCGGCGTTGGCCGGCTCCAGTTCGGACCAGCGCTCGGGACCGGTCGCCCCGCCGTAGGTCCAGGCCTGGGCATGGGGCGGGTGTTCCTGCGCCGACGCCGTACCGGCGAGCGCAAGCGCCGCCGTCAGGATGATGTGAAACCGCATGATCAAGCCCCCGCTGTTCGCGCCGAACCCTACAGGTCGAACGGCGATACAGCGAGAGAATGGTGCGCTTAGGGGCATCGAACACCTGACCCCCATATTACGAAATCCAGTCAAGCCGACCGGTCAAACCAAGTGCCTGCATGGGTTTGGAGCGCCGCCTGCGGCATTGAAAGTTGGCCGACCCAACCCCTTCCCAGTCTGGGCCGAAGCGAGTGATTTCGACGTTCCCAAGCTAAGGCGCCTTCCGGTGGGAACGACCTGAAATCCGACCTGCACCATACCTGCAAAGCGGATCAGTAACCCGGTCCCTTAGGGTCGCGTTTCGGCCTGTGTCTCCATGTTCGTCTCGGGCCTATAAGCGTCCGATTTTTCAGGGGGTTGGTTCAACCTTGCAGGCATGGCGAGCAAGACGAATGGGCTACTGATAGATTCGGAAATCACCCATCCCGAGGAAACCGGAAGTCCTAATGAGGCGGATGTAGAGCATGGTCGCGCCGCCAAGGCTTATCGACGTGTAGGAACCATCAACGAAGCCGCTGACCGTGCCAGCGGAAGTCCAGTTGAAGCCGTCGTTGGAGTACTCGACGACCACGCCGTTTGTGTAGAAGGCGCCCCATCCGCCGGGCGCGCCGGCATCGGCCGAGGCGATGTCGATGCGGCTGATGGACTGGCTGGTGCCGAGGTTCGCCTGAATGATCTCAGTGGCTCCCCAGTTCGTGCCATGGATCGAGTTCGAACTGTTGAAATTGCCGTCCCTCATTCCCCCCGACGTCGTCAGACCCGTGTAGCCTCCGTAGTTCGACGTGGTGGAGAAGCTGACCGGGACAACCTCTGTGCCTCCACCCCCACACGAGGTTCCAGTCGCCCAGCGTGGTACGCCACCCGCGCTGTAAACGACGAGATTCCCGTCATTCTGGGCCTGCAAGAACGCGCCGGTAAATCCATAGGCGCCGTTCCACCAGACCGGTGTGTAGTTGGGGCCGTAGAGAACCAGGTGGCCGTCGCCTTGCAGGACGAGAAACTGAGCCTGGGTGCCGGCTGTCCCTGATGACCACTTTACCGCCGTTCCGCAGCGCAGAACGACATTTCCGTCCGACTGCAGGGCCAGGGTGACCGCGTTGTTCGGCGAATAGATCGTCTGTTGGAGAGTGATAGACTCGTTTTCCAGCAGGCGCGACGGAGTGCTCGGAAATGCGACGGCCGCGATCGATTTGGTCGAGATATTGTCTGCAGGATCGATGCTGTAGCCGGACCACCCCGCAACGCCAGCGGCGTTTACGTCGGTGGTACCGGTCAGTCGCCCGTGGACGTCGTAGATGAAAGTCTCGGTGACCTGGGCCTGGCTTGGCTGGACGCTTGCCAGTGCTGCAAATGCGCTTGCGACGCCAAACCAATGACCAAGTCCTCGCCGCTGACGAACGACATCGCTGCGCATCGATCGCATCGCTTCCCCCAACCCTGCTCAAACTTTTCGACGACAAGCTTGACCGCAGATGCTCTTTCGAACAACCCTGTGGTGTGAAAATATCGCGAAGGTTGCAGATTGCTCCACTCTGGGGGCACATTCGTTTGAGGCAAAGGGGGATCGTGTGCAGTCCAGTTCGCTGCCTTCCGGCATGATGAACGTCTCGCAGGGCCACGGCGCTGCACTTTTGGTGGTTTGCGCAATGCTGGTGGTCTCCTGGACCAGCGCTGCCAGCGCCCAGAGCGCGCTCGTGCCGCCATCCCCCGTCGAAGCGGTTGATCAATTCGGCGTCGAGCTGTCATCGGGCTCAGTCCAGGTCTCTTCGCCGACCATCAGCGTCGGAGACCCCGCAAATGGCGGGCTGAGTTTCACCGCGAACTGGGACGCAAGCGTCCGCGACTGGCGATACAGCAGCTGGGGCGCGATCAACAAGCCGGTCGGCTCAGACCCCAACTGCTACAACTACTTAACCCTTGTTTACATGGGCCAATCCAACCTCTTTCAGCGCGACACGTGCGCTGGCGGATATGAGCTGATCGATGGGCTCGGCACGCTGACGGAGGCGTCGGGGACCTGGACCTACACAGCACCAGACGCAAGTGTGGCCGTCTATCAGGGCACGTCGCGGGTCGTAGTGAACGGCGCGCTGGTCGATCAGACCCGCATTCAGACAATCACGAGGCCTAATGGCGAAATCATCAGCTACGCCTTGGGCGGTGTGAGCCCAGCGTCGGTCACCAACAATTATGGCTATCAAATTCACTTCGATTACACGGGCGGCAGTCTCTACAAAGTTACTGCGCTGAACAATGCGGTGGATCCGTGCGCTCCGACCGCCGCGATCTGCTCCTTCACGCAAACCTGGCCGAGCCTGACGTTCACGACGGCTGCATCCGGGCTGGAGCGGCATGTCACGGACTCGCTGAACCGAACGACGCGGATCATCTTTGACAGTGCCGATCCGCTACTGGCCAATGTCGTTGGAGTTGCGCCGCCGACGACCACCTCGGGGTCTTCGGTGACGTACGTGAACGAACGGATATTCCCGTTCGGTTTGAGAGTCACCGGGGCCTCTGACGGCGCAGGTACCTGGACCTATGCGTATCAACCGCGCCCTTGCGGTTTTACTCCAAGCCCGGATCCCGCTGATTGCCCGCCGCCCGGCTACGACTACGACCTGACGACGACGATCACTTCGCCGCCGGTCGCGCCATCAACGCCACGCGCTACAAAGGTCTACAAATTCAACTGGTACGAAAGGCCTTTCAGCAACGGACACATGATGTCCGAGCTCGTGTCCGTGACCAATGCGCTCAGCCAGACGACGGGCGTGGGGATCACGGGGGCAGGCTTTCAAGGAGCCACCTATCCGGACAACAACGGCGTTACGATCACGCGAAACTATCTGACCGGCGTCGTCGAATCCGTGACGGAGTTTGGCAAGTCGGGGCCGAGCGGTCCACTTGCCGTGACCGAGTACACATACCCCGCCTGCACGTCGAACCCTGTGGCTTGCCGTCGCGCGACGGTCGTTACCAACCCGCGTCTTAATGCGACAACCTACACTTATGATGCGGCCGGCAATGTGCTGACAGCAACGTCACCGGTTCCGGTCGCGGGCGCCGTCCGCCCTCAAACCCGGTTCAGCTATCAGCAGCAGAACGCCTGGTATCACCAGAACGGCTCGACCTCGATCACCCAGAATCCCAACCCGATCTGGGTTCAGGTCACACAGTCGCAATGCGCCACGCTCGCGGGCCAGACGGGCTCGACTCCAGCGGCCTGTATTGGAACGGCCGATGAAATCCGTACGACCGCGACCTACCAGATCGGCAGTAGTACGGCAGCGTCCAATCTCCTGCCTGTCTCGATGTCGACCCAAGCAGGTGACAACAGTCTGGTCGCCACCGTCACGACAACCTACGACCCTGTCGGCAATCCCCTTACGGTCGATGGCCCGCTGCCAGGCACGGCGGACACCACTCGCCATGTCTACGACGCCATGCGTCAACAGGTCGGCGTTATAGGTCCGGATCCTGATGCCGGCGGCGCGCGCCTGTTCCCTGCCAGCCGGACGACCTACAACCCGGACGGTCAAGTCACGGTCGTCGAGCGCGGCACGACCCTGGGTCAATCCAACCTGGACTGGGCCGCCTTCTCGGCGCTGCAGACATCGACTTCCTCCTACAACGGCCAGGGACGTCTCTTCCGGGAGCAGTTGGCTCCGGGAACGCCAGCCGCCAGTCTGACCGACTATGCCTATGACGTCATGGGTCGTCTGACGTGCACGGCCCAGCGGATGAATCCCGACAACTTCGCATCGCCGCCGACGAACGCGTGCGCTCAAACGACCGTCGGCCGCTTCGGTCCGGACCGTATCAGCCTCAACAGCTACGATCTGGCCAGTCGTCTAATCCAGGTCCAGACCGACTACGGCACTTCGGCCGCTCTCCCTGAGCGGGTGCAAGGCTGGACAGCGAACGGCAAGGTCGACTGGATCGAAGACGGAGCCGGCAACCGCTCGGACTATGTCTATGACGACATGGACCGTCTTTACCGCCTCTACTTCCCGGTCACGACGGTCGGCTCTCATACCGCCAACAGCGTCGATTTTGAGGAATACGGCTACGACGCCAACGACAATCCAACCACCAAGCGTACGCGGTCGGGCCTTCTGTTCACGACGGCGTTCGACACCCTCAACCGCATCGCCTCCATCGATGCGCCGTCCGGCTCCAACGACGTCTGGTACAGCTACGACAATCTCGGCCGCCGCCTGTCCGCGTCGCACGCCCCGGGCGCGCCGGGTTGCTCGACGACGGCTGTCTGCTCGACCTGGGACGGGCTGAGCCGGCAGACGACCGAGACGACGGCGCTGGGCACGATGACCAGCGCCTGGGACATCGCCGGGCGGCGCATCGAGCTGAAATGGCCCGATCTGTTCTCCGTGACCTATGCCTATGACCTCGACGACCAGATGCGGTCGATCAGGCAGGCCGGGGTCACCACGATCGTCGCCTATGCCTACGACGACCTGGGTCGACGGACGGCCGTAGGACGCGGAAACGCCGTGTCCACGACCTATGGCTATGACGCTGCCTCGCGCCTGACGAGCCTCAGCCACGATCTCGGCGGCACGGCCTCGGACGTGACGTTCAGCTACGGCTACACCCCGGCCAGTCAGATCCAGACCCTGGGGCGGTCGAACGCGACCTATTTCTACTCACCTCCGCCGGTCACGGTGGGCTATGGCGTCAACGGCCTGAACCAGTCGATCTCGGCGGGCGGCGCCACCCTGACCTGGAGCGCCCAGGGCAATCTGACCGGAGACGGGACGCGCAGCTACAGCTACGACGCCGCCAACCGCCTGACCGGCATGGGGTCGTCCACCCTGACCTACGACCCGCTGGACCGGCTGGCCGAAATGACCGGCACGCTCGGCGCCCGTTATCAATACGATGGTGTGGGCGTGGCGGCCGTCTATGCGACCGGGTCCGGCACGATCAGCGATCGATTGATCCGGGGCCCCTGGCCGGACGAGCTGGCGGTCTCCTACGCCGGCACGACGGCGGCCTCTCCGCTGTGGACACTGCAGGACCACCAGTCGTCCAGCATCGCCATCACAGACCCGGCCGGGACGGCGCCCTACACCCTGGCCTACGACGACTACGGCGCGCCCCGGCCGGGCAACGCAGGCCGGTTCATGTACACGGGCCAGATGTGGATGCCGGACTTCGCGGCCTACCACTACAAGGCCCGCGCCTACCGGCCGGATCTCGGACGGTTCCTGCAGACCGACCCGGTCGGGTATGGGCAGGGGCTCAATCTGTATGCCTATGTCGGGAATGATCCGGTGAATGGGACGGATCCGGATGGTAGACAGATCCAAGGTGCGGCTTGCTTGGCCGGGGCACCATTTGGTGGTCCGGTAGGCTGTGGGGTTGGCGTAACCGTAAGCACCGTCGCAACCGTTGCGGTAGGCGCTTGTACGCAGTCGCAGAGCTGCCGCGATAAGGCCGGTGCTGTTTGGGACTGGCTGACCGCACCACTTCATAACGACGCAGATGCACCGGGAGAGCCTCGCCCGGCCCCTCCTGCCAATGATGGTGTTTCCCGACCCCATGGCGCTCCAGACCACGATCAGGCCATCGATGACCGCGCGGACGAAGTTCGGGGTCAGGGCGCTGATGACATTCGAAAGAACCAAACTCAGGTCGACGCTCAAGGAAACCGCGTTGGTGACAACAGACCCGACCTCGGATACACGGACTCTAACGGTGTTCGACACAACGAGGAGGGGGGCGCAATCAAGGTCGAGTGGAAGCCCAAGGGGATCGCGCCCGGCAGAACGATCCTAGCTGCGTAACCACAGGCACGTGCTTGCCGCGATGACTATACTATCGCTTTACGAACGTTTTTCCTTCTCAATACTTCCTTGCTCTCTGGGGGTTGCCCGCGACGCGATTCTCGCTCAATCGGCAGCTTGGGGGAAACCTCTTGCAGTCGATCGCGCAACGGTGCGGGATGTTCGACCGATTTTTGACTCACCGGACGGCCCGGCTCACCCACCGGCGGTGCGAAAAGCCATTTTGTTAAGCGAGGTGGTCGGGCCCGAGGGAGTGAAAACGCTCTTTGTTAGCAGCGTAGCCGACGGCTATTCATCAATGGTCTATACGATCTCGGGAAATCTGCCTGGCCTCCATCTGTCAGTACAGATTTCCAGATTGTCTATCGAGTATCCCCGCAATGCACTGACGGCCATTAAAAGCCAGGAAGCGGTCAGGGTTGTTTACTCGATGAAAGATGCAAGTTCTTGGGAATTCTTCGAAAAAGGACGAATTTTACCATTCGAGCAGATCGATTTTTACAAGGCGCGGAGAAAGCGAGATCGCCTTACACCTGAAATAATCGACCGATACATATCCAAGCTTGGGTATGGAACATTGGACGAGGTGTTCTGGACTTCTAACGAAGCAGCTCATTTAATTTGTGACGCCTCGTTTAGGCTCGCTGAGGGTTGTAAACCTGACATGGGATCGTCGGAGGGCAACATAAAAGCGGCGCCGTAACCTCTTGCTTCGCCATCGATTTTAGTGCCCCTGACGTGACCCCCGTCTCTCATCCAGCCATAACGAGAGTCCTAGGTTGATCTGAGCCGTGATTGGCTGGGGTGGCAAGAGGCAGGTCTGCGCAGCCATCAACCCGCGCAGCAGGCCGGCCGATGTGTCCGGTGAGCGCCTCGGCGTAGGCCTCGGGCGTCAGCCATCCCAGCTTCGAGTGCGGCCGGGTTTTGTTGTAGTCGCGCCGCCAGGCTTCGAGCACGAGCCGGGCGTGCGGTAGGGATCGGAACAGCGTCTCGTTCAACAGCTCGTCGCGTAGGCGGCCGTTGAAGCTCTCGTTGAAGCCGTTCTGCTGAGGCTTGCCCGGCGCGATGTAATGTCAGCCGACCGCCGCATCGTCAGCCCAGGCCAGGATGGCGTTCGAGGTCAACTCCGTGCCGTTGTCGCTGACGATTGTCTCCGGACGCCCGCGCTGCTGGATAACGAGGTCCAGCTCGGCGCGCGACCCGTGCGCCCGACAGCGAGGTATCGGCCACCAGCGCCAGGCATTCGCGGGTGCAGTTGTCGATCACGGTCAGGATGCGGAAGCGGCGGCCATCGGTGAGCTGGTCGGACACGAAGTCCAGCGACCAGCGCTGGTTCGCGACCAGAGGGTTCTCAAGCGGACGCCGCGTGCCCATGGCCCGTTTACGCCCGCCGCGCCGGCGCACCGCCAGCTTCTCCTCACGGTAGATCCGCTGGACCCGCTTCCTGTTGACCGCATGCCCCTCGCGCCGGAGCATCACGTGCAGGCGTCGATAGCCGAACCGCCGACGCTCCTGAGCCAGGGCCTTCAACCGATCGCACAAGGCGCCGTCGTCCGGTCGTGTCGCCTGGTAGCGCACGCTCGTCCGATCCACGCCCAGCACGCGGCACGCCCGCCGCTCGCTCATCTCGTAGACCGACTGCAAGTGCGCCGCCGCCT
>NZ_JAFCVJ010000005.1:0-165060 GCF_049896985.1 Brevundimonas sp. SL161 | reverse complement strand
GCCAGATCGAGCCCGACGACAGCGATGGTCTGCATGATACCGCTCCTAGACGTGACGTCCCTGATGACGACTGCTCCAGAAAAGCTGGTTAGGCGGAGGTCGTCCACACCATCACGTCACAAGACAAGTAGAACGCAGCGCTAAAGCTCGACGCTGGCTTCTCCCGCCGGATAATTGGATTCAACCAGATCTGGTAGTGAAACGTCCCATCGCAGCGTCGTGTTACGTGTCTTGCGGAACATCACGACCGACGACAAGAACACCGGCTGCTGACCAAAGTTCGTCACTGCGTGACACCGTTGGGGGACAACGTAGCCGGGCTCCCCGACCTCTGCCTTTACGATTTCAAATCCCGTGATGGGATTGAATAGCGCGGCCCATGATTCCTTTGAGAACCGCCAGAAATCCCAGGGTGCATCATGAACCGGCCAGGCCTGATGGGTCGTAAAAAGTCCGACGGCACCAACCTTCATCACGCGGTTCAGTTCGATGACGACCTTCCAGGGCATAAGCAGATGCTCCACCACCGACAGGCTCATTACCGCATCAAAATGATCGGGTGGAAACAAGGACGACAGCTCGTGCGCGTCGCCGACGACATCGACGTTTGTCCCCTCCAGTATGTCCATGCCGACGTAGGTCCACATCGGTGGGACCATCGAACTGTTGACCAGCCCCGATCGAGCCCTCGATCCTAGCTCTAGAAACCTACCAGCCTCTCGCGCTGCCACCGCCGCAACGAAGTCGCTTTGCACTTGACGCGCGGGGTCGAGGACGGACGCGAGATCGCCGAACTCGTACGAAGTGGCGTCCGGCAAAATCACGGCTAACTTTGCGCGATGGATCATCGGGCCACATTCACCGATGTCCATGCGCTCATCGAACCGGACATAGTCGGCACCGTGTCGGTCCGCGGCGACGTCAGGGCTGGCCAATCCATACGACTGGATCGGCCATATCTTTTCGCGAAAACGGAGTTCAAGCCGAGACCCTACAGGCGCGTCCACCCAGCCCTGAAGGACCAGATGTCCGAAAAAGGGTGCGAACACATCAATCGAATAGACTGGGGTCGTCATAGCATAGCCTTTCAGGGGCCCACTGGAGCTGAGACAACCCCATGGCGATCGGAAGCGATATCAGCGGCCCATCGAGACTGGCAACTCTGGATGCACCGCCCGGGCTTGGTCATTCCTACAAAGTCATGATCTAAGGCGCCATGAAATGGGCTCGCTCGCTTTTGAAGATCGGCCGGCGCAGCACGGTGCCCGCCGATGCCGATCTCAGTCCTCGGCAGATTGCAAGCCGGAGCACCATAGCTGCAGATCAGGCACGCGATCACGGTGAATGGGCGACGGCAGCGGCACTTTATGCTGAGAGCCTGGCTATCGTTGAAGACAATGCAGCAATCCATATCCAACATGGCCATGCCCTAAAGGAAACTGGCCACTTGACCGAGGCTGCGGCCGCCTATCGCCAGGCCGCCCATTTCGCGGCGAACGACGCCGAACCCTGGCTGCACCTTGGACACCTCCTCAAGCGGACTGGTGACAAGGCAGGGGCAATCAATGCGTTCCGCGAGGCCCTCCGCCGCGCCCCCTCGGCGACCGGACCAAGAGACGAGCTGATCAACGCGGGTGCCCGGGACCAGATTCCAGGAGACGTGTACGGCCAGGCGGCTGCAGCCCTGGAGTCCGCTAGACTGTCCCATTTGCTTGCTCAGGGGATCGAGGGCATGGCCGAAGGGGCTGAGAGATCGGCCTTCCCCTTGAGCGATCATGATTCGTTTCGGCGCCAGTATCCGATCCAGCCGCCCCCGATGTCGGGGGAGGTCGCCGTGACCGTGGTGATCACGGCGAAGGAGGCAACAGCGGCCATGCTGCGGGCGACGTTGGTCAGCCTGATGGATCAACGGCACCAGGAGTGGACGGCTTTCGTGTCGCCGGCTCAGCCTCTAGCGGATCACTCGGTCGGCAGTTTTGCCCAGGTCGACGACCGCATCCGGTTCGAACGACCGGAGTGTGACGTCACGGCTGGCCCGGTCGTGCTGGTACCGGCGGGCACGGTCCTGGACCGCGAGGCCTTGGGCTGGCTGGCCTATGGCCTGGTTCGAACCAAAGCAGCCGCTGTCTATTGCGACCACGATCACTACGCCGAGGACTGGCGCCTGGGGTTGGTGCGCCATTCGCCGCGACTGCAGACGATGTTTGATCCGGACGCCATGGCGACTTCGCCCGCGTCACCCTCGATCGCCATTTTTCGGGACGGAACGGCCAAGGTTCCGCAAGCGGTCCTGGCCGGCCTGCTGGAGGCATCCCTCACAGGGCCGGTGGCCCACCTGCCGCGACTGCTGGCAAGCGTGCCGGCGGTGCCGGCGGCGGCCTCATCCTTGCCGACCATACTGCCGACCCCGGCGGAGTCCGCCTCTCGGATTCTCGTCATGATCCCCACACGCGACGAAGCCGCGATGCTGGAGCGGAGCATAAAGACCCTGCGTGAGACGGCGCGCCATCCGGAGCGGATCAGCGTGCTGATCGTCGACAACCGAAGTAGTGAACCAGCGACGGCTGCCACGATCGCGCAGCTGACGAGCGCGGACGGGGTGGACAGCTTCAGCCTGGACGAGCCGTTCAACTGGCCCCGGTGCAACAATCTGGCCGCCCGGCACGGCGAGGACGAAATCCTTGTCTTTGCCAACAACGATATCGAGATGCTGACGCCCGGATGGGACGAAAGCGTCCGTCGCATGCTGGCGCGTCCGGACGTTGGCGTTCTCGGCGCTCGCCTCCTTTACCCGGACGGGGAGGTTCAGCACGCGGGTATTCTGCTCGGCGGCTGGCAGGGCCGACCTTCGCACGACGGCCTGTGGGCATCGGCCGAGGACGAAGGCCCTCTGCGTCGCTGGACATCGACGCGCGCCACAGCGGCCGTCACGGGGGCCTTCATGGCCTGTCGGCGCGATACATTCCAGGCCGTATGCGGCTTCGATGAGCGACTGGCGATCGCCTACAACGATATCGACTTCTGCCTGAAGGTTCGAATGGAGGGTCTGAAGGTGATGTTCGCCGCAGACATCGAACTGATCCACTATGAGTCCCGCACACGCGGCCTGAACGACTCGGTCGAAAAGATCGCTTGGGACGACGCCGAACTGGCCGACATGAATGCGCGCTGGGGCTCATGGCTGTTCCACGACCCCAGCTACAATCCGCAGTGGGTCAACGCAGTGAACCGACCATATGACGGCATTCGAGACCTTCCGATGAGCCGGGTTCTCGCTCATCTCGATGCAAGCGCCGCAGCCAACCCGTGGGCGATCATGCGTTAAGGCGAGGCCCGCCGCAGTCCAGATGCGCGGTGGAAATGCCGATCTGTTGCAACCTCAATCCCTTTAGCGCGCTCAAGATGCGGGCCGGAGGGCAAGCTGTTGTCTTTTTTGGAAGCGGTACGATCGGACGGGCTGCTTGTTAGCCGCCCGGCTCGTATTGACGAACACCGCGTATCCGATCGGAACACGTTCCTGGATTGGAAGAAAGCAACCTCGGACCCCCTGCTGCTGCGAAAACTCAGCACGCTCCCTGAGATCATCGAGTCCTGGATAGCGCCCTACGGCGGGTTTTCCGGGCGCGAGGTTCTCGACTTCGGCTGTGGGTTTGGCGAAACGGCCGCAGGGATTGCCCTGCAGTACGACGTCACTCGGGTTGTCGGTGTCGATGTCCAGGACAAGCCAGCGCGTTGCGAGCCTCTCCTGATGGAGAAGATCGGGATTGGGGGGCTGCCCGACCATCTCACGCTCGCGCAGATCGAAAAGGGCGCGCTTCTCGGTGAGCAGGAATTTGATCTGGTGATCAGTTGGTCGGTTCTCGAGCATGTGCAGCGCGACAGCCTCCGACAGACCATCGCGGACCTGTGGACCGCCTTGCGGCCAGGCGGCCTTGCCTTTGTCCAGATATCGCCCCTCTATTTCAGCCCGGAGGGCTCCCACCTCTGGGCCATTGGCTACGGCGGGTGGGAACACCTCCTAAGGCAGACAAGCGAAGTGCTCGCGGACATCGAAGCCGCCCCTCACTTGACGACAGAAGCCAAGGACCGGCTAGTACGTCTCTATTCAACGCTCAATCGCGTCACGGCCAACGAGTTGACAGCACATTGCGACGCGGTCGGGTTCGAAGTGGTTCGCCAGCAGCGGGACCGGACGGAGAAAACGCCATCTGCTTGTCTGACAGAGGCCTATTGTGTGGAGGCGCTGACGACCGATCAGATCGTACTGCTGTTGAAAAAACCAGATTTGTCCAATGAAGGTCACCCTCACCCTTCCAACCAAGCTTGACTTAGCGTCAGGCACCCCCCACGCGGGTGCATGGGCTTGAATTCTCATTATGCGGCCCGGCTGCGGGCACTTCTAGCCGAAAGCGCCGAGCTTTCTGACACGCAGCTTCTCAGCAAAGCTTTGATCATGACCTCGGTCTGGCGGAGCAAACTCTGGGCCAACACCTTAATGACGTTGGACACCCACGTACGAAGCGGTCCGTTCAAGGGCATGGACTATGTAGTGACCTCTGCCGAGGGCGCACTGCTTCCGCGGATCCAGGGCATATATGAGCGAGAGCTACACCCTGAGCTCAATCTTTTCGCGAAGGAGAACCTCGAAGCCATCGTCGATATCGGCTGCGCAGAGGGCTACTACGCCGTGGGACTGGCGCTTATGATGCCAGGGGTTGAAGTCTACGCCCACGATATCGACGAGACTTCCCGGCGACGGTGCGGCCTGCTTGCGAACGCCAACGGCGTGGCTGACAGGGTTATGGTCGGCGGTGAGTTTCGAGGCGAAGACTTCGAGCGTTTTGCGGACCGACGGACACTGGTCTTCGTCGATGCCGAGGGATTCGAGGACGACCTTTTGGATCCCGCCATATACCCGGCACTCGGCTCGCTCAGCGTGATCGTCGAAACCCACCCCATGGCAAGACCCGGCGTCACTGAACGGCTGATGGATCGTTTTGGGGCGACACACAGTATCTTGCGTATCGACCCGGCCATGACTGCTGCGAACATCGATCAGCGCCTGGTAGAATCGAGTCATCTCGATATGGCTCTGGCCGTCTGGGAGTGGCGCGCTGGACCCACGCCGTGGCTCGTCATGCGACCGTTGGGTTGGTCTGAAACGCCGACGCCCTGAACCTCTACACTTGTGCTTGAGTCTGGAGGCCGCATGCCGCAGGGATCGGGCCGACTAGGGCATTTCGGGGAGCTTTCGTGAGTCCGGTGAATTTCGCGATCTTCAGTGCGGGCGACGCCTACAGCACAGACAAGAAAATCATGGGGCGCCAAAGCGCTGGCAAGGCCATGATCCGAGGCGTAGCTCGGCGCTGGCCGAACGATGACGTTCACGTTTTTGGCCAGAGTCGCGCGGCCGGACAGTCGCTCGCCACCCAGCTGAGTTCGGAAGGACACAAGGGTGCTGTCAGGTGGCGCGAGAGCCCTGGCGACGCGATCCTCGATCAGCTAGGTGCCGTCTACTATCCAGCGCCGATCACCCCTGCCCTCGCCAATGCCAGAAACACGCGTGGGCCCGCCAGCTATAGTCTGTTCGGCGTGACCCACACCCTGTCGTCTGAAGGCGCTATGGACCAGGTCGCTTCACTGGTTTTACCGCCCTTCAAACCATGGGACGCGCTGATCTGTACCTCGAACGCGGCCTTGGGCGTCGTTCGACGACTGCAGGACGAAATGAGAGAATGGCAAGCGCGGGAAACCGGAGCCACGCGGTTTAACGCGATCCAGCTTCCGGTAATACCGCTCGGAGTGGACACGCCAGCCTTCGTACGAAGCGATCGCCAGATCACCGAGGCCCGGGAAGCCGTGGGCCTTGCAAACGATGAAGTTGCGTTTCTTTTCGCCGGTCGATTGTCATTTCACGCCAAAGCGAATCCTTCGGCGCTCTATCAAGCGCTGGAGTCGGCGTCGGCGAGGACCGGGCAACGCCTCGTCTGTGTGGAGGCGGGCGTCTACCCCAACACCCATATGGCCAAAGCCTTCGCTGCTGCTCGCACCGCGCTAGCACCCTCGGTAAGGTTCATTGGCGTCGATGGGGAAAACGAGACGCACTACCGGCAGGCGTGGCGTGCCGCGGACGTATTCGTCTCCCTGTCAGACAATATCCAAGAGACCTTTGGCCTGACTCCACTCGAGGCAATGGCGGCGGCACAGCCCGTCCTCGTCAGCGACTGGAACGGCTACAAGGACACGGTCCGCGACGGCATCGACGGTTTTCGCATTCCAGTCACTCTTCCAATGGCCGGTGCAGGATCGGATCTGGCAGTCCGCCACGCCTTGGGTCGCGACACCTATGACTTTTTTATTGGCCGGGTTAGTATGGCCACGGTGGTGAATGTCGAGATTCTTGCCGACAGGATTGCGGCGTTGGCGAACGATGCCGGGCTTCGCAAGACGTTGGGAGCGGCTGGTGCACAACGGGCCCGCGCGTTATTCGACTGGCCAGTCATCCTCGATCGCTACGTGGACTTGGCCCAGAATCTGGCCGACATTCGTCGTGCAGCGACAAGTTCTGCTCCGGAAGCTTGGCCATTGCGGCCCGACCCATTCGCCCTGTTCGCGGATTTTCCGACCCACACACTGACCGCAACTTCCAAAATCCAGGCACGGGTCGCTCTCGGCGGCGTTGAGGCACTGCTTGGTTTGGAGATTGCGCGGTACTCGCTCATCGATCCAGTCTTGACCGCTGAGATGATCCTCACCGTCCATCGGATGATTCACCAACAGGGTGAGATCGACACCCAAGCCCTGATCGCCACTTCTGGGCTGTCCCATCCTCAGACTGTTCTGGCACTCATGTGGCTGGCGAAGTTGAACCTTGTCGAGCTCCGGCCTTGACGTCGCCTGAACGCGAGCCCTCGACCACAGACGAGTACGGCGCTGCCGACCCGACGGCCTTGGTTCACGCGGCTTTCGATGCTGAGTTCTATCTGGCGGACAACCCCGATGTCGCAGCGGCCGGTGTTGATGCCTGGGAGCATTACTCCACCATCGGATGGCGGGAGGGACGCAATCCGGAATCTGGCTTCAGCGTTGCCGACTACCTTGCCGCACATCCGGACGTTGCCATCTCCGGAGTGGACCCCTTCAGCCACTTTGTACTCTACGGGCGCGCGGAAGGCAGAAAGCTGTCCTTGTCCCACCCTGAGCCAAACCAGACATCTACGCCTGCGGAACCCGACCTTTTACCCGTCCTCGCCGAGTTCGATGCTGACTACTATGTCGCCGCCAATCCCGATGTCGAGCTGAAGCCCGAGGCCGCTTTCGGCCATTTTCTGGAAACGGGATGGCGCGAGAACCGTGATCCCACGAGGTGGTTCTCAACGCGATGCTATCTTGAGGCAAACACAGATGTGGTCGAGACGGGTGCCAACCCGTTTGTCCACTATGTGCTGTATGGGCGCCGCGAAGGGCGGGATCTCGAGCATGGCTTGGGGTTCCGCTATGATCTGATCCGTAAGGCGGAGCATTTCGAGGCACACGTTCAGGCCTTGGCACGGCTGGTTCCAGATCGGCTTGCATCACCCATCGAGGACCTCGCCAACGGTCTTTCGGCGATTGCAGGACAGTCATCGGTCCACATCACGATCAGCCACGACGACTTCACCGCTTCCTTGGGGGGCGTTCAGCTCTGCTTGAAGATTGAAGGCCAGGCGATGCGGGCCTTGGGGGCCGCCCACATCCACCTCTATCCAGGTCGAGCCAGCCCCGTCGTAGATGTGGAACGCAGTCATCCCAGGCTCGGCGTGCTCGTCGATGGAGTTTCGATCGGCTTCTTTGACGCTGAGGTCGTAGGCGAGGCCTTGGCCGAATACGGCAAAGGGCGGACCATCACGCTGGCGGTTCATAGTGTGATTTCTCATCGCGTGGCAGACGTTGTCGCAATCGCCGACCGGTTGACGATCACCGAAGCATTTTACTGGCTTCACGACTTCTCGAGCCTCTGCGCGAACTATGCCTTGTTGCGCAATGATGCGGTATTCTGCGGTGCCCCCCAGCCCCAAAGCCTGGCGTGCGAGATCTGCGCATATGGTGCCCGGCGCCAGATTCATCTCGCGCAACATCTTGCCCTGTTCGACGCATTGGATCCTATTGTCGTCGCTCCGTCAGAGGCAGCGCTCTCGTTGTGGCGGCGCAGCTTTCCGAGGCGCGAACGCTGCGGTATCGTACACGCTCATGCCGCATTCGCTCCGGAAACGCGTGGAGCCCGCAAAGGCCAAACGTTCAGCGACGAAGGCCAGATCCCGCTCCGGGTCGGCTTTCTCGGGATGCCAACGAGCCACAAGGGGTGGCCCGTGTTCGCCCAGCTGGTCAGGCGCTTCGCCGGTGATCCCCGTTACAGTTTTCACCATCTTGCGAAGGAAACTGATCCTTCGCTTGCGGTAAACTGGACGCGGGTCAAACCGACGGCAAAGAATCCCGCGCCAATGATCAAGGCGGTCCATGACCTGGATCTGGACGTCGTCCTGATCTGGTCATTGTGGCCGGAAACCTTCTGTTTCGCAGCGTATGAAGCCGTGGCCGGCGGTGCGCTGATCCTGGCCAACCCCGATTCCGGCAATGTCCACGATCTGATCCGGCGCGAAAAATGCGGTATTCTGATCGAAGACGACGTCGTCCTGAATGAGATGTTCGCCAGTGGCGAGGTCCTGCGTCTAAGACGGAGCGAACGACCTGTTCGGCGGCACACCTTGGCCTACTCGCGCATGACCGCCGATCTCATTCTGCGCGAGCCAGCATGAGAGTCCTCTGTTTTTCGAGTTTCACCTTCTCGTATCTGAACCGGGCGCGGGTCCTCTATCGGACGCTGAGGCGGTACCACCCCGAGTGGCGCCTCGTTGCCCTGATCACGGATCGGCCGCCGCCGGGTGTCGAGATTGATCTCGTCGCCGAGGATTTCGACGAGATCGTCTGGTTCGAAGACCTTAACCTTGCCGACGCGTCGGCCTGGCTGTTCGGGCACGACATCGTCGAGGCCTGCACGGCGGTCAAGGGCCCCTACATGCATCAGGTTTGTGAGGCAGGCGTCGTCGACGCGATCGTCTACCTAGATCCCGACACGGCTCTGTTTAATCGGCTCGATCCCGTTATCGATCTCCTCGCTGTTCACGGTGGAGTGCTGACCCCCCATCTGCTTGAACCGGAGGACCGGCCCCAAGCCATTCTGGACAATGAACTGGCCACCCTGCGGACCGGAATTTTCAACCTCGGCTTTGTAGCCATCAGGACGGACGGAGAAGGCGCGGCCTTCGCTCGCTGGTGGAACGACAGGCTGTTGAGTTACTGCTACGATGACATACCTCGGGGTCTGTTCGTCGACCAACGATGGTGTGATCACGTGCCAGCCTTCTATGAGACCTTTAAGGTGTTGCGCGATCCCGGTTACAACGTTGCCAGTTGGAACCTCAGTCGCCGCAAGGTCACCATCGACTGGGCAGGTGAGGTTCGCGTCAACGGATCGCTCCTTCGGTTTTGGCACTTCACAAAACTGGGTCCGGTCGGCGAGAGCATGACGCGGCGTTACGCTGGATCGAACTATGAAGTCTACGAGATCTGGAGTTGGTATCGTCGGATGGTCCAGGCTACGACCGATCCTCGTCTTCCCGCTGGCTATTGGGCTTATGGGACCTATGCCGACGGTCGCCCAATCAAAAAAAAACATCGCGAGCAGTATCGCTACCAGCCAGAGTTATCAGCAAGGTTTCCTAACCCGTTCGATATCGGGCCCGAGAGTTTTCAGGCGTCGCTGATCAATGATTCGCTGATATGACGGAACGGTCTTGACCCACATTCTCGACGAAATTCCGACCGGGCTTGTGAAGCGTTCGTCCCTAGTGGTCGCCGGAATGCACCGGAGCGGGACGTCCGCCATGGCGCGCGTGCTAGGGCTTGCGGGAGGCGCGATGCCGGAACGTCTGATCAACGCGGCCGCAGACAACCCACTGGGTTTCTGGGAGCCACGCGACATGGTCTCACTGAACGACGAAATCCTGCGAACGGTCGGTTCGGGATGGGACGACGTGTTTAGTTTTCGGGCGGACACCCTCTTGGCGGATCGGGGGGAGGACTTTCTCCCACGCGCGCGCTCCGTTGTGTCGCTGAACTACGCACACACAGACCTCGCGGTCATCAAGGACCCAAGACTATCGCTGCTTGTCCCGCTCTGGCGCGAAGCCCTTGGGGCCGAGGGCTTGCCGCCAGTCTTCGTGATTATGGTGCGCGACCCGATGGAGGTTGCCCAATCCATCGCGGCTCGGGATGGCGCACCCGTACAGGCCTCGATGCTGGCGTGGCTCAGCCATATGGTCGCCGTGGAGCGTGACACGCGTGGTGCACGGCGCCTGTTCGTCTCCTATTCGGAGTTGGTGCAGAACTGGGAAACGGTCCTCGACAGGCTACGCCACCAGTTCGCGATGCCGCTGCCCATTTCCGCTGAGCAGGCTGCCGAGATCTCCAGCTTCCTCAGACCTTCGGCGCGGCATCACGAGTCCGATGATGCGAGCTGGGTCGACCGTACCGATCTTTGGCCGGGGATCGCCGAGGCGTGGCGTTGGGCAAAGACGGCTACGCTGAACCCCGCCTCCCCCCTTCCCTTTCCGGAGACTGTTGTGCGCGATCTGGTGAGTTTGGAGGCACAGTGGGGGCCCGTCCTGCAGGTCCAGAACGCGAGGGCGATGGCGCGGGAGCAAGAGTTGCAAGCGGTGATCGCCGATCGAGAGACGGCGGTGCTTCGGCTGAAGGCGCAGGTTCAGGAATACGGGGCTACCGTTGCAGCCTCGTCGGAGACTCTTGCTGCAGCCCGGCAGGAACACGCCGACGCTCTCGCGCAAATCCGAATCCTCGAGAAGGCCGAAAGCGAGCATCAGCGCGCAGCGGCGCTCGTTATCAAGCAGGCAGAGGACAAAGCCCAGCTGGTTCATCATAGTACGATTGAGGAGCTTGACGCAGCGCTTAGTCAGATCGCAGACCTGAGACACGAAGCAGCTCTCATAGCTGATGAGGCGGAAAAGCGTCTTAGGACGACGAGCGCGGCGGCGGCGGTGGCGGCTCAAGAGGCGGAGGACCGTCTGAGGGTGACAAGCTCGGCGGCGTCGGCGGCGTCGGCGGCGGCTCAAGAGGCGGAAGAACGTCTGCGGCTGGCGGAACTGGCAGCCGAAGCTGCGGTTTCGGCTGCTTCTGAGAGAGCAAGGGCTGCTTCGGAGCGCGCAAAAAGCGCGCAGGACATGGTTGAGAGGCTAAGCGCTCGGAGCGCGGAGCTGGAAATGATCTTGGCAGCTTCTGAGGCGCGCGCCTCTGACCTAACAACGGAAAAGGCAGCAATCGAAGCGCGAGCCGACGAAACATCAGCCCGCCTCGCCGCCGTTACCACACGGCTAGATGCCGTCCTCTCCAGTTCCAGTTGGAGCGTTACCCGACCCCTTCGCGTGATCAGCAAGCGTTATCAAGATCTGACCAGAGGGGAATGAGGCGACACTAATTTGCCGACCAGCGTTCCGCACTCTGGGATGGACGTGAGCCGCAAAGCGGGCCTAACGCGTCCACGCTCATCGCGGTCGACGAATGCTGCCAATGCCATGTTACAGGTATTGCGGCGACGCTTATGATTGGGCACGGATGGCCATGCTTGATGTTACAATGGCCTATGGCCTGACCTATCTTTTCCCCGAGGGAGACAGCGCTGTTGGTCTGTCCTTGCGCAATCACGGCGAATTCGCGCGACCCGAGGCCGATCTGATCTCTACCTATCTAGCTCACGCCGGCACCGGATCGACCTTCATCGACGTCGGCGCCAACATCGGCGCGATCTGTCTGCCTGTCGCGGCGCGACACCGGGACGCGACGATCATCGCGCTGGAGGCGCAACGTCGTATTCACGGCGTGCTGTGCGCAAACGCGCTCAACAATCGCCTCTTCAACGTCGAGTGCCACCACCTCGCCGCAGGACCGCGTGAAGGGCTGATGTCCTTCCCCTCCTTCCCCCTGACGACGCGCAGAAACTTCGGCGATGTCGGCTCGACGGGACATGCGGATGCGCAGACGGAAAATGTCCAGGTCCGCGCTCTGGACACGTTCGATCGAGACTCAGTCGCGTTCGTCAAGATCGATGTCCAAGGTGCTGAAATCGATGTCTTGGAAGGAAGCACGGCCCTGATCGCTCGCAACCAGCCCGCCCTCCTTCTCGAAGTCACCCGATCGAAGACCGACGACACCGCCAGGGTCGCGGCCTTCATGCAGTCCCTCGGCTACAGGCTCTTTGTCTTCTTCTCGCCCTTCGCTACAACGACGGCAGACAAGCCATCGCAGGAAAAGCCTTCGTTCCGTGGCGACTTCAGCTTCCTGGCTCTTCCGCCTTCGGGGGAAAACCTCTGGAACTTGCCCGAGTTCAGATCCCTGGATGAGCCTTGGCCAACGGACATGGCCGACTTCGGCTATCTGAGGCGCTATTATACCGTTGCCCCCGCCTGACGCGACAGACTGTCCACGATGAACGATTTTCAGGCGATCCCGATCCGCGCCGCCAGCCAGACGCCCCTTTTGGCGCTCTCCCCCCTGGGCTCCCGACTGGTGCTGGAGATCAGCGCAGGGAGGGCCTCAATCGCCTCGTCGTTTCTCGCACGAAGCCCAGCGACGCGACTGGTGAACCTCAGACTATCCGACTCGGAGTGGGAAGAGGTGATCTCGTCCGCAGCTGGTCTGTCGTGCGGCGATCAACAGACGGGGGGGTTGCTCGACAAGGCAGACTACCTTGTCGAGGGGCAATCGCCGGACGTCATCATCCTCTCCGGCATCGAGACGCTGTACGACCCTCAGAGCCTGCTTATGGGACTGCGCGCGCGATGCGCGCCGGGCGCCGTCTGCCTGGTGGCCGCCCCAAACGTCGCTCACTGGTCGGTGCTTGTCGAGCAGATGGCCGGGCGCTGGAGCACCGCCCGGTCTCAATCGATAGACCGGCCGGTCGCAGGGTTTTTTACACGGCAGTCGCTGATCACCCTGCTGCGCGAAACCGGATGGACCGTGGTCGACACCACCCCGATTGTCGGCGATCAGGACCAGACAGAAGCGGCCGTGGAGGCGTTCGGAACCGCAGCTAGGACGCTTGGTATCGAGTCTGCGACACTGAAAGATGAGTTGGCCGCGACCCAGTGGATCGCCAGGGCCACGAACGGTCCTCCCGCGCCGCAGATCACCATCGCCGCCCTCGGCATGAAGAAGGTCGCAGGTGTAACAGACGCTCGGATCGACCATCCAATGGCAGCGATGGCTAGTCGTGTATCGATCCGGGCCGCCTGGGGCGCCGGCGGCGTCGAGATTCCCGGACACTGGCCTCCCGGCGTCCTTATCCTGCATCGACAGTTTCTGGACAGCTCTGCGTTCGTCGACACACTCGAGAAGCGCATCGCCAAGGGTTGGATCGTGGTCTCCGAAATCGATGATGATCCCGCTCATTGGCCCGCCTATGCGGCTGCCGGCCATCGCGCGTTCCGTGGGGTTCATGCCGTGACGGTCAGCACCGAGGCGCTTGCCGAAGTCGTCCGGCAGTGGAACCCCACTGTTGCGGTGCTACCCAACGCCGTGCCCTATCTTCCCGAGGCGTCGCAGACTTCCCCCAAGTCGGGCGGGCGTCTGCGCCTCTTCTTCGGAGCCCTCAATCGCGTCTCGGACTGGCAACCCATACTGTCTGCGATCACTTCAATCGGGGCCGTATTCCGGGACCAACTAGAGTTCGTCGTGGTCCATGATCGAGCATTTTTCGACGCCTTGGGCGATGTGCCCAAAAGTTTCACCCCCACCCTGGACTACGACGCCTATCTGGCAAGCCTGGCCTCCTGCGACATCGCCTTGCTGCCGCTAACGGACACACGATTCAATCGCCTGAAATCAGATATCAAGCTGATCGAATGCGCGGCGGCTGGCGTCGTCCCGATCTGTTCTCCCATCATCTACGGGGAAGATTCCGCGCATGGGGAGATCGCCCTGTTCGCGGTGACGCCGCAGGATTGGGCCGCTTCGCTCAGCCACTTGATCACCGACCGTGACGCCTTGCGGAAGCGGCGGGCGGCAGGTCTCGAATACGTCACGGCGCGCCGGATGCAGGTTCACCAGATCGATCAGCGAGAAGGCGTGTTCCGGCAGTGGCTCGACAACGCCGCTGTCCTCGAGGAAGCCCGGCACCAACGGCTCGCGAGTTCACCTGACATCTAGCTCCAGGTCAGAACGCCGATCTTGCACATCCACAGCAGGCTGAGTTGCATGCGCGGCCTTTGCTCGCGGGGAAAGACGCCAAGCACTGCGCGCGCCTCCATGGGCCCTGTGCTCAGAACCCTGACGATCGTGCGACAGTCCTCGATGCTGCCCCGCCATGTGGCTGCGAACATGTCGAGTTCAAGCTGGCTGGCCCGAGACAGATCGGCCTCTCCATCCCCCGGCCGCAGGGCCATGACCGTTGTCGCCGATAGGACGTTCGTGGCGAATCCGGCGAAGTCGCGAAAGGGTTCCCCCTTCGCGGGGTGACGCGACGACCGGCATCGAGGATCGGGCGAGGATCGACGAACATCGCCGAGCGCTTGCGCCAATCGCACGAACTGCGGCGCGACGACGCTCCAGTCGAACTTTTCGCGGACACGCCGCCGTCCGGCATCTCCCATCTGTTTCCGCAGGTCTGGCGACATAATGAGCGCGCCGAGTGCTTCGGCCGCGCGCGCCACATCCACCGCCGTATGCTGCGCCAGGACGCCGACATACTGTTGATAGGTCTTCAGGCCCATTGCGTGCCCAAGCACCAGTTCGGTGGGGGCACCGCTTGCCGAGCCTATCAGGGTTGGGATCAGCATGCCCTGCTCGCCGTCCTGCACGGTATAGCGATAGCCGTCCCAGTCGCTGACGATCACCGGAAGACCTGAGGCCATGGCTTCGAGCGGCGTAATGCCGAAGGTCTCCTGGACATTGTCCACCAGCGAAATGAAAATGTCGGATGCAGCCCACATCCTACCCACCAGGTCCGGGTTGTTGCCGTCCAGGAGATGGAAAGAAACGTCGGGTCCATAGGCCGCCGCTGCAGCGCGATACATTCTGGTCCCGGACATCTGATCGGGAAACCAACCCACCATGGCGAAGTGCAGCTTCTTGCCGGTGGCGTTCGCAGCTTCGGCAATCGCCCTGATCATCGGCTGAGGAAACGCCTTTTCAAAGAAAGAGAGCCGGCCCACCCAAAGGACGAGTACGTCATCCGGCCCGACGCCCAATGTCTCGCGCATCGACGCGCGTTCGACAGGACGATCGGCGTTGGCGGCGAAACGCGCGCCATCCACGCCAAGAGGGATCAGCGGCAACTGTGGACGAGGAGGGCGGACATCTCCCAGTCGGTCGGCGAGATACTCGTCCCACTCCTCGAACATCTGCTCGAGGGCGGTTTTCACCGAGGGTGACGTGCAGACCAGGGCGTCCCAAGGGTGGGTCGGTGCGATATTGGACGCTGCGATGTCGGCCCGCATCACCAGTGGAGCGATCGTATGGATCAGGCCGATGAGGCTGTAGGCCCTGTCCGATGCAGTGCGGCGTCTCAACCAGGCCAAGTCCTCGATTCGCGGCCCGCCCTTCAGGACCGCTCCCGCCGCTTGGGCGATCGAGGCGTCCATGATGCTGCCGACGCCAATCTCGGTCGTTGGGACGTTACCTCCCAACAGGTGGGTAACCACGTCGTCGCGAGACATCGCCGACGTCGATAGGAAATCCACCCGCTCCAGGCCGCCGTGCACGACCAGCGACTGGAACAACTCGTGGTTGGCGACACTAGCTCCAAAGACGTTCTGCCCCACGCCCTTGGCAGTCGGCTGATGATGGATCGCTAGTTTCATTCAGGAAACGAACCTGCACCGCGGGAAAGGCTCCCGCTACCGATGTTGTAGGTTGCGCCTCCATGTTCGACCAGAGCATGATCCGCCTATGCTGGATCAGACACGCGCGTACGACCTGACATTCGTATTTCCGACCGGCGATTCCGTCATTGGAGGCTCGTTAAAGCGGCATGGGGAGTTCGCCCCGATAGAGCTGGCTTTGCTGGACGACTACATCACCCATTTCGGCGCTTCGAGCCATTTCATCGACGTGGGTGCCAATATCGGTGCCATCTCCTTGCCGCTGGCGCATCGACACCCGGACTGGAGCGTGACCGCGATCGAAGGACAGCGCGCCATCGCACAAATTCTGTCCGCCAACGCGTTCTCGAACTTCCTGACTAACGTCGAGGTGATCAACGCCGTTGTCGGAGAGGCGTCCCGACTGGCGCTATTTCCGAAGATCTCCCTGCGCGAAGAGGGCAACTTTGGCATCCTTGGCGTCCACCTCAATGCAGTCAGGCCGACTGAAAACGTCCGGATGCTCACGCTGGACGAGGTGTCGTCAACGCGGACACGCATGATCAAGATGGACGTCGAAGGCTATGAAGCCGAGGTCCTGAGAGGTGCCGAGCACACGCTGACCGCCATCCGGCCGGTCATCTTCTTCGAAGCCGCCGAAGGCAGTCGGGACAGTGTGGCCCTGTGCGTCAAATGCCTATCGGCCCACGACTACGAGATGTTCTGGTTCTACTCGCCTTTTATTACGCCGAGAAACGCCAAAAAGAACGCGGCGGGCGACTTCGACAGGGGAGACGTCAACATCCTGGCTCTGCCCCGCGGCGTCCCCAACCTCTGGGCCCTGAAACCACTGATCCCCGACGCGCTCCAGTGGCCTCAGCGCAAACAGGAATTCGGCTACCTGCGCCGCTTCGCCTGATCAGGCCGACCTAAGGCAAAAAATCTCTCGCCCAATCGACATTTTCCCGAAGCACGCGCGCAGGCGAGCCTCCGACGATTGTATGAGCTGGCACATGGCCTGAAACGATGGAGCCCGCCGCGACGACAGCGCCGGTGTCTATGCTTGCGCCCTTCATGATCATGCTGCGCAGCCCCAACCACACATGGTCACCGATGGTGACGGAGGCCGCCGCGTTGATCCGGGCACCGGTCGCGCGATCATAGATCGGATGAATATCGCTGACCGAGACGTAGACGAGCGTGGAGATCATGCAGTCGCGCCCGATTAGAATGCTGCCCGGCTCATGGACCTGCAGGGCACCATGCACAATCGTCGTATGATCGCCGATATCGATCACGCCCCCGTGCCCAGCGACGTTGGCGGCGACTGTGATGATGCATTCCCGACCGATGAAGACGCGACAGCCGTCACCGGAGACGTTGAGCATCACATTCAAGCGCGCGCCTTCGCGGATAATGACCTCACTGCCACGCCCGGAAATCTGGATTGCGACCGGATCGCGGGTGAACGGGTTCCCCCCGATAGACACACCGGACTCAATGATCAGGCGGTTGTGCTCGCCCGCGAGCCGGATCAGGTGGGAGATCGCCACGCCATGGCCGAGGCTGACCTCGTTCGACTGCCCTTGATCCTCAATCCACCGCTCCGGCGCGTCGTCGCTCATAAAATACTCGATTCTTCCCCGGAGCTGGACCTTAGGCTAAGGCAACTGCATCGGACGACCAAGTTTATGTTCTTATTCGCTGACGCGAAGTCGATCACTTGACCCGATGTCCGCAGTGATGAGATCCGATGACACAAGCGAACCTGTCGAAAAAGCGCATCCTTTTCATCCATCAAAATTTTCCGGGCCAGTTCCCCCATATCGCCGCTGCGGCGGTCAAGGCCGGCCATAAGCTGGCGGCGATCGGCGGGCAGACTGCCAAGGGTCAACCCGGTGTGGATTTGCGCCGATGGACCCTAACCCGGGGATCGACAGCCGGCATCTTCGACGCCGCTGTGCGCGCCGAGGCCGACCTGATGCGGGCCCAGGCTGCGGTGGAGGTCGCGGTTCGCCTGAAGGCGGACGGGTTCGTTCCCGACCTCATCGTGGGCCATCCAGGGTGGGGCGAGACCATCCAGATGTCGGAAGTCTTCCCGGGGGTGCCTCAGATCCTTTTCGGTGAATTCTTTTACCGGTCGCATGGTGCCGATGTGAACTTCGACCCAGAGTTCGAGACCAGCACATTGGTCGGCGACCTGCGCGTTAATGCCAAGAACCTCGGCCTGGCAATGGCCTATTCGGGTGCTGAAGTCATCGTATGTCCCACCCCGTTCCAGGCCAGCCACATCCCCACCGCGTTTCAGCACCGCGTCAAGATCGTCCATGAGGGCGTCGATATCGGCCGGGCCGCTCGGCGCCCGAACGCCAGAGTCAAACTGTCGGGCGGCAGATTCCTCGATGGATCGAAGCCGGTGATCACCTTCGTCAATCGCACTTTTGAGCGGATGCGCGGGTTCCATATCTTTATGCGTGCCCTACCCGCCTTCATGGCCGCGTGCCCTGACGCTGAAATCCTGATGATCGGGACAGACGGCGGCCGGGGATACGGTGGGCCTTTACCGGGCGGCGAGACCTGGAAGCAACGCATGCTGGCCGAAGTCGGAAAAAGGCTGGACCTGGACCGAGTACATTTCACTGGCGCGCTCGCTCACTCGGACCTGATGGCCGCGCTGTCGATTTCATGGGCGCATGTCTACTACACCTATCCTTTCGTCCTCTCGTGGTCCCTCACCGAGGCGATGGCGTGCGAATGTCTTATCCTCGGGTCTGACACCGCTCCGGTTCGCGACGCGATCACCACCGGCCAGAACGGTATTCTGAACGACTTCTTTGATGTCGAAGCCCTGACCAGGGCTTTGGTCACCGCCTGCGAAACGCCGGAGGCCTTCGTTTCAATGCGCAAGGCGGCCCGTAAGACCGCTTTGGCGCTGTTCGATCGCGAGACGGTAGGCGTACCGAGCTGGATGGCGCTGATCGAGGAGGTTCTAGAACGCAAAGCGACCTGAGGCACGGTTGTTTGCGCCACCGTTTCAAACGCAAATGTGTAGGGCATGGCCTGGGGTTTTTTGTTCCTCCGGCCTGATTGATGGCTCATCGCCCTATGATAGCGGCGTAGCTTGTGGCAAGGACTGAAGTCAGCCTCGTTCTCCAGCGAGCTGTGTCACTGCGGTCGGATTGTGATGTGTTCATGGTCCGGCCGCTTGTGCACGCTCTTCGGTTTCAGCCTGTTATCTGGCGCGCCCGGGGTAAGATGGTCACGACATCGTATTTCGCCAGCCACAGCACGCCGCGTTCGACGATATGGCGTCGGTGCGTCGGGAAGGTCGAGGCGAGGGTGGCGGCCGAGATCTGACGATGCTCGGCAAGTTGGGATACCATCTCTTTCAGCTCGTTGATCGTCGGCAGGATTGAGCCGCCGTGGGTCGCTAGTGTCAGCTTCATGAGGGCCTCCACGGAAGCCCAGGAGTGGCCGGGCGTCAGCATCACCACAGTGGATCCCGTCAGCCACTCGCTGGGATAGCCGCCAAACAGATGGAAAGGATCAAGCCGGCGCGGGTCGGGGGCGAGATTGCGCGGCTCGACGCGTGTCTGCTGCGCCTTCAGCCGCTGTTCGGTCGCTTCGGCCCACATCGCCTCGTACTGGGGAATGATGCGTGACCAGTCGAAGACGTCGCGGGCGCGTTGCTTGCCGGACGCCCCCATGCGCTGCCGAAGGTCGGCGTCGTCGATGAGTTCCAGCAAGGCATTGGCGGCCTCGCTGACATCAACGGCTGTGACCTGGCTGGCGGCGCCCACGTACTGATCGTAGGAAATCCAGTGGTTGGCGTGACGATAGGCCAGATCGCGGCCTGCGCCGGCCGCAGGCGCATAGGTCGACACCCGGAACCCGTCAACGCCGTGGCGGACTGTGTCGCGATAGCCGTTCCAGTCTGACACCACGCAGGGCAGTCCCGCCGCCATGGCCTCGATCGGCGTCAGACCAAAGGTCTCCTGGATGTTGTCGGACAGAGAGATGAAGATGTCGGCGACGGACCAGATGGAGAAGCGGGTGGCGGGTACGCGGCCGTCGACGATGCGGTAGCCGACGCTGGGGCACTGGCTGGCGGTCTGGTCGTGGTAGGCCTTCTCCATGTTGGCGCTGGTGCCCCAGCCGGCCTGGACCCAGTAGACCTTGCGATCCGTCGCCTGGGCCGCGCGTTCGAGGGCCATCGCCATGGGCACGGGGTTCATCTTGGCCAGGTGATTGAACCGGCCGATATAGAGGACCACCACCCCCTCCTCAGGGATGTCGAGGGAGCGACGCCACTCGGCGCGGGCGGCGGCGGTGACACCGAAATCGTTGGTGTTTACCCCCAGGGGGATTGTCACCAAGCGGGGCTCTGGCACGCGGGTCGCGCCCATCCGGATTTCGAGGTCGTTGCGGACGGCCTCCAGCTCGACCTCGACGCTCGCGCGGACGGCGTTGGAGGTGCAGATCAGCCGATCCCAGGGCTCGATAGGCGCGGTCAGCATGGCCCCCAGCGAATCCATCACCGCTTCTGACGCCGTCGTATGGGTGATGCAGGTGATTCCGTAGGCGTCGGCGGCCCCGGCGGTGCGGCGCAACCAGGCCTCACGCGCCATGTTGGGGTTGGTCAGGAACACGTTTCCAGCCCGGCCCAAACCCTGACGATCGTGACGGGCGATGATCGACGAGGGCCGCTGGATCGGAGCGATCGCCTGGATGAAGGCGGATAGTTCCTCATCCGGCCGATTGGCGACGTTCCAGAAATACAGGCTTTGCGCCCGGGTATGGGTCAGGTAGCCGCGAAGGAAGCTTTCACCCGCCGACTGCCGGCCCATCAGGGCAGGGCGTTTGGTGTCATAGGCTTCGGGATTCAGATAAATGGCTGCGTTCGACATCCCTCCTGATTAGGACGGATCGACGCTTTTCCCAAGCCGCCCGCCGCCCACCCGCCGACGGCGCTCGGCGTGCGGCCGCCGCGCTGGCCCCTGAATCCGAAAAACTATCGTCCATAGCGGCTCGTCTCGTTTCAAAGGCCTCCTGCCTGGCGGTCACCGACAGTACCGGCACCCGTTCTGCTGCCTTTTTGAGAGGGGTTGGTGGGAGGCCTCGGAACAGCGACCTCGCCCTGTTCCCATGAGGTAAATTCGGGTCTGCGTTCAACGCCGATGTCATCGCACAAAAGAAAAGGGCCGCCCCGGAGGGCGGCCCAATCCGTTGGTCTAAGCCGTGACTTACTGGAAGTCGCCGGCGGCGACCCCACCGATGTTAATCCCGGCCAGGAAGATGACCGAGTCGGTCGCGGTGCCAGTGTCGATACCGGCGTCGTTGTCGAGGAAGACATAGACGCCCTGCCCGGTCACTTCCACAGCGTAGACGTTCGTGGTCGTGGTGCCGAGGGCCTGGAAGTGGGCCTCCGCTGCTGCAAACGCCGTCGCGTAGTCTGCGACGCCTACAGCAGCTTCAACGTACACGATCGCAGTCGCGCCGAGGACGTCAATCTGGTCGTCAACTTCGACGAAGTCCGTGATGCGATCGATCGTGTTGTTAACCCCCGGACCCGCCGCTGCGAGGCCGCTGTCGCCGATGGCGAAGTGGAACACGTCAGCGTTACCGCCACCCGTCAGGGTGTCGGCACCCGTTCCACCGATGATGGAGTCGGCACCAGCATCGCCAGTAATGACGTCGTTCTCGGATCCACCGCTGAGCGTATCGGCACCGGCACCGCCGGCGATCGAGTCCTCACCCGCGTCGCCGCGGATGTTGTCGGCGTCGCCACCACCGGTGATGGTATCGTTATCAGCACCGCCGTTGATGGTGTCGGCACCACCAGTATTGGTGATGGTATCGTTTCCGTTTCCACCGTTCACCAAGTCGGCATCCGCCCCACCATCGAGGTTGTCGTTGCCGTTGTCACCGTTGAGGGAGTCGTTACCGGCACCGCCGCGAAGTGAGTCGACACCTTCGCCACCGCTGAGGGTGTCGTTACCGGCACCGCCGTCAATGGTGTCGTCTCCGTTAAGGCCGGCGATGGAGTCGTTACCAACTGTTCCGACGAGGTTATCGTTGCCGGCACTGCCATTAGTCGTGGTGAGGAAGTCCGAAGCCTGGATCGACGCGAGGGTCATGCCCGGCAGGAAGATGGAGCCATCTGCTGCAGTTCCATTAACGTTCGACTGATCGATGAAGACGTAAACGCCCGCACCCGCCACCTCGACCGCCACGATTCCGATAACGCCGTTCATCGCTGCGTTAGCGGCGATGAGAGCCGCATCATAGTTGCCTTCGCTAGAGCCAGTCGCCGCAACGGTCAGCTCAGTGTAGCCAGTAGCGCCACCGTTCACACCGACGCTGAACGAGTCAGCCGCACCGACAAAATCGGTAACCGTATCAGCACCAGCAGCATCGTTGGTACCGCCGGAAGTCACGGTCGTGTCGCCATTGTTGAACACGTAGACGTCGTTGCCCGCGCCGCCGGTGATGACGTCGCCGCCGATACCACCTTCGATACGGTCATTGCCTTCGCCGCCCGAGAGTGAGTCAACACCGCTGCCGCCGGCAAGGTTATCGTCGCCGAGACCACCATTGACGGTGTCGTTGTCGTCGCCGCCAACGATGGAGTCAGCCCCGGAGTCGCCATTCAGAAGGTCAGCACCGGTGCCGCCGTCGATAGTATCGTTGTCGTCACCACCGTTCAGCAGGTCAGCACCGGAACCTCCCAAGAGATTGTCATTGCCGGCATCGCCGTTCAGAGTGTCATTGTCGCTGCCGCCGTCGAGCGTGTCAGCACCCAAGCCACCGTTCAATACGTCGTCCTGGTTTCCGCCGCGCAACGTATCATTGTTGTCACCGCCATTCAGCAGATCGTTGCCGTCGCCGCCGTTGAGGCTGTCAGAACCAGATTCACCGTTCAGGGTGTCGTTGCCAGCATCGCCAGCCAAGACGTCGTTGTCGTTGCCGCCATTCAAGACGTCAGCTTCGGTACCACCGTTGAGGGTGTCGGCACCGGAACCGCCGTTCAGGGTGTCGTTGCCAGCATCGCCGTTCACGGTGTCGTTGCCGTTGTCGCCCGAGACCACGTCGTTCTCGGTTCCACCGGCCAGGACATCGTTGCCTTCACCGCCGTTGATGGTGTCGCTTTCCGAACCGCCGTTGATGTTGTCGACGCCGTCGCCGCCTTCCAGGCTGTCAGCGCCAGCGTCACCGTTCAGGGTGTCGTTGTCGTTGCCGCCCGAAAGGGTGTCGTTGCCAGTGCCGCCGTTGAGGGTGTCGACGCCAATATCACCAAAGATCAGGTCGTCGCCGTCGTTGCCGCTGAGCAGGTCGTTCTGCTGACCGCCGAGCAGGGTGTCGGCACCGGTACCGCCGTCGATGACATCCGCGCCCAGACGGCCGTGGATGTAGTCATCGCCATCGCCACCGTTGACGGTGTCGTTGCCCTGACCGCCCTCGACCACGTCGGCGTCATTGCCGCCGAGGATCGAGTCGTCTCCTTGGCCGCCCTGGATCGTGTCAGCGCCATTGCCGCCGAAGATCGTGTCGTTGCCGAGGTCGGCGAAGATCAGGTCGTTGCCGTTTTCGCCGTCGATGTTGTCGTTGCCTTGGCCGCCCAGGATGGTGTCGGCACCATTGCCGCCGAACACTGAGTCGTCGCCGAGATTACCGTGCAGGTAGTCATTGCCGTTGTCACCGTAGACGCGGTCAATGCCCTGACCGCCGAGGACGATGTCATCCCCTTCGCCACCGATGACGCTGTCGTTATCCTGGTTGCCCTGGAGGAAGTCGGCACCGTTGCCGCCGATGATCGAATCGTCGCCCGTGCCACCGAAGAGGTCGTCGTCGCCGTTGCCGGCGTTGATGACGTCATTGCCGGCGTTGCCATAGATCAGGTCGTTCAGATTGCCGCCGTTGAGGTTGGTTTCGCTCGTGCCATCACCGTAGATGAAGACTGAGTTGTCAGCGAAGAGGGTGCGGCCTACGCCGGCGATCGCGGCCGGGAAGGACAGGGTCTTGCCGTTGAGCGACAGCTGGATGCCGGAGCCGGCACCCACGCTGGTCACGTTGACGACCAGGTTCTCGGCCGTGCCCGTCGGGAAGAACAGAACGTCTCCCGTCGTGAAGGCATCGGCCTGCGCCTGGGTCATCGTATCGAAGTTATACGTAGCCATCTAAAAGTTCTCCATTTGTGTCACAGACCGAGGTCCGCCATCGCCCGCCCCCACCATGGAGAACGTCTAGGCGTAAAACCGCCCTTGGCCGCTTTTAGCCGAGGCTCGGATTATTACAACCCGCCCTTATCGTTACCAAATCTGACGCGAGACGCAATCATTGCTCGCCCCCGGCGGGAACGGTCCGTTGCGGCGTTACGCGACCCGTGGTTTTAGAATCGTTAGCGGCATTCAGTCATGTTCTACGGCAGTTGATCGGGGCCATGATGTAGCTTCGTAAAGATTTCGTCACTTGATTTCGAAAGAGATACCGGTCGCTTTTCGAAAGACTTCCTGATCCTCAGCATAAACTGACCTGAGGTATGTACGGTCGTCATCTTTCAAGGACTGACCACCGGGTGCGTCGTTGCCGACGTGACTTAGGCGCTTGGTGACGTCCGTGAAGTACGGAGCGTGCAAAAAATCACACACTTGTCTCAAAATGTGGTCCGGGGCGTCCCGAAGCGTGTCGGAGCGGAGGCAAAGGATCTGGTGCCTCGGAAAGAGGTGGAGAACGCGGGTCATCTGAGCCCCGTAGAACCCGCGTTCCACATAAGAATGGACCCTGTGCGCCCCGACGGGCGTAACGCTCTGCGTGACGCGGCGGCGTCCTTCACGGATGCACCACGAGAAGTCGCGGGTTTCGGCGCCGCGAGCGGTCTCCATACGCCAGTGTGACCAGGCGCGCTCGACCGGGTCGCGGAACAGCAGGATTAGCCCCATGGCGGGGTTGTAGTCGGCGATCCGCTCCAGACTGTTAGGCCAGTAGACATAGATCGGCGTCGCCTCGCCAAGGATCGCGCCGGGCCGACTGTTCTCGAAGAGGGCATGGTAGGGGGTGTAGTCGGGCGCGGACCAATCGACATTCGTCTCGTCGTCGAAGAAGTGGGCCTCCTTGCAGGCCGGCAAGGACAGCCAGGGATGCTCGGCGAGATAGTCGAAAAGCGCCGTGGTACCGCCCTTCTGTACGCCAGCGATCAGAAAGGCGACACGGTCGGTCGAGCCCATGAGAGCCGCTATTGCTCGCGCATGGCGTTGTCGCCGATATCGCCGATAGGGCCAAGTAGATAGCTCATGATCGTACGGCGGCCCGTGCGGATCATCGCCGTAACCTGCATGCCCGGCGTAATCCTGACACCAGCGGGCAGGCGGCGAAGTTCCGCCGGCGGGATGCGCAGGTCAGCCACGAAATAGGACAGGCCCGACTGTTCGTCCGTGAGGGCGTCAGCCGAAACTGTGACCACCTCGGCATGCAGCTTGGGTACCTTGTTGGTCGAGAAGGCATTCAGGGTGACCTGCGCCGTCAAGCCGGTGCGGACCTCGTCGATGTCGGTCGGGCGCACGCGGGCCGAGATCAGAAGCGGCGCATTGGAGGGGACCACGTCCAGCACGGTCTCGCCGGCGCGGGCGACGCCGCCGATGGTGAACTGGGTCTGGTTGATCACATAGCCATTGGCCGGCGAGATGACGCGGGTCTCGGCCAAGCTGAGCCGGGCGGCGTCGAGACGCGGGGCAATGTCGGCGAGACGGACCTCGGCCTCGCGTAGCCCGGTGGCCGCCTCGCTGTTGCGCTGCTCAAAAAGCTGGGCAAGCTGGAGGCGGGTCTCGCCGGCCTGCTGCTGGTTGCGCTGGATGTCGGCAGCGAGGGCACCCCGTCGGCCACCGATCTCGGCCAGTTGGCGTTGGTAGCGCAATATGAGGGTGCGGGGGGCGAATCCCTGTTCGTATAGCCGCTGATAGCCGTCCAGCTCCTGTTGAATGAGGTCGACCTGGTCGTCGATTGACTGGACCTGGACGTTCAAGCCAGAGCGGGCCGACTGAAGCTGTCCGACGCGCTGGTTGAGGATGGCCGCTTGCCCCTGGATCGCCAGCAGGCGCGAGGAGAAGACGAGGGTCTCGTTGGAGATGATCGTGGCGACCGCCGGATCGTTGCGCCGCGCCGCGAGTTCAGCCGGCGGGATCAGGGACGACTGGCCGCGGACCTCGGCCTGGAACCGGGCCATCTGCATCAGGACATTGTCGTGCTGATTGGTAAGCACCGCCATCTGGGCCCGGGCGACGGTGTCGTCGAACTGCATCAACAGCTGGCCGGAGCGAACGGAATCGCCGTTGCGCACATAGATGGCGCGCACGACGCCGCCCTCGCGGCTGCGCAGCTCCTGACGGTTGGCCTCAACCCGGATCACGCCGGGCGCGATCACGGCGCTCCACAGGGGCGCGAGCGACGCCCAGAGCCCCAGCCCCAGGACGCCGACGACGACGATGGCGATGCCGGTGCGCATTGGGCCGCTGATCCGCGCGCCGCTCACCGCCGACGGCCCCACGGGCTGGGAGCCAAAGACCGGAGGCTCGATCGCAGGGCGCGATTGACCGGGCACCAGACGGGCCAGCTTTTCAAAATCGAATTTCATCGACCAGCCTCGGCGACTTTGGGTGCGGCGGGGACGGGAGCCGGGGCCAGGGCGGCTACGGCGGGGTTGGGCTGGGCACCGCTGAGTCTCTGCAGTACGGCCTGGCGCGGCCCGAACAGATCGATGCGCCCTTCCTTGAGAACCAGCAGCTTGTCCGCGTCCGCCAGCAGGCTCGGTTTGTGTGTGACCACCACGATGGTTCCGCCGCGCAACTTCATGCCCTTGAGCGCGCGCATCAGAGCCTCTTCGCCCTGGGCGTCAAGGTTAGCGTTGGGCTCGTCCAGCACGATCATCGCGGGGTTCCGGAACAGGGCGCGCGCCAGTCCGATCCGTTGGCGCTGACCGACCGAAAGGACCACGCCGCCAGGCCCAAGTTCGGTATCGTAGCCCTGGGGCAGGCGCAGAATCAAATCATGCGCGCCCGCCGCCTGGGCCGCGATCACGACCTCGTCGTCGCTGGCATCCGCGAGGAAGCGGGCGATGTTGTCGCGAACAGAGCCCGCGAACAGCTCGGTGTCTTGTGGCAGATAGCCGACGTGAGCGCCGAACTCACCGCGGTTCCAGCTGAACACGTCCGATCCGTCTAGCCGGACATGCCCGTTGAGCGGCTTCCAGATGCCAACGATCAGCCGGGCGAGTGTCGACTTACCCGCGCCCGACGGCCCGATGACACCCAGGAACTCGCCCGGTGCGATGCCGAAGCTGGCCCCCATGAGGATCAGGCGTCCGTCCGGCGCGGCGAAGTTCACGCCCTCCACGGTCAAAAGGCCCTTGGGTCGAGGCAGGGACATGCCGTTCTCGGTCGGTTCGTATTCGACCAGCAGGATGTTCAGGCGCTCATAGGCTTGGCTGGCGGCAATCAGGGCAGGCCACGACCCCACGGTGCGTTCGATCGGTGCCAAGGCACGCGAGGACAGGATCATGTTGGCGAACAGCATGCCCGCGCCGATCTCCTGGTTGATGATCAGATAGGCCCCGGCGGCGATAATGACCACCTGGATCACCATGCGGACAAGCTTGATGGCATTGCCCCAGAAGTCAGATTGGTCGTTGGCGACCGATCCCTGGTCCAGCGAGCGAGCGCGGAATCCTGCCCATTGACGGCCGATATGGTTCAGCATGCCCATGGCGCGGACGACCTCGCTGTTGCGAAGCCCCGCTTCGGTGAAGGCGTAGCTCTTCAATGCCGCGTCATTGGCGGCGCGCAGGGCCGGACGGCTGGTGCGGTCCTGGATGAAGGCGAGCAGAAGCAGCACCAGGCCGCCAAGCAGCGTAATCACTCCGACGAGGGGATCGATGTAGAACAGGACGCCCAGATAGATCGGCATCCACGGCAGATCGAACAGCACGTTGATCCCGTTGCCTGTCACCGTCTGCCTGAACATGTCCAGATCTCGTAGCGCCTGGGCGCCGGCCTGAGGTTCGCGCCTGACCACACCCTCGAAAAGTGCCGAAAAGACATGGCTGGAGACCCTCTGATCGATCTGCACACCGAAGCCCGACAGCACCCGGGCCCGGTAGACGTCGACGAGGCTGGAGATCACAAACACGAAGACCGTGCCGACCGTGAGGACGAGCAGCGTGGCCAGACTCTCGCTGCCGAGCACGCGGCCGAACACCTGGTTGGTGTAGATCGGCAGCGCCAGGAACAGGGCGTTGGTCACAAGGCTGAAACCGGCGGCGGCAAGCAAAGGCGTGCGCCCCTCGCGCAGGGCTGTGATCAGGAGGCTTTCGGGCTTGGGCTTGGGCCGCTGCATGCAGATTCATTCTGAGTTTTCGCGGCGCGAACCCTTGCTGGCTCCGAAGACCGCGACGACGAGATAAACTCGCCAGCCTAGATCGGACGAATGACCCTCTGGTGTCTCGATGTCAATGACGTTAGTATCGAAAACAATGACAAACGTACCGCTGGAAGTTAAGCCTCCCCAAGCGATCGGCGTCGCCGACGTCAAGGGGATTTTGAAAGGCGAACTGAAGCGCCGCGGGCTGACCTATGCCGATCTGGTAGAAAAACTGGCCGTGCAGGGTGTCATCGAGACCGAGGCCAATCTTCGCAACAAGATTAGCCGAGGGGCCTTCACCGCCGCCTTCTTCATGCAGTGCCTGTTCGCGATCGGTTGCGACGTGGTCCACATCAAGATCAACCGCTGAGCCGCCGGGTCGCCGGGTCGCCGGGTGCCTCGTCCGGCTCAGGTCCAGCCGAGTTCGGAAGATAGCGGCTCGAGCCAGGGGGTTGCAACTGAGATCGGCATCTCGTCAAGCACAAGTCCAGCTTGAGCGTAGACGAGCGGGTCTACCGGCTGTCCCCAACCCTCCTGGGCCAACTGCGAGAACTCCGCCGACCCCGTCGCAGTGAGCACGCGGTACGTGCCTGTGGCGCCGACTTCGCTACCGACGACCAGGTAAAACGTTCCGGCCGCTGGGGCCGTGAAGGTCAGCCGGGCATCCAGACCGGGCCCCGAGTCGTTGTCGAACGCGATGCGCTGGCCCAGGGCGTTGAAGATGCTGACCGAGCCGTCGGTCAAACTCCCTGAACCGCCCCCCGCACCGGAGGCGGCGACATCGATGGTGATCTTCTGGCCAGCAGCCGCACGAAGCTCAAACCAGTCCCGGTCGCCGGCGGCTTCCAGCGCGCCCGAGGTACTGGCCCCCGTCAAGGCATGACTGGTCTGCTCCAGGCCAAAAGCACCGTCGCCGTCACGGCCCTCGTCCGCTCCGAACGTCAACCAGTGGTCGAGCGCAGAGGACGGCGTACGGCCGGCCAAGTCCCCCTGTGAAAGAAGGTAGGCGACCGGGTCGAAGCCAGAGGTCTGACGACCCTCGTAGACGCCGTACTGAATGTAATGGATGGCCGCCGCTTTCGAATCACTACCCAACGCCCGGGCCAGATCCAGGTGCGACGCAGCGTAGAGTCGCCCATCAAATAGGTTGGGCGATCGACCTTCGTCGGCACCGAAAACAAGATAGTGCTGCAAAGCGACTGGCTCGCTTAGGCCGAACGCCTTGGCCAGGTCAGCGTAGGAGGCGGTATAGACGAGTGGATCGAAGCCGGTCGTTGGTCGACCTTCGCGGACACCAGTATCGAGATAGTGCCGCAGACCAACGTCAAGATCATTACCGATCGTCCGTGCCAGGTCAGGGCTCGATGCCACGTATATCAACGGCTGAAATCCGGTGACCGCGTGCGTGTTCTGCGCGCCGAACGTCAGAAAATGCCTTGCCGCCGCATCGCTGTTCGAGCCGAAAGCAAGAGCAAGATCCAGGTTGGAGGCAGCGTAGATAAGTGGATTGAACGTCGCGGTTTCTCGTCCTTCAGCGAAGCCGAACTGAATGTAATGAAGCGTCGCCGCGACCGTGTCCGTTCCGAACGCACGAACAAGGTCGGGGTGACTAGCCGTGTAGACCAAGGCCTTGAAGCTATCGATAGGGCGTGGGGAGGACGCCTGGTATTGATCGTAGTGAGCCGTGGCCCGTGCGGTATCGGTGCCGAAGGCCACGATCAGGTCGGGATTGCTGGCGATATAGGTGAGCGGATCGAAGCGGGCCGTGGTAACGACGTCAATGGCGATGGGGGCCGCCGCTCCAAACTGTATGCGCTCGACGTTACTGAGCGTGTCGAGGCCGTCGGTTCCGACGATCTGCCAACCCGCCGAAGTCCGCGTCAGGACATAGTCGGAGGCCACGCCTGAGAACTGAACAACATCGTCCCCGGCCCCGCCGTCGATGACATCATTTCCAGCGCCGCCGGCGAGGACGTCGCCGCCCAGTCCGCCCACCAGCGTGTCGTCGCCGGCTCCTCCCTCCAGCGTGGAGCCGACTAGCGTCGCCGCGACCACGGCATGGCCCGGCACGGAAACGTGGAGGGTGTAGGCGAGGCCGGCCAAGGGAGCCTTGGACGTGAAGGTGGATCCCGATCCCGTCGCCCACTCCGACACTTCGACATAATAGGTGCCGGCAGTCTGGAATGTATAGGTCAGATAGGAATCGGTTCGTGCTCCACCATTGTCTCCGTTGTTGTCGTCATTGGCCGCGAGTTCGACGCCGGCACCGTTGAACAGTCGAAGACTGCTGTCGAACGCGGCACCGTCAATGTCGAAAGTCACGGTGGCACCCGCACCGACGGCAATCGCATAATACTCGACCCCGCCGTGCGTGCGCCCGAGCACGGTCGCGTGGGGGATGGTTGTTGCGTTCCCGACGTCGCCTCGAGCCAGCAGATCGAATCCGCCGTCCAGGTTCACCGCCGTCGCGATTGTTGCGTTCGCGGTGGTCTGGGCCTTGACGATATCGGCGGCGCCCCCGGCCTGACCGGGCGCACCGGTCGCCGAGATACGGTCCGAACCGGCACCGCCGCGCAGCACGTCCGACCCGCCGCCGCCTTCGATGACGTTATTCCCGGCGTCGCCTGTAAGGGTATCGGCGTATATAGAACCCGTCAGACCCTCGATGCCGGTGAGACTGTCAACGCCGTCGCCACCGCCCACTGCGCCTGTCCCCAGATTGACGTTGACGCCGATGCCGGAGGCCCCCTGGAACACCGCAATGTCGAAGCCATCGCCGCCCAGGAGGGTGTCGTTGCCGGCACCGCCGGTCAGGACGTCGTTGCCAGTCCCGCCATCCAGCCGGTCGTCGCCGGTCCCGCCATTCAGGCTGTCGTCACCGCCTCGCCCGTTCAGCGTGTCGCGCCCCCCGAGACCCGACAGGCTGTCCGCAAATTCGGTGCCCTCGATGACGTTGTCCATAACGTCGCCGCTGACGGTGACCCCGCTGCCGGGAACCTGAGCCAAGACCGCTCCGTCGGAGAACTGGAAAACCTCGACATTGGTCAGGACATCCGTTCCGTCCGGTCCAGAAACGATCGTCGACGTCCCCGACCCGGTGATCGTGTAGGCGCTCCGAGGGCCGGAGAAGACGACCGTGTCGTTGCCCAGACCGCCGTCGATCGAGTCCGCGCCGGCTCCGCCCGTCAGGCGGTTGTTGGCCCCGTTGCCGATCAACCTGTCCGAACCACTGCCGCCGACCGCGTTCTCGATCACGGTACCGATGGCGATCGCCACATTGCCGACCAGACCACCGACATCGGAGAAGGCCCCCTGGCGCAGGTCAATCAACTGGCTCTCGGCATAGCCTGAGAAGTCCAGCGTGTCGGTCCCGCCGGCGTCCCAGACAGCGAAGATGACATCGGTTGCGGTAGTCGTCGCAGCATACCAGGCGCGATCGGCCGTCGAATTGAAGCCATAGACCGTGTCGCCGGTCCGAGTCGTGGTGTTGACGCCATACATGCGCTGGGCGGCTGCGATGTCGTCGAGAAGGGGAGCGGCCGAATACTGGCGAGCGCCCGAGGCAGAGTTAAAATTCCCGCCCGTGTTGGACTCGTTGAAATAGGACATCACCGTGTATTGGCGGCTGTCTTCGTAATATACCGCGTCTGTGGAATAGGTGATCGTGACGCCCTCACCCGCGTTATAGGCCGCCGGGTGAGACAAGCCGATGGCGTGGCCGATCTCATGGGTGAGCACCTGGTAGCCGTAACCCAGAAGAACTGGATTGGCGTTGTAGCTGATCGATCCGTTGATCCAGACATCGCCGGAGACCGAGCTGATGCTGCTCGATCCGGGAAGGTATGCAAAGGCAGCCGAGCCGTTGGCACCCGAGTTGTAGTTGGAGAACAAGATCGTGGCGCTGTTGCTATATCCATCACCGTCCGATACCTGCGCGAACTGGATATTAGCAACGTCCGACCAGGCACCGAGGGCCTGGAGGGTCGCGTTAACCTGCACTCCACTGAAGCGGCTGAAATCCGTGACGTCGCTCGGAAGAGTCGTAGGAGCCGTCGAGCGGAAGGCGAAGGTGACGGTCGTCGACTGGCCCAGACCCGTCGCCCAACTCAGGTTGCTTCGGCCCAGCTGGGCCGCCGCCTCGTCAGTCGTTAATGAGTTCTTGCCGTTGGGCCCCACCTCGCCGCGGTCATCGGCGTTTAGCGCCGAATAGGGGGACGCCCCGCCGCCGTCGAACGCCGAGTGGAAGCCGCCACAGCTTGCGCAGCGGGCGTAGCCGCCCACGTCGCCGAATGCAGACGCCGAGGTCGCTTCGGTTGGAGCGTTGACGTTATCGGCCATCTAATGCCCAGTCTCGCGCGCCCCTCGCAGGAGCATCATAGCGTATTTGACGCAAGAAACCCCATACGATCCCTGACGAGGGGTTCAACTTGTCGAGAGGTTTGTACGTCGGTCTGCATCAGGCGAGGTCTTTCCTCGAAAGACCGTCGATCCGCTGGGTCACCGAGACGGTCGCCAGCTGATCGAAGGCAGCCATGATGTGGTAGAAGGAGCTGACCGGTACCGCCTCATCCACGAATGCCCCATCGGGCAGCCGTTTGTCGCGCCACAATCCATCCGGCGTCAGATAAAGCCACAGCGCCCGAAGCGTGCTTTCGGCGTCCTCGACCAGTGCGGCCCGCTCGCCGTCAAGGGCCTGATCGGCCAGGACCAGCGCTGCCTTCAACCTTTCGGTCTGCGGCCAGAGCCGGGCGCGGGCGCTGCGGAGCGAGCCGTCGTCGTTCAGCGCGTCCCGGGTGACGCCGTTGCGTTCGATCACGCCCCGGTCTCCCGCCGCATAAAGCCGGCGAGCGACCTCGACCACGTCGGCCCCTCCGCGCGACAGAGCTTAACGCGTCAGAAGCCATGCCCACGCGAACTGATAGCCCGGCTCGACCGGCCGACCGTCCTCGCCCGGTGCCGGGTGCCAGTCGGCGTCGAAGAACTCGCGCAGCATGCCGCTTTCGGCGTCGATGAAACGGGTGATTGCCAGGTCCACGATCGCGGCGGACAGAGCGGCCCACGCCGGGTCGTCGTTCTGGTCCTCCTAGGCCATGGCGGCTTCCAGCAGACGCATTTGGGCGTTGGCCTGATACGGGTGGGGGCCAGTTTCACGAAAGCCGCCGTTCGGCAGGGCGCCCGCCTGAGTTCGGTCGCGCAGGGCGCGCGCCCGGGCCGCAGGATCGTCGCGGACGTGCCCCGACGCGCGGGCGGTCGCCAGCGCGAGCAGCACGAAGGCCCGGTCGTAGAGGCGGGTCGTGTCGTCCAGCACGGTTCCGTCCGCCGCGAGCGACGCCCTGAGATCGCCGTCGGGTCGCTGGAAGCGCGAAGCCAGGGCGTCCAGACCCGCATCGACCGCCCGTCGCCACGGCCCGGTCCAGCCCAGCCGCCCTGCCTGGGCATAAACATAGACCTGGCGCGCCTGCACCAGGGACCGGCTGGCACCCACGAGGGGCCGGCCGTCGAGACCGAGTGTCTCGGCGAAGCCGGAGCCGTCCTGCAGACCGACTGTGGCCCACAGGGGCAGGGCCCGTAGACCCAACCAGTCGGCCAGCCGCCCGGCTCCCCCCTCGAGGCTCTCCGGCGCGAGGGCGTTGAAATCCAGATGACCGGGCGACCCCAGCTTGATGCGTTCGATCACGCGCTTGACATCCTGAGCCCGGGCGAGGTCGGTGACCAGAACGGCGTCGCGTTCGACGACGATGGCGAGGTTTCGCACCCCCAGAGCGGCGACCAGAACCCCGTCCGGCGCCCGCACAAGGCAGCCGTCGGGATCCTCGAAGATATGGGCCCCGACGTCGCCCTCGCCCGAGGCTGCCATAGCGTCCCACGCGCCCATGTCGGACCAGGTGAACTCGACCGCCAGCACGCTGGCCAGGCGGGTCTTTTCCATCACCGCATAGTCGATCGAGATTTTCGGAGCCGGGCGGAACTCCGGTCCGAGGACCTGCACCTGTCCCGCCTCCTGGGCCGGCACGGAGCCTGGGAAGAGGCTGCCACGCCGGGCGCATGGACCGTCAGTTGTTCCAGCAGCACGGCCGCAGACACCATGAAGTTGCCGCTGTTCCACAGATAGCCGGCGGCGATGTAGTCAGCAGCGGTGGCGCGGTCGGGTTTCCCGACGAAGGCCGCGACTGCCGAGAGGCCCGGGCCGGCCGGCCGGATATAGCCATAGGCCGCCGAGGGCGCGTCCGGCCTGACCCCCAGGGTCACGATCCGTCCCCGCGAGGCCGCCTGGGCGGCCTCTCGCACGGCGGCGCGGAAGGCGTCGTGGTCGGGAATGTGATGATCCGACGCCACGAAGGCGGCGACGCCGTCAGGATTGTCTCGTTGGATCCAGGCGGCGGCGGCGGCCATGGCGGGGGCCGAGTCGCGGGCTTCAGGCTCCAGCAGGATCTGCGCCTCGATCTCCAATTCGGCCAACTGGTCGAGGATCCACTGGCGGTGCGCGACGCGGGCCACAGCCGCGTTCCGCCACCGCCACACAGGATAACCGGATAGAGGACCATCGCGCCTTTACTAGCGCCTTCGTCGCGCGACCGAAACCGGCAACGCTCCGCTTGTCGGCTGGCCGCGGTCGCAGGGTGACAGATGACCCCTCTACGGCTAGTGACCCGCTGCATGGACGAAAGCGAACGGCAATCCGAAGAACGGGGCTGGGCCACGGCGAAGACGCTGGCCGAGGCCCTGCCCTATATCCAGGTCTATGATCGCGAGACCGTGGTCATCAAATACGGTGGCCATGCCATGGGCGAGGTCGCCGTGGCCAAGCAGTTCGCCGCCGATGTCGTGTTGCTGAAGCTCATGGGGGTCAATCCGGTCGTGGTCCACGGCGGCGGACCCCAGATCAGCGCCATGCTGGACAAGGCCGGCGTCAAGTCGGCCTTCGTCGACGGACTGCGCGTCACCGATCGCGACACCATGGCGGTGGCCGAGATGGTCCTGTCGGGCGCGGTCAACAAGGAGATCGCCCACTGGATCACCGTGGCCGGGCGCGAGGCCGACGTGCGCGGCGTGGGCCTGTCGGGCAAGGACGCCGGCCTGCTGACCGTCGAGAAGACCACGCGCACGAAACGCGACCCCGACAGTCTGATCGAGCACGAGGTCGACCTGGGCTTCGTCGGTGAGCCGACCCGGGTGGATCCCAAGCTGATCGCCGGTCTGATCGCGTCCGAAACCGACGACTGGGTGCCCGTCATCGCGCCCATCGGGGTCGCAGAGGATGGCCAGACCTACAACGTCAACGCCGACACGGTGGCGGGTGCTGTGGCCGGATCGCTGAACGCCAAACGGATGCTGCTGCTGACCGACGTCAAGGGCGTGCTGAACAAGGACGGCGATATCATCCGGCAGATGACGGTGGCAGAGGCGCAAGGGTTGATCGACGACGGCACGGCATCCGGCGGCATGATCCCCAAGCTCCAGACCGCCATGGCCGCCGTGAAGGCGGGGGTAGAGGCCGTGGTCATTCTCGATGGCCGCCGACCGCACGCGATGCTGGTCGAACTGTTCACCGAATACGGCGCGGGCACCCTGGTGAAGGCGTGAGCCCCCTCCCTTCCCAACTTGATCTTAGCCACATCGACGCCTGGGTCTTCGATCTGGACGACACCCTGTACCCGCGCGAGCAGGGGGTGATGAACCTGGTCCAGGGACGGATCAACGCCTTCATGGTCGATGCCGTCGGGCTGCCCTCGGATGAGGCCCGCATCCTCCAGAAACAGTTTCTGAACGAGCACGGCACGACCCTGGCCGGCTTGATGGCCAACTACGCCATCGATCCGGAGAAATTCCTGCGCGAGGTGCACGACGTGCCGCTGGACACGCTGGAGCCCAATCCGCGACTGGACGTCGTGCTCGCGCGCCTGCCGGGCAAGAAATATGTCCTGACAAACGGCGCGCGCTTCCATGCCGCCCGGGTCCTGGCCCGCATCGGCATCACCGACCGCTTCGACGGCGTCTTCGCCATCGAGGACATGGACCTGACGCCCAAACCGGCCCCCTCGACCTATCGCCACTTCATCGAGCGGTTCACCATCGACGCCTCGCGCGCCGTCTTCTTCGAGGACACGCCGCGCAATCTCGTTCCCGCCAAGGCCCTCGGCATGGCAACCGTGCTGATCGGCGACAGCCTCGGCGACGGCCATAGCCATGAACTCGGCGACTGGATCGACGCCCGGGCCCCCGACCTGCTCGACTTCCTCACACCCTTTTCCCTGAAGGACGCCGCATGACCGACCGCGCCGAACTGGAAGCCGTCATCGAAGCCGCCTGGGAGGCGCGGGCCGAGTTGAACCCTTCGACCGGCGGCGAAACCCGCAAGGCCGTGGAGACCGCGCTCCAGCTGCTGGACTCCGGGCAGGCCCGCGTCGCGTCGAGAGGCGAGAACGGCGTCTGGATCACGCACCAATGGTTGAAGAAGGCGGCACTCCTATCCTTCCGCCTGAACGACAACGAGATCATGCGCGCAGGCGACCGAAACCTGTCTGCCTCCACCTCGGGCGGCGGCGCGCCCGGCGTTGGTCCCTGGTACGACAAGGTGCCCAACAAGTTCGGCGACTGGACCGGCAATGACTTCAAGGAGGCGGGCTTCCGCGCCGTGCCCGGCTCGATCGTCAGGAAGGGCAGCTTCATCGGCCGAAACGTCGTGCTGATGCCCAGCTTCGTGAACATCGGGGCCTATGTCGACGAGGGCTCCATGGTCGACGGCTGGGCCACGGTCGGGTCCTGCGCCCAGATCGGCAAGAACGTGCACCTGTCCGGCGGCGTCGGCATCGGGGGCGTGCTGGAGCCCCTCCAGGCCAACCCGACCATCATCGAGGACGACTGCTTCATCGGTGCCCGCTCGGAGGTCGTCGAGGGCGTCATCGTGCGCCAGGGCGCGGTGCTATCGATGGGCGTCTACATCTCGGCCACGACCCGGATCGTCGACCGCGCCACCGGCGAGATCATCCGCGGCGAAGTCCCGGCCTATTCGGTCGTCGTCCCCGGTGCCCTGCCCGATCCCAAGGGCGGCCCGTCGCTGTACTGCGCCGTGATCGTCAAGCGGGTCGACGCCCAGACCCGTGCCAAGACGGCGGTGAACGAGTTGCTGCGGGACTGAGCCGCCCGGTCACCGGCCGCCGCGGTAGACCTGGTCCTGGGTCACAGTGTGCATGATGCCGAAGACGTTGCGCTCCGTCGTTCCGCTGGCCTTCAGCTCCAGCGCCCGGCTGAGCAGAAGGTAGCTGCCGAGCCGTTCCTGACAGAAGGCGATCGCGCGCCGCTGGTAAGCGTCGTCGGGCTGGAACGCAGAAAACTGGTCCGCGAAGGCCAGCGTCGGTCGCGAAAGCTTTTCATAGGCCTCCAGCCACCAGGCGGTCGGATAGGTGCCCAGCTCCATTCCCCCCGGGATCAGATGTTGCTGGTTCATGTAATGCATCGTCTGCTTCTGACCGAGCACGCCGGTTTGCAGCATAAGGAGGGTGTAGCGGAGGAAGTCGATCGCATTGTGCGATCGAATATACTGATGGGCGATGCCGTTGATCGCAAGCGGCTTCACAAAGATGTAGTCATAGCCAAGCCGTTCCGGGTGGGCGAGTTGCGCCGGTTCCATCTCGGCGGAGGTCACCAGGTGCATGCCGGGATAGTTCGGGCTCGCGCGACCGAATGGCTCCAGAGACACGAACTTGCGATACTGCCAGATAGTGACCGAACGTTCGAAGCTCGTCTGTGCACTCAGGTACCTGTGGACGGCGAGCGAGCCGAGGCACCCCGACAATTTGTCGTGCAGAATCTCCGGATTCTCGAAGAAGTCGTAGCCGGCGATGATGTCCAGACCACCCGGGTTATCCGGCATGACCGGATTTATCCACATGATCCGGGACCCTTCAGGCAACTGGTAGGCCGGAAGCGCGTTGTGGCAAACGATGAAGACCGTCATGGGCGGGCCGGTTCCGATCAGGCGCGGGGGTTCAGCGCTTGCGCTTCAGATACCCTTCGGGAGCCACGGAGATCAGCAACTTGTCGTCGATCGACCTGTCGATCTCGAACTCCGGATGGGTCTTCAGATAGTCCCAGACGGCCGTCTTGGGACTGTTTCCGGGCCCCCAGGGACGGTCTGGGAACATCTCGGCCGGAAGGTCCTCGATGACGGTGTCGAACACGACGCAATAGCTGCCGACGCTGGTCAGTGGGGCGTAGACTTCCAGCTCGTCGCGGACGTGCTGGTGCGTGTGGTTGCTGTCCAGCAGAACCATGACGCGCTCGTACCCGGCGGCGACGGATCTGACCTGAGCGACTACATCGTCGGCGACGCTTGATCCCTCGATCATCTGGATGCGGCTGGCCATGGGGTGAGCCTCGATCGCCGCGAGATTGTGCGGGCGGATGTCGATGTCGACGCCCAGAACCTTGCGGCCCGACTGGCGCGGGTCGATGGGCTTCCCCGTCTCGATAGCATCGGTCAGGTCCAGAAGCGCCAGCAGGGACGCGCTGAAGATCAGCGAGCCGCCGTGGGCGATGCCGGTTTCGATGATCAGATCCGGGCGCACAGACCACACCAACTCCTGCATGGCGGCCATGTCCTGCGGGTACTGGATTATCGGCCGGCCCTGCCAGCTGAAGTTATAGGAGTACTGGGGCAGGATCGACGTCTGAACGAACCGCGCCGCGCTCGCGCACATGTCGGTCTCGTCGCGGACCTTGGCAATGCGGCCGGAGACTTCGGATTCAAAGGTGTTCATGGCTGACTTCGATATAGGTGAAAGCGTTGTTCGACATGTCCCGGATCTCGGACAGATAGTTCGGATTCATGACATGGATGGGGGAGCCGGGTGGCAGCGTCGCCATCACCTCGTCGGGCGTGCTGACCCTAAGGCCCGAGGCGGCCAGATACTGACCCTGTTTGGCGGTGTTGATATCGATGACGGCGGCGACGTCCAGGCCGGCGCGCTGGCACAACAGGGAGAAGATCACACCCTTGGACGCGCCGCCCCAAACGACCAGCCCCCCCGGCGGTGCCGAGGCGGGAATGGTCGCGGTGAAGTCATCGGGGAAGGCGGCCCGGTCGGCGGGGTCGATCTGCGGATGACGCAGGCTGGCCAGATCGGCGACGACGGCCAGATACTGGCCCAGAAAGACCCGCTCGGCGTGGATCACGCGGCCGAACATGCGTGAGAAGTCCGAGAGCCTGAAGTAGTTCACATGCTCGTAGTAGATGTCGAACCAAGCACGGTTTTCGCAGATCCAGTCGAAGCAAGGGACCTCGATATAGATCAGTCCCTGGCCGCCGTTCGCGTCGCGCAGGTTCATCAGGAAGTCGACCGGATCGACGACATGCTCCAGCACATGGCGCAGGATCAGGCCCTTGGCCGAGACCTCCAGGCCAGGTGAGAAATACTCCAGTCTGACCCGCGGATTGTCGCCTTCGTAAGTCGGATCGAAGCCCGTGACGTCGACCCCGTCAGCCAGGAGCATCTCCAAGAAGAAGCCCTTGCCGCAACCCACCTCGACCAGATCGAGCCGGCCCAAGGTGGTCTGGACAAGGCCAGACGCGCGGTCGAGATGCTCGCGGAACGGCAGGCTGACGCCCTGCTCGTTCTGATAGTGGGCATCGTAGACCATGAGTTCGGGGCGGAAGGCGCCGTTGACGACCAACCCGGTTTCCAGATCTTCGACCAGCCTCACGTCGCCCTTGGGGCAATCCCTGGCCTCGGCCTCGGAAGGATACATGCGGTTCTGGAAGATCGGCAGGCTGTCCTGCTGGTACAGCAGCCGCGTATCGGACGTATCGTTCACCACGGCTCCGGGCTTTCAGGGACGGGAAAGGTCGGCGCGCCTACTACGCGGACAGGATCGACGGCGTTATCCGGACGTGTGCCAAACCGCAAGAGGTCGCGGCGACCATGGCGGTCCGCGATAGCCTCCGCCATCCGGCGCAGCGTCACCGGGCGACCGGAACACACATTAACCGGCCCCTGGATATCGCCGCCCGCGACGGAGGCGATGACGCGGCCCGCCACGGCCACGTCGAGGAAATCGCGCACCTGAACTCCGGACGTCAGTTCGGCGGCTTCGCCGCGCGAGAGGCGGTCGTTCAGATAGGGCACGAAGCGACGGGGGTCCTCGCCCTCGCCATAGAGGTAGAACAGGCGGCACCAGGCGAACTCGACCCCGCTGGCCGGCAGGATCTGTGACAGGGCCAAAAAGGCAGCAGCCTTCGCCCCAGCATAGGGGGTGATGGGTCGCAGCGGAGTGTTCAGATCGAGGTCGCCCGCTGAGAGATCGTATTCGAAACATGTGCCAACGCCGACGAATCGGCGAACGCCAGCGGCGATCGCGCCCTGGGCCATCGCCAAGGTCCCCGAGAGACAGTGCAGATTGAGCGGCGAATGCAGATACATTCCCGGCTCGGCGTACCACGCGGCGTGAACGACCGTATCGACGCCCTCCATGGTTTCTGCCCACCAAGCCGCGTCTTCGGCGAACAGGTCCGGCGTCGTAACGACATCGGGCGACGGCGTCCGAAGGTTGCGCACGACAAGCCGGACGGGAACGCCTGCGTCCTCGAGCGAGCGCAGAATCTGCCGGCCGACGAAGCCGGTCGCGCCAGTCAAAAGCACCCGTCGTGTCACGACACCCGGAGCTCCGGCACCGCCGTGACGAACCTTGTGCCCTGCTCGGCTAGACCCGCCAGCTGCGCGCGCACCTCGTCGGCGATGTTCCACGGCAGGATGACCAGATAGTCGGGCCGGGCGGTCACGAGCGCATCCGGCGCCAGGATGGGGATGTGGCTGCCCGGCATGAACCGGTTCTGCTTGGCGGCCGCGGCGTCGCAGACGAAGGGCAGCAGGTCGGGTCGCACGCCCGCATAGTTCAGCAAGGTATTGCCCTTGGCCGCCGCGCCGTAGGCGGCCACCGAGCAGCCGGCCTTTTTCTGTTCCAGCAGGAAGGTCAGCAGCCCATCCTTGATCGCGTCGGCGCGGGCCTGGAAGTCGGCGTAGTAGGCCAAGGTCTCCATGCCACGGGCCCTTTCCTCGGCAAGCACCGCTTCAACGGCTGGAGCGGTCGGATGGGTCGCGTCCGTCCGGCATCCATAGACGCGCAGACTGCCGCCGTGGGTCGGCACCTCCTCGACGTCGAAGATCCGCAGGCCCGCCCGTTCGAAGATGCGCTGGGCCGTAACCAGGGACAGGTAGGAAAAGTGCTCGTGGTAGACGGTGTCGAACTGGGCGAACTCGACCAGTCGCATGAGATGCGGGAACTCCAGCGTCACCACGCCCTGGGGTTTCAGGGCCGTTTCCAGGCCTCGCGTGAAGTCGTTGATGTCCGGCACATGGGCATAAACATTGTTGCCGCAGATCAGGTCGGCAACGGATCCCTTGTCCACCAACTCGCTGGCCAGCGACTGGCCGAAAAACGACCGCATCACCGGAATACCCAGAGCCTCGGCCGCCGCCGCCGTGCTGTCGGTGGGCTCGATGCCAAGGCAGGGGATCCCTACCTCGACGAAGTTCTTCAGCAGATAGCCGTCGTTGGATGCCACCTCGATCACCAGACTGTCGGCGCCGAGCGAGAAGCGATCCGTGATCATCCAGCTGAACCGCGCCGCATGGTCGAGCCAGCTACGCGAGGTGGACGAGAAATAGGCGTAGTCGGGGCTGAATAGGGCCTCGGCCTCGGTATAGTCCTCGGTCTGGACAAGATAACAGGCACCGCAGACGAACAGCCGCAGCGGGTAGGTCGTCTCGGGCGCGCGCAAGGCGGCCGCGTCGAGATAGGCGTTCGACGGCGGCGCATGGCCGAGGTCGAGGAAGACCTGTTCCAGCGGGGAGCGGCAGTGACGGCAGTTCATAGGGAAATCGGTTCGATCTCGGTCAGGCTGGAATGCCCGGCGTCGCGGGGCGACAGGTCGGTCACGGGCAGCGGCCAGTGGATCGCGAGCGCGGGATCGTCGTAGCGAACGCCGCCTTCGTCCGGCCCGCTATAGGCGTCGGAGTGCAGATAGAGAAGCTCGACGTCCTCGGTCAGGGCCTGGAACCCGTGGGCGAAGCCCTTCGGCACATAGATCATCGACCGATTGGCGGCGCTGAGCTCGATCCCCGCCCATTGCCCGAACGTCGACGAGCCGACCTGCAGGTCCACGATCACGTCGAAGATCGCGCCGGCCAGGCATTTGACCAGCTTCACCTCAGCGGCCGGAGGGCGCTGGAAATGCAGGCCGCGAAGACTGCCGGTGCGGCGCGTCAGCGAGGTGTTTATCTGAACCCAGCGCGTGTTCAGGCCGTGGGCAGCGAACTCTGTCTCGCAGAAGAGGCGGGCGAAGAAACCCCGCTCGTCCTCTCGTTTGTCCAGGTCGATACGGAACGCGCCAGGAAGCGGAAGCGGCGTGAAGTTCATGGCGCGCCGAACGCCTCGATCTGGGCCAGGGTCACATCGCGCGCGCTGGCTCCGTCGTGAACCTGGCAATACCATTTCAGCGTGGCTTCGACCGCCCGGTCGAAATCCCAGCGGGGTCGCCAGTCGAGCATGGCCGCTGATCGATCGATGGTCAGGCTTAGCAGATTCGCCTCGTGCGGGGCGGTCGGATCGTGGGCATCCACCCGCCGACCACCGGGCCAATGCGACAGCGCCCCGTCGACCAATGCGGACACGGTCCGGGTATCGGCCGGCTGGGGGCCAAAGTTAAAGGCCGAGCGCAGGGCCGGATCGTCGTTCTCCAGCAGCCGGCGCGCAAGCGTCAGATAGCCGGACAGCGGCTCCAGCACATGCTGCCAGGGACGCACCGCACCCGCGTTCCGAACTCCGACCGGCTCGCCCCGCGCCAACGCCCGCGCCAGGTCGGGAACCAGCCGGTCCTCCGACCAGTCGCCGCCGCCGATAACGTTGCCGGCCCTCGCCGAGGCGATCCGCACCGGGGTGCCGTCGAAGAAGGAACTCCGGAAGCTGGACACGGCCAGTTCCGTCGCGGCCTTCGAGGCGCTGTAGGGGTCGTGGCCACCCAGACGATCGCTCTCGCGATAGGCGTGGGTCCACTCCCGGTTCTCATAAACCTTATCGGTGGTGACCATGACGACGGCGCAAGGATGATTGAGTACCCTCAGAGCTTGCAGCAGATGGACCGATCCCTGGACATTGACGTCCCAGGTCTCGACCGGCTCGCGATAGGATCGACGTACCAGCGACTGCGCTGCCAGATGGATCACCACCTCCGGCTGGACGGCGGCGACCCGTGCCCGCACGTCCTCGAGCTCTCTGATGTCGCCCGCGGCGTGATTGATGGAGCGGTCCAGGCCCAGTTGCGCGAACAGCGACGGATTGGCGTCGGGCTCCAGCGCGAACCCGTGGACATTGGCCCCAAGCCCATTGAGCCAAAGGCTCAGCCATGACCCCTTGAAGCCCGTATGGCCGGTGACCAAGACACGCCGACCTTCCCAGAATCCGCTCACGTCGAGGTCTTCCAAGGGGCGGCGTCGTCAGCCCACAGGCCTTCGAGGAAGGTGCGATCGCGCAGCGTGTCCATCGCCGCCCAGAAGCCGCCATGGCGCCAAACCGCCAGCTGATTATCGGCCGCCAGCGTTTCAAGAGGTCCCCGTTCCCAGACCGTGTCGTCGCCATCGATCCGGTCGAAGATGTCAGGCTCGCACACGAAATAGCCGCCGCTGATCCATCGGCCGTCACCAGTGGGCTTTTCCAGGAAACTCGTTACACGGTCGCCGTCCATTTCGACTGCGCCAAAGCGGCCAGACGGTTGGATGGCCGTGACCGTCGCTGCAACGCCTTGAGACCGATGGAAGCGAATAAGGTCAGTGATGTTTACATCGCTTACCCCATCGCCATAGGTCAAACAGAAGGTGCCGTCAATATAGTCGCGAATGCGGCGGATACGTCCCCCTGTCTGTGTCAGTTCGCCCGTGTCTACCAACGTCACCTTCCAGGGCTCAGCCTTGCGTCGATGCACTTGCATGGTGTTCGCTGACATGTCGAAAGTGACATCGGACATGTGTAGAAAGTAGTTCGCGAAATACTCCTTGATCACATAGCCTTTGTAACCGCAGCAAATCACGAAGTCCGTCACGCCGTGCGCTCCGTAGGATTTCATTATGTGCCATAGGATGGGCAGTCCGCCGATCTCGATCATCGGCTTGGGCTTGAGATGCGACTCTTCGCTTATGCGTGTACCGAGGCCTCCCGCGAGAATCACAGCTTTCATGTTTTACGTCATCCAAACGACAGTTTCGGCATCATCAAACCTAGGGATTTGATGGAGAATTTGGTCGCCGAGCGCAATGCAAGATTGGGAGCGTGGGCGCTCAATATCTCCTGCGTCTTGGGTGCCTGCCGGTGACCACCTTTGACGTGATGTGACGTGACCCCCGTTTCTCATCCAGCCATAGCGAGAGTCCTTTGGTGATCTGAACCGTGATTGGCAGGGGTGGCAAGAGGCCGGTCTGCGCAGCCGTCAACCAGCGCAGCAGGCCGGCCGATGTGTCCGGTGAGCGCCTCGGCGTAGGCCTCGGGCGTCAGCCATCCGAGCTTCGAGTGCGGCCGGGTTTCGTTGTAGTCGCGCCGCCAGGCGTCCAGCACGACACAGGCGTGCGGCAGGGAGCGGAACAGCGTCTCGTTCAACAGCTCGTCGCGCAAACGGCCGTTGAAGCTCTCGTTGAAGCCGTTCTGCTGGGGCTTGCCCGGCGCGATGTAATGCCAGCCCACCCCGGCGTCGTCGGCCCAGGCCAGGATGGCGTTCGAGGTCAGCTCCGTGCCGTTGTCGCTGATGATCGTGTCGGGCCGTCCGCGCCGAAGCATGATGGCGTCCAGCTCTCTCGCCACCCGCCGACCTGACAGCGAGGTGTCGGCGATGAGCCCGAGGCATTCCCGCGTGCAGTTGTCGATCACCGTCAGGATGCGGAAGCGCCGCCCGTCGGTCATCTGGTCGGACACGAAGTCCAGCGACCAGCGCTGGTTGGCCACCAGGGGAACCTCCAGCGGACGCCGCGTGCCCATGGCCCGTTTGCGCCCGCCGCGCCGGCGCACCATCAGCTTCTCCTCGCGGTAGATCCGCTGGACCCGTTTCCTGTTCACCTCATGGCCCTCGCGCCGGAGCATCACGTGCAGGCGGCGATAGCCGAACCGCCGACGCTCCTGAGCCAGGGCCTTCAACCGATCGCGTAGCTCACCGTCGTTCGGCCGCGTGGCCTGGTAGCGCACGCTCGCACGATCGACGCCCAGAACCCGGCACGCCCGCCGCTCGCTCATTTCGTAGACCGATCGCAGGTGCACCACAGCCTCCCGATGCGCGGCGGGCGTCACCACTTTTTTTCCAGCAGATCCTTCAGCGCAACGTTGTCCAGCATCGCATCCGCCAGCAACCGCTTCAGCTTGGCATTCTCGTCCTCAAGCGCCTTCAGCCGCCGGGCTTCCGACACATCCATGCCGCCGAACTTGGCTTTCCACTTGTAAAACGTCGGCGAGCTGAGCCCGTGCTTCCTGCACAGATCCGCCACCGGGACACCCGTCTCCTGCTCCCGCAGGATCCCGATGATCTGCTCTTCCGTAAACCGTGATCGCTTCATTCCGTCCGTCCTTTCGAGGGGCGGACTCTAGCTATTCCTGGAGGAGTTTCAGGGGGTCACGTCAGATGGTGTGGACGACCTCCGCCTGACCGACTGTCTTGGCGGCGTCGTTGATCTGCTCCCCGGAAACTGGATCACTGGACGTTAGAGTTTTCTGCTGAGATTTCCCTGGCTGGGAAGGAGCGGAATACGATGAAGGCATCAGCATTTTCGGACGCCCAGAAGGCGTTCATTTTGAAGCAGGGCGCCGACGGCGTGCCGGTGGCGGAGATCTGCCGGCGGGCCGGAATCAGTCAGGCGACGTACTTCAATTGGAAGAAGAAGTACGACGGCCTGCTGCCGACGGAGATGAAGCGGCTGAAGCAGCTTGAGGACGAGAACGGGCGGCTGAGGAAGTTGGTGGCGGACCTGTCGCTGGACCGGGAGATGCTTCAGGACGTGATCCGCCGAAAGCACTGGGTCCTGGTCGCAAGCGCGAGCTGGTGAACGGGTGTCGGGGTTATTGGGGCGTGTCGATTCGGCGGGCGTGCCGGGTGCTGGAGATGGACACGTCGAGCTATCACTACCGATCCCGTCGCCCCGACCAAGCCGGCCTCGAAGCCCGGATAAAGGCGATCTGCGAGACGCGCGTGCGCTACGGCTATCGCCGGGTGGCCACACTCGAAGCTGGGATGGCTGACGCCCGAGGCCTACGCCAAGGCGCTCACCGGACACATCGGCCGGCCTGCTGCGCTGGTTGATGGCTGCGCAGACCGGCCTCTTGCCAACCCCACCAACACCAGTTCAGATCACCAAAGGACTCTCGTTATGGCTGGATGAGAAACGGGGCCACGTCACGGTTAATACTGGAGTCTCAGGCCAAGTTCCACCCTCCGCACTCGAAGACGCTAGCCCCTTGTATTTGAAACGGTTCCCCCGCGTCAGTTAGCGCAAGGTTTTTGTCCTGCAGACTGAAACACGCCTTCGCAAAGGTCTGCGCGCTGGATAACCTTGGGAAGATTACCGGTGAGAAGCGGGTGAGCGCAGCGATCAACCCGACGACGCGTCGTTTACCCTGTGATTGCCGCTAAACCGGGTCGGCTGAGCTTGAGTTGTCTCGAGAGATTTCACCCAGGCCCGAAATCGGGGTGTCCGGTAACGTTCGAGCTTTTCAAGCGCCGCAATGGCGTCGCTGACCTCCTCCAACCGGCGGCGGCTATCCAGGGTCTCAAGATCGTCGGGATGGACAGTGAGCAGGAGTCCGAGGCAACCGAGTGCTTGGTGCGCGTGTTCCTCAACTTCCAAAAACGCGGCTTCGCAGTCCTGCAAATCCACTCCTGGCGTCCGCTGACGCGCCCGGGACAATCCGTGTTTGAGTGCGTTTTCTGCGGACGCCTGTTTTCCCTGGAGCGACTTTGGACCCGTGCTGAGACGCGCATTTCCCTGATTGGCGCAGACACGCCGCTCAGACATCGCGGTCGGTGTTAGCCGGGGTCACCAGCTCTTCGGAGCGAGACGCATCGGCCGTCAAGGCCAGGTTGGCGCGTCGCACCTGAACATGCCGGAGGTCCATCAACGATCGGATCGCTCGCGAGGCTTCAAAGGTACGAACCGACCGATCACGCCGGCGCTCTGTCCGGTCGATCAATGTGTCGAGCTTGGTCAGGTCGTCGATGGCTATGGAGTAGGCTTGAGCCACAATGTTTTCCAAGACCAGACCTATCGCCGCGAGCTTAGCACTGAGTTCCTTATGTTCGCCGTCTAGACCGAAAGCCCAATGATTAACGATCCTGCTGAGCTTGTGCGGGTCCCCGAGATGATCAGCTTTCGTTATAGTAGGCTTCAACTTGTCGATCAGATAGTCACTCAGCGCCAATCTGATCACCACGATCTTGGATTTCTCCAGTTGGTTGAGCTCGCGCGTCTGATTGATCAGCGTTATGGCCAACATAGACTCGAGGCCTGGGTCAGGATCCATCTCGCGCATAAAGTAGGCTTGCGCCGCTCGAGCTTGCTCAGCGCTTTCTCCGACGAGCCGACGGGTCGGGAACGGATAGCAATGTTCAGGCGCGGGTGCCGCTGAGGAACCAGGCGTCAAGACCTCTGCTACTGCTCTCGTGTCAGCGACGGGTCCCTGCGACGCTGAGCTATCCGGCCGCGATCTCGGCCGCGCGTCAGGCAATGGCTGTTCAGACATAATCACGCTACTCCACACACACTCGATACACCTCAGAGGGGGTGGCCGATTCGCCCCACCAGGGCAATCGGCCACCCTCCAGTTTCACAACCCCTCTCGGCCGCCATCGACTGCGATCACCCGCGACCGCCTGCCTCTTTTCATGACCACCTGAGCGCCTGGAACGTAGACCTGCGGCGTCTGCTCATAGTCGATGTGCCAGCCCTTCCAGAGCAGTCGGCGGTACTCGCGCACGGCCGGGTGCTGCTCAAGCGCTTTCTCGCTCGCTGACGCTCGTCGTCTTGATTCGACTCCTCCGAAGCCCGTGTTCGGACCATCCTGTCGCTTAAGCAGTTCTGCGATCATGCGGAACGTCTGCCCGATAGACACACGACCCAACCGCCAGATGAACGCGTAGGCCTGGCGATCGCGGTTCACACTCATCCAAGCGACCCCAGGTCATCGCTGGTCGGTAGTGGCGGCCCCGGAAGATGTGAAATCATCGGCGCATGCCGCAGGCGAACAAACTCTTCATGGTCCAGCCTGTCGCGCAGCCAGGGAACCACGACCCCGTGACTATCAACGCCGTGGAAAATCCATGTAACGTCTCCAATTTTCTGAGTCGCGACGATGATATCGCCGCCTTCGAATACTCGTGCACCGGGCCTGATTGTTCGCCGGCATCGAACGAAGACACATTGATCTCCGATTCTCATCCTTGATTCTCCTTTTGAACGCTTCAATACGAAGCAAGAGAATGCTTAAACCAGCTGTCGTCGTGGTCAATAGGTTGATTTAATTGAATAAAATAAATCTCTCGGTTTGGTCGAAGACGCTCTCCAAGCCGCGAAACGCACAATCGATCCGGCGCGCTGGGCCCAAACACCTCCGGGGCACCCACACATGTCGGCGGCCTAACGCCACCCGCGCAAAGTCGGGTGTGGACGCGGCGGGACGTCAGGTTCGCCCTGTGGGCTGCTGGCCGGCTATCGCCAGTGCCGGCGATGGAGATGGAGATGGTGGCCCGGCTACCTGGTTAATGGCTCCCCGGGGAGCCCGAGGGGCTCGGTTCTCGAGTTCAAGGCCGATCATTTGCGGCCGGGGGCTGGGGCTGGGGCTGGGGCTGGGGCTGGGGCTGGGGCTGGGGCTGGGGCTGGGAGAAGCTTCGGCGACGAGCCAAGGCAACGGAGAGGACACAGGGCCGCGCAGCCAAGTGGGCAACCTGTTACGGCGTGGTGGTGTTCGTGCCGCTGTCACGCAGTCGCGCATTCACCCGGAGCCGTCACAGTTGCAACTGGTTGCAACATCCGATGCCAGCCTAGGGCGGGCCTCTTTTTTGCAAAACGAACCCATCGTCAGTGGGGCGACTGGTCTGAGGCGCAAAGCGCGATGCCTCCCAATCAGCAGTGCGTCATATCAGGGCGCATAGGCAGACCGACGGGCGGCTGACCGGCCTCATGTCCTCATGTCCTCTTGTCCTGATGTCCTGATGTCCTGATGTCCCCGTGTCCACATCCTGCGTGCCTGAATGCCCCATGCTCACCTGACCCCCCACCCATAGAAACCCACGCTCCCGCCCTCCTGCCTCCCCGCATTCAAGGGGTGGCGCGCAGGTCGAGGTGGAACTCAACGAGCAGATCCAGGGATCTCCGCCTGCAAACCACGCATGGACCATCCTGTAGCTGGCCAATCAGGGGCGGATGACACGCCAGCCCCTATGCGGCACAAGCCACCGATGCTCGCCGACTCACAGACACCCCCGCCCGGCCTCGACGCCGCGCGGCAGGCTCTGGAGCGTGTCTGGGGTCACGCCGACTTCCGGGGGCTGCAGGCCCGGGTCGTCACCGAGATCATGGCCGGCCGGGACGTGCTCGCCGTCCTCCCGACCGGCGGCGGCAAGAGCGTCTGCTACCAGATCCCGGCCATCCTGCGCCCCGGCCTCGGCCTCGTCATCTCTCCCCTGATCGCCCTGATGACCGATCAGGTCGAGGCGTTGAAGCAGCAGGGCGTGGCCGCGGCCCGCCTCGATTCCGGCCTGTCCCTGAATGAGCGCACCGCCGTCCTGCGCGCGGCGCAGTCCGGTGAACTGGACCTGCTCTATGTCTCGCCCGAAGGCCTGGCCTCCGGCGCCCTGACCGACCGGCTGCGTGACCTGCCCCTGTCGCTGATCGCCATCGACGAGGCCCACTGCGTCTCACAGTGGGGGCACGACTTCCGCCCCGACTACCGCACCCTCGGCCGTCTGTCGGAGCTGTTCCCCGGCGTGCCCCGGATCGCCGTCACCGCCACCGCCGACGCCCGCACCCGCGACGACATCCTGGCCTCGCTCCGCCTCGAGCACGCCGCTGTCTTCGTCGACAGTTTCGCCCGCCCGAACCTGCAGCTCTCGGCCATTCGCAAGGAGAGCGCCTCGCGCGCCAGGACCGACGCCCACGTCATCGAACTGGTTCAGGCCCGACGCGGCCAGTCGGGCGTCGTCTATTGCGGCAGCCGCGACGGCTGCGAACGCGTCGCTGACGCCCTGAAATCCGCCGGGACCAACGCCATCGCCTATCACGCCGGAATGCCGGGCGCAGAGCGCGACAAGCGGCTCGAAAGGTTCCTGGCTGAAGACGGCGCCGTCATGGTCGCGACCATCGCCTTCGGCATGGGGGTCGACAAGGCCGACGTCCGCTTCGTCATCCACGCCGATCCGCCGGGCAGCCTCGAGGCCTACTGGCAGGAGATCGGCCGCGCCGGACGCGACGGCGAACCGGCCGAGGGCATCACCCTCTACGGGCCCTCCGACATCGCCTGGACCCTGAAACGTCTCGACAGCCGCCCGATGGCCGAGGAGGTCAAACAGGTCCAGACGCGGAAAGCTCGCCAGCTGTTCGCCATGCTGGACGGCGCGACCTGCCGGCCCCAGGCCGTGCGGCGCTATTTCGGAGAAACCGACGCCGGCGCGTGCGGCGTCTGCGACGTGTGTTCCGACCCGCCCGCCCTCTATGACGCCACCGTCCCGGCTCAGAAGGCGCTCGCCGCCGTCCAGCGCCTCGGCGGCCGCTTCGGCAAGGGAAGGATCGTCGACCACCTGCTGGGCAAGACGAAAGACGTCCAGCCGTGGGAGAGCGACCTCTCCACCTGGGGCATCGGCAAGGAGATCTCGTTGGGCGGCTGGCGCGACATCGTCGACCACCTGATGTTCGAAGGCCTGCTGCTCGAGGATCCCAACGACGGCAAGCCGCTGGTCGGCCTCGGCGACGCCGAACGTGTCCGCGCCGTCTATCGCGGCGAGATCGCCGTCGAGGTCCGCCGCACCCCGCCGGGTTCCGACACCGGTCGATCCGCCAGCCCGAGGAACCGCACCCGCAACGACCGCAACGCCGCGGTCGAGGCGCTCGACGCCGACGTCCGCGCCCGTTTCGAGACCCTGCGCGCCTGGCGCCGCGACCGCGCCGCCGAACAGCACGTCCCGCCCTATGTCATCTTCCAGGACAAGACCCTGCTGGAGATCGCCCAGCGCGAGCCCGGCTCGCTCGACGCGCTCGCCGCCATCTCCGGCGTCGGCCAGACCAAGATCGACCGCTACGGCAAGGGCGTCCTGGCCGCGCTGACGGGCGCGGATTAATCCAGCGCGCAGATGTCCGGCAGGCCGCGCAGGGCGCCGGCGTGGTCCAGGCCGTAGCCGACCAGGAACCGGTTCGGCGCCTCCCAGCCGACGAAGTCCGGCTCGGGTGCACGGGGCTTCGGCCAGGGCTTGCGGGCGAAGACGCAGGTTACGACCTCGGCGGCCCCCGCCTCCCTCGCATGCCGCACGGCCTCGGCCAGCGACAGGCCGGTATCGAACACGTCGTCGAGGATCAGCACCTTGCGATCCGTCAACGACCGCTGGAACGGCGCATGCACGTCGATCCGGCCCCGGCTCGACTTTTCGTCTCCGTAGGACGCCAGCCACAGGGCGTCGAAGCGGACATTCCGTCCGATCCGCGACAGGGCCCGCGTCAGATCGGCGGCGAACCACAGGCCGCCGGTCAGCAGCACCGCAGCCACGGTCTCGTCGTCGATGACCGGGGCGATCTGTTCGGCCAGATCGGCGACGATCCGACCGATCTCGGCTTCGGAAAGGAGGACGGTGGGCGTCGGGGGAGCTTCAGCCATGCGAGGCGGATACCGCCTCGGCCCCATGACTGTCGATAGCATCGTGCGCCGGATCGGCCGGGACCGGGGCCGCGTCGATCGGCTCGGCCTGCATCGTCGGCGCCTCCTCGATCATGGCGGGACGCAGGCCGTGGTCGTCGGGCGTCGGCAAGGGCCGGGCGCGGGCGGCGGGCGCGGCCTCCGTATGCGCGGCCGGTCCGGCTCCCGCCCTGGCGAAATCGACGCCGACATCGACGCCATGCGCGCCGGGGTCGCGGATCAGGGCGGCGAAGCCCTCGACCCCGCCCGGAAGGACGGGGGCCCCGTCCAGCTCGATCAGGGCGTACCCGACCTCGGCCCCATAGGCGTCGAGCAGGGCGACCCGGACCGGCGGCGCGACGATCTCGCGATCCCTGACGTTCCGAAGGGCGCCGGACACCATCACCATGTCCGGCCGTTCGGCCACGGCCTTGGCGGTCAGGGCCTCGAACTCGAGCCCGGTCGGGTTCACCGGCGTCCCGACCATGGCGTAGGCGGCCGCGGCGCGGGGATACAGTTCCACCACCTCGACCCGGAACAGCCAGCCGGCGCCGATCAGGCCGACGAACAGGCTGGCCAGACCGGCCCAGACCGCGCCGTGGGTCGCGGCACGGCGCAGCCGACGCTGCTGATCGGCCCGGGCACGGAAGGCCTTGGGCAGTTCGGGCGCGGGAATCTCGGGCGAGACCGGCGGCGCGTCCTTGAAACTCCTGGGCTCCTGAGCGAGGATCGGTTCGCTGGCCTCCGTCAGCTCCAGCGGTTCGTCGCTCGGCATGCCGTGCCAGACATGGGCGCAGGACTGGCAGCGCACCTTGCGGCCGCCGGGCGGAATGGCGCCGTCGGGGGCAAAATAGCTGGTGGCGCAGGACGGGCAGGTCAGTATCATGGTCGCTGACTGCGAGGCCGCTCGCCGGCCCCCTCCTGTCGGAACGCAATGCGGTCCGGTCCTAACGAAAACAATCGATGCCTCAGTCGCCCCGTCGCGCCGCCGAATCCGCGCCTTCGCCCGAAACCGTCCGCCTGTCGGCGGTCGGTTTCGGCTATGCCGAATCGCCCGGCGTGCTGCGGGACGTTAACCTCATCCTGCCGCGTGGCTCTTTCCACTTCCTTACCGGGGCGTCAGGAGCGGGAAAGTCTTCGCTGCTGCGTCTTCTGACCCTCGCCGACCGGCCCGCGGAAGGCCGCATTGCCCTGTTCGGAGAAGACGTCACAGGGATCACCGCCCGCGACCGACCCGCCTGGCGTCGGCGCATGGGGGTCGTGTTCCAGGACTTCCGTCTGCTGGATCACCTCAGCGTCTTCGACAACGCCGCCCTGTCGCTGCGGGTGCGTGGCGGCAAACGCAGAGACTACGCCGCCGACGTCGAGGAGATGCTGGCCTGGGTCGGGCTGGGCGATCGCGCCGACGCCCTGCCGACCGCCCTGTCCGGCGGCGAGAAACAGCGCCTCGCCATCGCCCGCGCCGTCATGGCCAAACCGGACCTGATCCTGGCCGACGAACCGACCGGCAGCGTCGACCCGGCCATGGCCGATCGGCTGCTGAAACTGTTCCAGGCGCTCAATACCCTGGGCGCCACCGTCCTGATCGCCAGCCATGACGAAGATCTGGCCAGGCGGTCGGGCGCGCGCCGGTTGCAGTTGCGCGACGGCCGCATCTCGGGGGTCGCGACGTGATCCGCTGGTCCACCCTGTTCGGCTCCGGCCCGCGAGCCCGACCGGTCCGGCCCGAGAGCGGTCTCCTGCCGCGCGACGCGGCCGGGGAGCGCTGGCTGGCCGCGGTCATCGCCGTCCTCTGCTTCCTCGCCTGCCTCGCCGCCGTCGGTGCGGTCGCCGCGGACCGGGCGGCGCACGGATGGGCCCGTGAACTGCGGGCCGAAGCCACGGTCCAGGTCCGTCCGCGTGTCGGTGAGAGCGGCGCCACCGCAGCCGCCCGGGCCGCCGAGACCCTGGCCGGCGTCAACGGCGTGGCCGAGGCCGCCGCCATGGACCGCGCGACCGCCGAGGCCCTGCTGCGTCCGTGGATGGGCGAGGCCGTGCTGGCCGACCTGCCCCTGCCCTTTCTGGTCACCGTCCGCCTGGACCGCAGCGCGCCCGCCAGCGCCCTGACCCTGGGCCGCGCCCTGGCCGAGGCGGGGCTGGACGCCACCGTCGACGACCACAGCCTGTGGCGCGGCGAGGTCGAACGGTCGGCGACCCTGATCACCGTCCTGGCGCTCGCCGCCTTCCTGACCACGGCCTTCGCGGCGGGGGCGGCAATCATCTACGCCGTCCGCGCCGGCATCCAGGCGCGCCGATCGGTGATCGAGACCCTGAGCCTCTCCGGCGCCACCGACGCCGCCATCGCCTGGTTGTTCCAGCGCCGCTACGCCCTGCTGGCCCTGGTCGCCGGCGCGGCGGGAACGGCGACAGCCATCGCCCTGCTCGCCCTCCTGCGGGCGCTCGGCGGATCCAAAGGCCTGACCCCCGCCCTGCCCGTCGCCTGGGCCGATATCCTGATGCTCTCGCCTTGCCCGCTGGTCGCCGCTACGGTGGCGCTTGTCGCGGCGCGACTTGGCGCCGGACGGGCGATGGCGAGACTTGGCGCGTCCCAGGTCGGCGGCTAGAGATTAAGCATGAAGTTTCTGGCGCTTGTCGGGATCGTGGCCCTGATCTGGCTGGTGGGGCTTTTCGCCTTCGCCGACCGGGTGCGCGGCTTCACGCCCGCACCGGAGCCCGCGCGCGCCGACGGCATCGTCGCCCTGACCGGCCCTTCCGCCGAGCGGGTCAACGCCGCCATCCGCCTGCTGGAACAGGACAAAGGCGAGCGGGTCCTGATCTCAGGCGTCAACCGCGAGGTCCGCCGCAAGGAACTGCGTGAACTGACGCCGGGGTCCAACCGCCTGTTCAACTGCTGCGTCGACCTGGGCTTCGAGGCCGAGACCACGAATGGCAACGCCCAGGAGATCGCCGCCTGGGCCCGCGCCAGGGGTTATGACAGCCTGATCGTGGTCACCTCGGACTATCATATGCCCCGTTCCATTCTGGAACTGCGTAGCGCAGCGCCGGATCTGGAGCTGACGCCCTACGCCGTCTCGACGCCGTCGCTGGACAACTCGCGCTGGTGGCGGGCGGCCGTCACGGCGAGACGGATGACGCTGGAATACGTCAAATACCTCGCCGTCCTCGGTCGGGAGACCTTGCACAAGGTCACCGGCCACGACGAGCGGCCGACGGCCGAGAAGGAAGCGGCGCCCGCGTGAAGAGCCTCCGCACATTCCTGTTCGTTGTCTGGTTCTACCTGTCGATGGCCGCCGTCGCCGTAGGCCTGTCGCCAGCTCTGCTGATGGGTCACCGCCAGGCGATGGGCGTGGTCCATATCTGGGCCCGGACGGCTCTTTGGGGTTACCGCTGGATTGCGGGCGTGAAGGTTCAGACCCTGGGCCGTGAGCATCTGCCGACCGGCGGCGCCCTTGTCGCGTCCAAGCATCAGGGGCTGCTGGATTTCGTCGCCCTGATCGCGGTCCTGCCGGACCCCTGTTTCGTGCTGAAGAAGGAACTGACGCACATGCCCTTCCTCGGCTGGTTCGGCGTGAAGACCAGAATGATCGCCGTGGATCGCGACGGCCACGCCAAGGCGCTGAAGGACATGGTGCGTCAGGCCCGCGAGCGGATCGCCGAGGGCCGTCAGGTCATCATCTTTCCCGAAGGCACCCGAGCCGAAGTGGGCGCCGTGCCCGAGTACAAGCCCGGGATCGCCGCCCTCTACCGCGATCTGGAGGTCTCCTGCATTCCGGTCGCGACAGACTCCGGCGTCTGGTGGCCGGCGGAAGGGTCCATTCCGCAGGGCGTGGCCACCTTCGAATTCCTCGAGCCCATCCCCGCCGGACTGAAGCGCGCGCCCTTCATGGCGGAACTGGAGGGGCGAATCGAGTCGGCCTCGAAAGCCCTGCTGTCCCAAAGCGCGGTGGCGCCCCGCCTCTAGCCGCAAGGTCGATCAGCTCGCTGCGAACTCGCTCAGGGCGTCGATGACGGCGCGGTTCTGGTCTTCCGTGCCGACGGTGATGCGCAGGCCGTCGTGGATGCCGTAGCCCCCGACCGGGCGAACGATGATGCCCCTGGAGTTCAGGTAGTCGCTGGCGGCCGCCGCGTTGCGCTTCTCGTCCTTGAAAAGGATCAGGACGAAGTTGCCGGCGCTCGGCAGGACCTCGAAACCGAAGCCGCGGATGGCCTGGGTCAGGCGCGGGCGCCAGGTCTGGACCATCTCGCGCGACGCTTTCTGGTGCGCCTCGTCGCCAAGGGCGGCGGTCGCCGCCTCGATGCCGGGGATGGACACGTTGAACGGCAGGCGGATGCGGTCCACCGCCTCGGCCACGCCAATCGGCGCGTAGCCGAAGCCGACGCGCAGTCCGCCGAGGCCGTGGATCTTGGAGAAAGTGCGGGTGACGACCACGTTGGCCGCCTCGCGGGCCAGCGGGAAGGCGGTCTCCCAGTCGGCCTCCGTGACGAACTCGGCATAGGCCTCGTCAATGACCAGCACGATGTGTGGCGGCAGGGCCTCGTGCAGGCGGCGGATTTCCTCGCCCGAATTGTAGCTGCCGGTCGGGTTCGAGGGGTTGGAGACGTAGACGATCCTGGTCCGTTCATCGACCTCGGCCAGCAGCGCGTCGACCTCGGCCTTGTAGCCCGGTTCCGGCGCCAGCTTGACCTGGGCCTCGCAGCCAAGGGCGCTGATCCGGTAGGCGAGGAAGCCGTACTGGCCGGTGACGATATTGTCGCCCGGCGTCAGATAGGCCTGGTTCAGCAGGGCGAAGACCTCGTCAGACCCGTTGCCGAAGATCAGCCGCTCGGGCTCCAGACCGTGGTGTTCGGCGACCGCCGTGCGCAGCTTGGTGGCGCGGCCGTCGGGGTAGATGTGGATGTTCTTGATCGCGGCCTCATAGGCTTCGCGCGCCTTCGACCCTGCGCCCAGGGCGTTCTCGTTCGACGACAGCTTGATCGGCTCGGCGATGCCGACGATCGACGACTTGCCGCCGACATAGGGGGCGATGTCGAGGATGCCCGGCTTGGGCGCGGGCGCGTTGATCTCGGTCATGAGGCGGTCTTTCGGAACTCGGGGAGACGTCAGAACAGAGGAGCTGAGCCGATTATGCCGGACAGCGAACCGGGCGCATGGTGCAGCCGCCCGTCTTCGGCCTGCACATAGCCCGCCAACATGAACAGCTTCAAGCCGCTGACGGAGGCAAGCGGTTTGCCGACGAAGCCGCAAGCGGCCAGCGCCTCGATGATTCGTCCGTCGGACAGGGCGGAATCGGTCACCCAGAAGGTGCGGTCCGCGCCGGTCGGGCCGGTTGGCGCGGCGGCGATCATGAGCGTCGAAGGGAGGCCGTGGCGGTCGTCAGGCAGGGCGGCGATGACCCGCAACCCTGGCCGGGCCAGCAGCTTGCCCCACCAGGGATGGCCGGTCGCGAGGTCGATCAGGGCGCGGGCGCCGGACGCGGCCCGGGCCAGGGCGGCCTCGGGGTCGGCGACCGCCTGGGCCGACAGTCCGAACCGGTCGGCGGCCAGCAGTTGGGCGGCGGCGCCGGCGACGACCATGGCCGGACCGGTGCGGGTCTCGATCCGCCCCCAGAGGGCGCGTAGCATGGCGGCTTGATGAGGATCGTAGGCCTCGGCCAGCAGGGCGCGCAGCGCGAGGGTGGATGCATCGGGCGAGGGGTCGGGCCCGGCAGCCAGCCGGTCGGTCAGGGCCTCGATCAGGGCCTGATCGAGCACCAGCCGGTCGGCATCGACCTTGGGCTCCTCCAGCAGGGCTCCGTGCTTTCTCGCCATCAGAACAGCTTGGGCGCCGGGACGATGGCGAAGGGTCCGAGGAAGGTGCGGCCGTCGCGGAAGGTCAGCTCCAGCGCCATGTCGTCGTCGCCCCGCACGGCGGTGGCCGCGGCGGCCCCGGCCGCGCCCACGCGATTGACAGAGTCAGATCCCGAACGCGCCAGCCCGGCGATGGCGGCCATCGGCTTGACCGCCTGGAGTGAGACCACGCCCTGCAGACGGCCGTCGGCATTGGCGGACAGGACCTCGCTGGACAGGGTGGCGCGGCTCTCGCCCGCCGACAGTTCGCCACGCACGGCGGTGAAGCGTCCACCCGCACGGGTCCAGGCGGCGAAGACCCCGGCCGCATCCGCGCCCTGGAGGCGGTCGGCGTCTTCGATGACCGTCTCGATCTGCGCGGTCAGCTTGCCGTTGCGGGCCATGCCCTCGACCGGGCCGCCGGGGCGACCCTCCGCGTCGATCAGGCGGAACAGGACGTCAATACTGGTGTCGACGCCGGGGGAACCGGCGGGCGCCAGATGTGGCCGCAGATAGAGTTCGGCCTTCTCCGCGCGGGAGATGGGGAAGACCTCGGCCCCCTCATGCGAGGTGAATTCCGGCTTCGCCAACTCGATGGCGACATTGGGCCAGCGCTGGGTCAGGCCGTGGACGCTGGCGCGGATGAACTGGCCACGTACGGCGACCTTGCCCTTGCCCGGGCGGGTCAGGACCAGGCCTTCGCCGACGACGAGCACCCATTTGTCGGGATTCCACGCGTTGGCCTCGGCGGCCAATTCAGGCGCGGCGACGGCCAGGCCCGACGGCGCGGTGATGGAGACGTTCCCGGCGCCCAGCCGGACGCGGAACGGCCAGCCCGAGGTTCCCAGCGCAGTATAGGTCACATCCCATCCGCCGGCGCGCATCGCCTCGACCCGCTGGTCCAGCTGGTTGCGGACCTGACCGGCCAGGACGAACCACCAGATGGACCAAGCGATCAGCACGATCAGGAACAGGCCGATCGGCGCGAACAGACCGGAGCGTTTGTGGCGGATCGGCGGAGCGTCGGTCATCGTGGCCTTTGGCGAGCAAACGGGAAATGAAGTCCGAATAGTCCAGGAGGTCGGGACAACCGGACTCCCCGAAACGGAGTCTGGATAGTCTGTAGAGTCCGGAACGTCTGCCTGAGCAATAGGCGTTAAGACGGGCGGATATGGGGCTGGAACAATTCGGCGGCAAGCTGCCGCGCCGCTCACAGAACGGCATCGTCATCGTCATCGTGGTGCGGCCGTTCTGATCCGATCAGCGAAGGCAGACCGCCATGGAGACCCAGTCGCTGCATCAGCGTCGACGGATCGATTCTATCCAGGCGGTCATCCGCGACCGTCGTGGGCCGCACGAGCGGTCGGCGAAGCGTGGGGTGGTGACGTTCGAGCTGTGACCGCTTCCTGCTCCCGCAACCGGAGAAGGCAGGCTAGACCCGCTCCGACACCTTGATCGCCACCCGGCATCCCGCCTTGATCACGGCGCTGAGCAACCGATACCCCGGTGCCTCCCGGCTGCCATGCGCAACCGCGTGGTCGTGGTGTTCCAGCTCCTCGTCGCGGAATTTCGTCAGCTCCGCCGCCAGTTCCGGCTCGCGGTCCGCCAGCTCGGCGATCTGATCGGCGTAGTGTTGCTCGATCACGCTCTCCACCGCCTCGGTGCAGGCATGCGCCGCCTTCTCGCCCATCAGGGCTGTTACAGCCCCCAGCCCGGTCGCCGCCAGGGACCATAGCGGCAGTATGGCCGTCGGCCGCACGCCGTGTCGTGTCAACAAGGCATCGAAGCGCGCCTTGTGCACCGCTTCGCCGGCCTGCATCTCGACCATGTCGGCAGTAATCGTCGCCTTGCCGCGCACGCCCCCGAAGATCCGCGCTTGCGCCTCGTAGATCTTCACGGCCCCAAACTCCCCGGCGTGATCGACGCGCAGGATCTGGGCCATCCGAGCGCGCATCGCTCCCCGCCCCGGACGGGGCAAAGGCGTGCGGCGGGGTTCAGTTGCGAGGGGCTCTGGCATCCTTGGGTCTCTTGGCGGCGAGCAGGCTGATCCCTGCAAGCGCAGCGGAGATCAGGGCATTCCATCCTGCCATGGACAGGCCGAGGAAGCTCCACGTCACCGCGTCGCACAGGGCGATCCGAACGGCCGGACCGGTGCCCAGCGCCAGCGAGGTCAGGCCTTCCAGGTCCGCGCCCGCGCCGCCGCCGGCGCAAAGCGCCGGCAGGTCCCACCACTTCAGCTCACCCCCGGCATGAAAGCCGGCGGTGATCGCGCCGGTGGCAAAGACGGCGAACAGCAGGAAGGCGGCGATGCGCGGCGTGCCCCGGCGCGACTGACTGATGAGGGCCCAGAGCGTGGCCACGAGTGAGATGGCCACCGCGCCCCAGAACACCTCGCGCTGTTTGAGGCAGAGGTTGCAGGGGCTGAGGCCGGCGAACCGCTCGAACGCATGGGCTGCGCCTAGCATCGCCAGCGAAATCGCCAGGGCGAAGGCGGTCCACCAACGGGTCAGGAGACGATAGGCGCTTCTCATGATTTCGTTCTTAGACCGACCCTGAGCGTCCGTCGATCCAATCCTCCCCATCGGGGGAGGTGGCGCAGCGCGCCTTCGCGACGTGACGGAGGGGGCTAACGCCACACTCGGCGACTGGAGTCGGCCTCCTCCACCACTGCATGGTCCCCCTCCCCCGATGGGGAAGGATCACAGAAGCTTCAGCGCAAGGAATCCGCCGACCAGCAAGACAAGGGCGATCACGAACGACAGGACCAGCCGCTTCTCGACGATCGCCAGCATGGACGGTCCCCAGGTCTTGAGAATCCAGGCCTCGAGGAAGAACCGGCCCGATCGCGTGATCGCCACGGCCAGGATGAACAGACCCAGATGGAAATGGGCCATGCCGGCGGCGATGGTCACCAGCTTGAACGGGATCGGCGTCAGCCCCTTGCCGAGGATGACGAGGAAGCCGTTCGACGCGAACCATGACTGATAGACGCTCATGTCCATGCCGTGGCCGAAGAACTCGAGCAGCCGCACGGCCACCGGCTCCAGGAAGACGCCGATCGCATAGCCCAGCAGCCCGCCCAGCAGCGATGCGATCGAACAGACCGCCGCATAGCGATAGGCCCGATCCGGCCGCGACAGGATCATCGGCGCCAGCATCACGTCCGGCGGGATGGGGAAGAACGACGCCTCGGCGAAGGACACCATCGCCATGGTCTTCTCGGCATAGGGCTTGCGCGCCTGTTCGAAGACCCAGTCGTAGAGTTTGCGCAGCATGAGCGTCCCCGGAGATCGTCTCCAGCCCTAGCAACGAACGGGATCGCCGGTCCATCCGCCTCGGCGCCGCAGCGTCGGTCTTTCCATCGTGATCATACCCGACTTGGCTTGTCGTCCCGGCACCACTAGGTTCCGCGCCAATCGACCGGCCCCGCCCTCAAAAAGCATGCTCCGGTCCCGCAACATTGCAGGAGACGCCCCATGGACGACCTGACCGCACGCACGGCTGACGCCACCATTCCCGCCTACGAGAACCCGCTGGGCGTCGACGGCTTTGAATTCGTCGAGTTCACCGGCCCCGATCCCCAGGCCATGATCAAACAGATCGAGGTGATGGGCTTCGTCCAGACGCATGTGAATCCGAAGAATGGCGTCGTGCGCATGAAGCAGGGCGACATCACCTTCCTCGTCCATACGAGGCCCGATGGTCACGCCGGCGAATTCGCGCGCGACCACGGCCCCTCGGCCAACGGCATGGCCTTCCGGGTCAACGATGCCAAGAAGGCCTATGACGAGGCCGTGGCGCGCGGCGCCCATCCGGCCGACATGCATGGCGGCGGGGCGCTGGGCGAGGGCGCCTATGCGCTGCGCGGCATCGGCGGGAGCCTGCTCTACATCATCGACGCCTATGGCGAGACCGGCTCCCTCTACGACAGCTGGGACGAGATCGAGGGCTGGGAGGAGGCCGAGCGCAAGAACAACGTCGGCCTGCACCTGCTGGATCACCTGACCCACAATGTGAAGCGCGGCCAGATGCGGACGTGGTCCGGCTTCTACGGCGACATCTTCGCCTTCGAGGAGCAGAAATATTTCGACATCAAGGGCAAGGCGACGGGCCTCTTCTCCCAGGCGATGATCGCGCCCGACCGCGCGATCCGCATCCCCCTGAACGAGAGCCAGGACGACAACTCGCAGATCGAGGAATACCTGCGTCGCTATAACGGCGAGGGCATCCAGCACATCGCCCTGGCCACCGACGACATCTTCGCCACCGTGGAAACCATGCGTGAGCGCGGCGTGGTGTTCCAGGACACGATCGAGACCTATTTCGAACTGATCGATAAACGCCTGCCCAACCACGGTCATGACGTCGAACGCATGCGCAAGAACCGCATCCTGATCGACGGCTCGGACGAGGAGGGCCTGTTGCTCCAGATCTTCACCCAGGACACCTTCGGGCCGATCTTCTTCGAGATCATCCAGCGCAAGGGCAACGAGGGCTTCGGCAACGGCAATTTCCAGGCCCTGTTCGATTCCATCGAGCTGGACCAGATCCGTCGCGGGGTCATCAAGGTCGACGCCAATTAAGATCGCGCCTCCCTCCTGGCTGCCGTTCCTCGGCCCGCTCGTCGCGGCCGTGGTCGGCGGCCTGATCGGACAGTGGCTCCAGATGGGCTTCTGGCCCGTCCTGGCCGGCGCCCTGATCGGCGGCTTCGCTCCGATCCTGGCCTATCGCGTCTGGAAATGGTCGCATCACAAGCGTGAGCCCTGACTGGTGTCTCCTCCCTGTCGCGAAGCGATGGGGAGGTGGCAGCGAGCCTCTATGCGAGCCGACGGAGGGGTTTTCGCCACCGTCCAGAACCTCTCGGTCTCTCCGCTTCGCTTCGAGCCACCTCCCCATTGCCTAAGGCGACAGGGAGGAGACAGATTGATATGGTGTGTCCCATGAAACTCCTGCCCGCCCTCATCGCCGCCTTGGCTCTCGCCTCTCCCGCCGCCGCGCAGGACCGCCCCCAGTGGTCCTTCGCCATCCATGGCGGAGCGGGCGTCATCGAGCGCGCGAACCTGTCGCCGGAACAGGACGCCGCCTATCGCGCCGCCCTCACGCGGGCGCTGGAGGCCGGGGCCGAGGTCCTTCGCAACGGCGGCGAGGCGCTCGACGCTGTCGAGGCCGCGATCCAGCTCATGGAGGACGATCCCCTGTTCAACGCCGGGCGCGGCGCGGTCTTCACCGCCGCCGGCCGCAACGAACTGGACGCCGCTGTGATGAACGGCTCGGACCTGACAGCCGGCGCCGTAGCGGGCCTGACCACCACCCGCCACCCGATCGCCGCCGCCCGCGCGGTCATGGAGCAGAGCCCCCACGTCATGCTGATCGGCTCGGGCGCCGATGCCTTCGCGGCCTCGCAGGGGTTGGAGCAGGTCGACCCGTCCTTCTTCTTCACCGAGCGCCGCTGGCAGGGGCTTCTGAAATTCTTGACTGACAACAACCTGCCGATCCCCGAACGGCCCGCCGGCGCCCCGCCCGCCGGCATGGCCTCGCTGGAGCCTGCCCCGCCCCTGAACGAGCGCAAGTTCGGCACCGTCGGCGCCGTCGCTCTCGACAGTCAGGGCCGCCTCGCGGCCGGCACATCGACCGGCGGCACGACCGGCAAGCGCTGGGGCCGGGTCGGCGACGTGCCGGTGATCGGGGCCGGCACCTACGCCTCCAACCGCGACGGCTGCGCGGTCTCGGCGACCGGCGACGGCGAATTCTACATCCGCGCCTCGGTGGCGCGCGACATCTGTTCCCGCATCGCCGACGGCGCGACCGGTCAGGTCGCAGCCCAGGCCGAGGTCGACGACGCCCTGTCGCTGGGCGGATCCGGCGGGGTCATCGTCATGGACGCGCAAGGCCGCCCGGCTTTCGCCATGACCACCACCGGCATGTACCGCGGCTCCATCCGCGCCGACGCCCCCGCCGCGGTCGCCATCTACGGCGACGAGCCGCGCCCGTGACCTCAGCCGTCGACCTCGTCGAAAAGTTCGCGGGCTTCTCCGACCACTGGCGGCCCCGGATCGCGGCCCAGCTGAACGGTCAGGACCTGCGGCTGGTCAAGGTCCAGGGCATCTTCCCCTGGCACACCCATGCCGAGGCCGAGGAGATGTTCCTGGTCTGGAAGGGCCGGTTCCGGGTCGAGTTCCGCGACCGCATCGTCACCCTCGATCCCGGTCAGTTCATCGTCGTGCCCAAGGGCGTCGAACACCGTACCGGCGCGGACGAGGAGGCGGAGGTCCTGATCTTCGAACCGTCCGAAGTCGTGAACACCGGCGACGCGCCCGTGTCCGGGTTCACCGCGCCCGGCGGAGTCATGGCCTGATGTCGGACGAACTGACGGTCATGGCGCAGGAGGAGCTCAACGCCGCCTGCGCCATGACCTGGCCCGAACTCAAGCGGATCACCCCCTGGGGCGACAGTTTCGAAGGCTTCGCCCCATCCGGCCGCACGGTCGAGATAGAGCGCCGCTACCTCTGGGCGCTGGATCCCGAGGGCGCGATCATTGTCGAGGTCGAGGTCCGCGACGCCGCCGCCGCCGCCCGCGAGGGCGTAGAAGCCCGCGCCATCCTGCACGCCCCCTGAGACGCTGAGCGGCGACACCCACAACCTTCACAGTCCGCCGTTAACCTTTTCCGTGGTCAGGCGTTCGCCCCTGCGCCATGATCGCACGGCGTTCGGCGATTGCGGGAAATGGGCATGTATCCATCGGATTTCGAAGCGGCCGAGGGCGTCTATTCCCGCGTGGACGAGCCCCTGTTCCTGGGCCTGTCGCCACTGCTGGCCCTGATCCTCTTTCTGCTCCTGCTGGCCGTCGCGGCGGGCATGTTCTTCCTCGGCCGGTGGCATCTGGAACAGTCGGGGGACCGGGATGCCGACAAGGCCCCGGCTGACATACACAAGGCCATCCTGAAGGCGTCCAACGCCGCCATGGGCGCCTCCAGCAACGACCTCAAGTCTCGTGCGGAAGCGCTGAAGGCCGTCATCCGCGAGCGCCTCGGCCCCGTGCTGGACCTGGCCGGCGGTATCGCTGGCCGGTTCGAAGCGCTCGAGAACGCACTGGCCGGCGAGGTCACGGCGGCCCCGGACGCCCATGGCGCGGGCCACAGCGCCGACCACGACGACAGAAACTCGCATGGCTGCACCTGCGCCACGCCCCGGAACTGCACCTGCAAGCCCGCGTCGGTGACGATCAATCAGGTCTACGTCGGCGGCCTGCCCGTCGCCGGGGCTGGAGGTTGCGGCGAGGCGGGCCATCATCATCCGGGCGGCGGCCACGACAATACGAATCACGGAAGCCACGTTGACGACGCCCATCCGGACGGGACCCGCCACATGACCGGGCCCGAACAGATCGATGCTCTCAGCCGGGCCGTGCGCAAATTCCACGATCACTGGTCCGACGGTACGGCGCGAATCCGCGAACTCCGTGAGGCGAGACGAGCGTTCTCCCGCTGATCTTGCGGCGCCTGATGGTTTGCAGGCGAGCCGAAAACGCCTAGCCTGAACTCATGAAACTCGCCTCGCTCAAGCACGGCCGTGACGGTCGCCTCGTGGTCGTCTCCTCGGACCTCGCCTGGTTCACCGACGCCTTCCTGATCGCGCCCAGCCTGCAGGCGGCGCTCGACGACTGGGAGCGTTGCGAGCCCAGGCTCCGCGCCCTGGCCGAGAGCCTCGATCACGAGGCCGTGCCGCGCGGACGCTTCCACGAACGCGACGCCGCCGCCCCCCTGCCCCGCGCCTATCAGTGGGCGGACGGTTCGGCCTATGTGAACCACGTCGAACTGGTGCGTAAGGCGCGCGGCGCCGAGATGCCCGCCAGCTTCTGGACCGACCCCCTGATGTACCAGGGCGGCTCCGACCACTTCATGGGCGCCCGCGACCCGATCCTGCTCGCCGACGAAAGCTGGGGCTGCGACCTGGAGGCCGAGATCGTCGTCGTCACCGGCGACGTGCCGCAGGGCGTGACGCCGGAGGAGGCGCGCGGCTGTATCCGCCTCGTCGGCCTCGTCAATGACGTCTCCCTGCGCAACCTGATCCCCGGCGAGCTCGGCAAGGGGTTCGGCTTCGTCCAGTCCAAGCCGGCCTCGACCCTGTCGCCCGTCTTCGTCACCCCCGCGGCCCTCGGCGATCGCTGGAAGGACGGCAAGCTGTCCGGCGCCCTGTCAGTCCAGTTGAACGGCAAGGACTTCGGCGCCGCCGACGCGGGCGTCGACATGACCTTCGACTTCGGCGTCCTGATCGCCCACCTCGCGAAAACCCGCAGCCTGGGCGCGGGCACGATCATCGGCTCGGGCACCGTGTCGAACAAGGGCGCCGACGGCGGCCCGGGCAAGCCGGTCGATCAGGGCGGCCAGGGCTATTCCTGCATCGCCGAGATCCGCACCGTCGAAACCATCACCGGCGGCGCGGCCGTGACCCCTTTCCTGAAGCACGGCGACACCGTTCGCATCGAGATGCTCGACGACGGGCGCCGCTCGATCTTCGGGGCCATCGAACAGGTCGTGCAACCCGTCTGACGCGATCCTTGACCGCTTCCCGGCACACGCTGAACGTGCTTATCTGACCTACACGGCGACGTGCCGTCACGGAGAGCCCGGCCATGACGCCGCAACAGTACGCACCGCTCATCACGCTCGTGATCATGGTGCCGCTTATCCTGCTCAGGAACCGCGCGCCTCGGACGCTGCGACCGAAATGGATGTGGGTCACCCCTGCGATCATCGTTCCCCTGATGGGTCTGGCCCTCTGGGGCACCAGTATGGAGCCGGGTGCTGATCACACGCCGTTTGACGTGACCGCCTGGGCCATGCTCGCCCTCGGCTTCCTCCTCGGCTGCGCGGCGGGCTGGTGGCGCGGCAAGATGACCACCATCCAGCGCCACCCCGACGGCACGCTGAAGGCCCAGGCCTCGCCTCTCGGCATCATCCTGATCATCGGCCTTTTCCTCGGCCGCAGCACCCTGCGGTCGGTGCTGGAACCCCACGCTGCCGCCTGGCATTTGAATGCGTTGGCCATCGCCGACGCCTTCCTGGTCTTCGTCGTCGGCATGATCGTGGTCCAGCGGATCGAGATGTTCATCCGCGCCCGTCGCGTCCTCGCCGGCGGAACCGACAGCCACGTCGCGGCCGCCCCTGCCGCCTGATCCGTTCCCCAGTCGAGAGTGAGCGTATGCGTCTAAAAGCCCTTGCCTCCCTGATCGCCCTCGCCGGCGCCGGGTCCGCCCTGGCCTAGGACGCGACCACCGACTGGGAAATGGTCCGCCGGCCGGACCAGAAGTCGGTAATGGCCTTCATGCCGATGGACTCCGGTCTGACCGTGGCCTTCCGGTGCGTCGACGGGGTCTATGGCGCGGTGATCGCCGGCCTGCCTGCGGCGTCCCGCGGCGCCCGGACCCGTGTGCCGCGGATCGGCATCGGCGACGACGAGCCCCACGAGACCATCTGGAACGTGACCACCGATCTCACGGTGGCCGTGGCCGACTATCCCGCCCCTCTGGCGCGGGAAGTCCGGGGGGGGGGGCGCGTCAGCATCCTCATCCCCAACGGCGCGGGCGACGGTCGCAACCTTCGCCACGATCTCGAGCTGCCTGCCTCTCCGACCGCCATCGATGAGACCCTGACCGCCTGTGACCGGCCTACGGTCGATCCGCGCGACGAACTTCTGCCCGAGATCGAGGAGGACGGCCTGCCGCGCGGCGTGACCTGGGCGCGCGAGCCTCGTCCGCGTTATCCCCGAACCAACTACGCCGAGGGCTCGGCCATACTGTCCTGCGTGGTCCAGCCCGACGGCGGGCTGGAACAATGCGTCGTCGAATCCGAGTTCCCGGTCGACGGCGCCTTCGGACGCGCCGCCCTCGCCGCGATCGACAACGCCCGCATCGTCAGCCCGGGCGAAACGCCGGGCCAGTACGCGCCCCGCATGATCGCCTTCCGCAACGTCTTTCGAATGCGATAGCCGGTGATCGGAACCTGCATGCCCAGAGCCGTCATCGCCGGCGCACTGGCGCTACTGCTCGCCGCCCCCGCCTCAACCCAGGACGGCGAGGACTGGGACTTCGGCCACGACGCCGATCGGGATCTGACCATCGCCGCCGTCACTTTCGACAGTTTCGGCGTCGCCGTCCGCTGTCTGGGCGAGACGCTGAGCGTGGTCGTCTCCGGTCTACCGACGCGCGAAGGGATCCAGACCTTCGACTACCAGATGGGCGAGCGAACCGACGACGACAGCCTCTGGGTCAGCGGCGGTCGAAATCAGTCCGCCTTCGCCCTATGGCCGGCCCACGTCGCGCGCGATCTTCGATCGCGGCGGCCGCTTCGCCCTCGGGGTTCCTGACGGCGAGCGGGTGCGACGGATCGCTGTCGACCTGCCAGCCTCGCCCTCGGCGATCGGACGCGTCTTCGAGGCCTGCGGTCGCGAAATGCCGGAGGACAGCACCGCTGCGCCCGACCGCGAGAACCTCGCCGGGCTCCAGTGGCGTGACAGGCCGACGCCGAGCTTCCCCGCGCGGACTGATTCCAAAACGGGCGTCACGGCCCTGATCTGCGGGGTCGCGAGCAGCGGGGCGCTCCGCCAGTGCCGCGTCGAGAGCGAGTTTCCGGAAGGCGGCGGCTTCGGCCGCGCGGCCGTGCTGGGCGCGCACCGGACCGGACGCGTCGAGATGAAGGACGGTGAGACGGGGGCGATGGAGGACCGCCGGGTCTCATTCTACGTCCGCTACGGCCTCGGCCTCGACCTGCCGCCCATCCCGAGCCGTCTGCGTTCCCGCTGACGCTCAGTTCGGCCGGATCACCTGGGCCGAGAACCGCTCCATCTCTTCCTCCTGCGGCGACATCTGCAGCAGCACGAGGTCCAGACCGGCGGCCTCGAACTCTTCCATCCGTCCACGGACGGTCTCAGGCGTCCCCACGAAGCCGGGGCGCAGACCCCGGTTGGAGACGCTGTATTCGCGGATCTTCAGCTCCCGCTCCAGCTCGGTCCCCGACAGCCACTGGTCGAAGTTGGCGAAGCCCGCCGGGGGCGTGCCGTCCGCCAGACCGGGAATGGTCGTGATCCGCTCCAGCTCGCGTTCGGCCTCGACCTGGGTGTCGCGCACGATGGCATAAGCGGCCATGCCGTACGACATCGGCGGCAGGCCGAAACTCTCGCGCCGTTCGCGCATGTCGGCGATCTTCGCCGCGATATGCTCGGGCTCGTCGCCGTGCATGACATAGGCGTCGCAGTGTTTCGCGATCAGCGTCTTGGCCGCCTCGGATTCCCCGCCGGCATAAATGACCGGGCGTGGCCGTTCGGGGGTGGAGGTCGGCTTCGGCTCCACGATCGCGTCCTGCAGCGTGTAGTATTTACCCTCGAAGTCGACGCGCTTCTCGGTCCACAGGCGCGACAGCACGGTCAGCCACTCCGCCGTCCGGCCATAGCGATCGTCGTGCTGGTCGAACTGCAGGCCGTAGCTCTCCGCCTCCTTGGCCCACCACGACGAGACGACGTTCAGGGCCAGACGTCCGTTCGAGATCCGGTCGATATTGGCCGCCTGTTTCGCGAACAGGGCCGGCTGGTGGAAGTTCGGACGCACCGCGACCATCAGCTCGATCGTCTCGGTCACCGCCGCCAGCGCCGCCGCCGTGGACCAGGCGTCCAGCGCCGGCGCCTCGATCCCCTTGATGTCGTTCAGGTTGAGCTCGGCGATCAGGGTCAGGTCATAGCCCAGGGCCTCGGACCGCTTGACCAGCCGCGACGCATTCTCCCACGACGCCTCCCGCTCATCGGCGACGTTGCGCAGCCAGCCGCCGAAGACGGGGGCCCAGTATCCATACCTCATGCGCGCTTCGCCTTTTCTTCCGCCACAATACCCTTGAGCCAGTCGACCAGATCGTCGTGCGGGTCGAAGCCCAGCACCTCGACCGGTCTGGCCACGAAGTTCGATAGTCCGTTGATGTCGTAAAACAGGACCGACCCGTCCCGGTCGTCGATCAGATATTCGACGCCCCCGATCTCCAGTTGGCCCGCGACGGCCAGCCGCTCGACCGCCTCGATGATCTCCGGCGGCGGCGTCGTCTTCGTCATGGTCAGGGTCGGCGCGCCCGGCCGCACCAGACAGGCGTCGGCGGGGCACAGATCAAAGGCGTCGCCCGGGCTCTCGATATCGATGGCGTAAAGATACTTGCCGTTCAGCGTCTCGACGCGGGTGATCTTGCCGTCCTGGCGCGGCGCATATTCCTGGATCAGGGAGATGCCGTTGACCCCTACCGGGCACCATTTTTCACCGGCCGCCTCGGCCAGCGCCTCAGGCGTCTCATAGCGGGTGATGCCGGCCCCGGCCCCGCCGATATCGGCCTTGACCAGCACCGGATAGCGCAGCCCCTCGGCCGCCCCCGGAATGTCCGCCTGCCGGTGCGCCACCCGCGTCGCCGGCCCCTTCAGGCCCAGACGGGCGATCAGGGACATCTGCCGCGCCTTGGAGGTGTCGATGTTCAGGGCCGAGGCGTTGACCACCCGCGTCCCCTGTCCCTGCCAGTGCTCGAACAGGCTCTGGGCGTAGAAGATCGGATGCTCCGGCTCGCGCAGGAAGGACGACATCGCCACCCTTGAGAACACCACCGTCGCCGGCGCCGGCGACCCGGCCGGATCGAAGGTGCTGTCGCCCAGCGGGACCTTCACATGGCTGACCCCGTGCCGGTTCAGGGCCGCGAACAGCGGCTCGAACCATTCGGGATGCTCATAGACGATGGCGAGGTCGGGGAGAGGCTCGGTCATGGCGGGGATGTGCGTTACACCATGATGGAACGCAAGGGGCGCAGCTGAGAATCTGGCTCAAGCAGCGAGCGACCGCGTCGCGAGCAGTAGCCCACAAAAAATGGCAGGGCTGCTGTAGCGCGAGGCCTTCCCTCGCTCTACAGCAACCCTGCGGGCCCCGGTGGTGGAACTGGTAGACGCGCCGGACTCAAAATCCGGTTCCGAAAGGAGTGCCGGTTCGACCCCGGCCCGGGGCACCACATTCTCAGCGCCAGCCGCGCCTTACCGGCCGCGCCGCCTCCTCCAGAGCCAGCAGAAACCCGTCCTGCCCGTCGTCGCCGGTCTGGGCCGCCAGCGCTGCGGCCTGCTGGACCAGATGGTCGATCTCCTCGCCACCGCTGCCAAGCGCGAGGCGGGCCAGGGCCACGGCTCGCGCCCGGATCAACGCCAGGGCCGCCGCCGGATGCCGTCCCTCCAGCCGCGACGCCCACAGCGGAACCTCATCGGCCGAGCCGCGCAGGTCGCCGGCCCGCGCCACGACCATCTCTCCCGCCTCGCGCAGCGCCGGCCAGGTCATCAGGAACCTCAGGCCCGCCGTCGCGTCAGGGTAGGCGGCGGCGTGGGCGAAGGCGCGGTCCAGGGCGACGACGTCCTCGAAGTCGGACAGTTTGGCGATCTCGGCCCGCAGCGGCGCCTCGGCCAGGGTCCGTTCGAACAGCATCCAGCGCGCATCGCTGGCGCCCTTCGCATCGCCCTCGGTTTCCAGCACGGCGATCTCGGCGGTCAGCCAGTTTTCCGGCGGAGGCGGCGGCGGTTCCGGTTCGCGCCGGCCCGAGCGTGACGCCTCGACCAACCTCGGCCGCGACGCCTCCAGCGCCGCCCGGGCCTCGACCGAACGCCCGGCCTCGGCCAGCCGTCGCGCGATCTCGGCGCCGATCTCCGGCTTGACCCGATCCTCCTCCGGCAGCGAGGAGACCCAGGCGTCCAGGTCGCCCGCCCGGTCCGCCAGCTTCCTCACCACCAGCGCCAGCCGCCCAGTGGGCCTGGGCCTCCCCTGGGTGATCCCGAGCAGCAACGCCCGCGCCAGGGGCCTGCTCAGCCCCGCCGCCCCGCGCCCGATCCAGCTTCCCCATTCCGACAGTCGCGTATTCAGCGCCTCGATCAGGATCGGCGCCGCCACCTCCGCCCCCGCCAGCGAGGCCGTCGCGGCCAGTTCCGTCGATGACCCGTCGAACAGCAGGGCCAGCTCGCCCTTTGGATCCTTCACCCGCGCGGCCAGCCCCGGATAGAGGTCGAACCAGGCCACCAGACGGTCCAGCCCCAGCCGCGCATCCATGGCCGCCAGCCTGTCCACAATGATCCGGCGGACGGTCGTCAGGTCGGCCAGCAACTCCGGCCGCTTCCGCCACGACACCCGGGTCCGGCTGCCCGCCAGGGTGTTCAGCCGCTTGTCGATCTCCAGCGCCAGATCGGCCGCCCCGACCTCGGCCGCCAGCTCCATGCGCAGCCGCCGCTTCCAGCCCGCGTCCTCGCCCGCCATCTCCATCAGCAGATCGGCCAGACGCGCGTCCCCGAGCGCCTTCAGGTTCGCCGCCGACAGGGTCTTCTTCGCCGTCGCCGGTCTCTTCGCCATGGATCGCCTTCCGTCAGGATCACACAGTGTGCCGAACGGGTCACATCAGCGATAGGTCCGATGTCGTCTGCCGCGCAGCGGGAACGCTCCGGTCCGCCGATCATTAATCCGGCAGTCCAAAGGCCCGTCCCATGATTGCTCTGACCCTCGCCCTCGCCCTGTTCGCCGACCCCTCGCTGGGCCGGCCCACCCTCACCCGCGCGGCGCTCACCGTCGAACCCGCGTCGATGACGGCGCTCGAATCCGCTCCGGCGCCGCTGCTCCAGAGCGTTGCGGTGACCCTCGAATGCACGGCCTTCGCCGACGGCCGCGTCGGTGAATGCGCCGTTCTGGAAGAGACCCATCCCGGCATGGGCTTCGGTGACGCCGCCATCGCCCTGATGGCGGATGCGACGACCGACCGGTCCGCGGTCGATCACACGTTCGCCCGCACCATCCAGTTCATGCCCTAGTCCCTGCGTCGCAACCGTCATCTCGCAGTTGCGAAAAGTTACAGGCTGGCCGGTTGCGGGGCGGCGACCCAACACGCATCTGGACATGATGACCTCAACCACGGACGAAATCGCCAGGAGTTCGTCTGCATGATCGCCCTGATGATGGCGCTCAATGCCCTGGCCATCGACTCCATGCTGCCGGCCCTGCCGGATATCGGCGATGCCTTGGGCGTTGCCTCCGACAACAGCCGCCAGTGGGTCATCACCGCCTATCTGCTCGGCTTCGGCGGCATGCAGATCGTCTACGGCCCGCTCGCCGACCGGTTCGGCCGGAAGCCGATCCTGATGATCGGCGTCGGCATCTATGTCGTCTTCAGCCTGGTCGCCATGCTGGCCCCGACGTTCGAGACCCTGATCCTGGCCCGCGTCGGTCAGGGTCTCGGCTCGGCCGCGACCCGCGTTCTGGCCGTCTCCATCGTACGTGACCGCTTCACGGGCCGGACAATGGCGCGGGTGATGAGCCTCAGCTTCCTCGTCTTCCTCGGCGTCCCCGTCATCGCCCCCTCCCTCGGTCAGGCCATCCTTCTGGTCGCGCCGTGGGAGGCGATCTTCGGCGTTCTCGCCTTCGCAGGCGTCGCCCTGATGATCTGGGCCGGCCTGCGCCTGCCCGAGACGCTTCACCCCCGGGATCGCCTTCCGATCGAGGCGAAACGCATCGTCCTGGCGTTCAGGGAGGCCGTCACCAACCGCGTCTCCATCGGCTACACCCTGGCCATGACGGCGATCACGGGCGCCCTGTTCGCCTTCATCAACTCGTCGCAGCAGATCTTCTTCGACGTGTTCGAGGCCCCGGCCCTGTTCACCACCGTCTTCGCCCTGATCGCCGGCGGCATCGCCATCGCCTCCGTCGTCAACGCGAAACTGGTCGAGAAGCTGGGCTCGCGCATGATCGGCCACACGGCGCTCCTGGGCTTCATCACCTTCGGCGCCCTCCACCTGATGGTCACGCTCAGCGGCCACGAGACCATCTGGACCTTCGGCATCCTGCAGGCCTGCACCATGTTCTGCTTCGGCCTTCTGGCCGGCAACTTCGGCGCCATGGCGATGGAGCCGATGGGCCATATCGCCGGCACCGCCTCCTCGGCCCAGGGCTTCATCTCGACCATCATCGGCTCGCTGATCGGCTTCGCCATCGGCCAGTCGTTCAACGGCACGGTCGTGCCCATGACCCTGGGCATCACCGCCTGCGGGATCGCCGCCCTGGGCTTCGTTCTGCTGGCCGAACGCGGCAGGCTGTTCGTGGCCCGCAATCCGGTCCCGGTCGCCGCCGAGTAGGCCGCGGGGCGCGACGCCCCCTTGATCTCGCCACGCTTTCAGGGCTCCCTCCGCGCCGAAACGTTTCGGAGTACGCCTTGATGTCCCGCGCCCGCCTCGCCGTGATGGCTTCCACCCTCGCCCTGCTCGCCGCCTGCGGTCAGGGCGACACGAAGTCCGACATGCCGCCCCTGCCCGCCTCGGCCACGGCGCCGGTGACCTATGAGCGGGACGTCCACTCCTGGGCCCAGCCCCAGATCGCGCGGGTCAGACACGTCGATCTCGACCTGACCGCCGACTTCGCCACAAAGACCCTGTCGGGCACGGCGACGCTCGACGTCACGGGCGAGCCCGGCGCGACCCAGATCATCCTCGACATCAAGAACCTCGAGATCCGCTCCGTCGCCGACGACAAGGGCAATGCGCTTCAGTTCGCCCTCGGCGCCGAGGATCCGATCAAGGGCCAGGCCCTGACGGTCACCGTCCCCGCCTTCGAGCCCGGCAAGGTGGAGAAGATCGTGGTGACCTATTCCACCCGCCCCGACGCCGCGGCCCTCCAGTGGCTGACCCCGGCCCAGACGGCCGGCGGCCAGCAACCCTTCCTGTTCAGCCAGGGCCAGGCCATCCTGACCCGTACTTGGGTCCCGACCCAGGACAGCCCCGGCATCCGCCAGACCTATTCGGCGAAGATCACCGTCCCCGAGGCCCTGACCGCGGTCATGTCCGCCGAGATGCTGACCCCCGACGGCGAGCGCGCCGCCGAGGGCCCCGGCGGCAAGATGCACAGCTACCGCTTCCGCATGACCAACCCGGTCCCGCCCTATCTGATCGCCCTGGCGGTCGGCGACCTGAAGTTTGCGTCCGAAGGCGCCCGCGTCGGCGTCTGGACCGAGCCCGGCCGTCTCGACGCCGCCAAGGCCGAATTCTCCGAAATGGGCCAACTGGTCGACGCCGCCGAGGCCCTCTACGGTCCTTACCGCTGGGGCCGCTACGACCTGCTGATCCTGCCGCCGTCCTTCCCGTTCGGCGGGATGGAGAACCCGCGCCTCACCTTCGCCACCCCGACCGTCGTCGCCGGCGACAAGTCGCTGGTCTCGCTGGTCGCCCACGAACTGGCCCACTCCTGGTCCGGCAACCTCGTCACCAACGCCACCTGGGCCGACATCTGGCTCAACGAGGGCACGACCACCTATTTCGAGAACCGCATCATGGAGGCGGTCTACGGCCGCGACCGCGCCCTGATGCTCCAGGTCCTGGGCTGGAACGACCTGCAGTCGTCGCTGGCCGACATGGCCCCGCTCGATACCCGCCTGCACGTCGACCTCGACGGTCGCGATCCCGACGACGGTCTGAACGACATCCCCTATGAGAAAGGCGCCGCCTTCCTGCGCACGATCGAGCGGATCGTCGGCCGTGAGCGCTTCGACGCCTGGCTGAAGGGTTATTTTGAACGCAACGCCTTCAGGCCCATGACCGCCGGCGGCTTCCTGATCGATATTCGCGCCAACCTGGTGCGTGGCGATTCCGCGCTGGAGCGCGAGCTGCAGCTCGACAACTGGGTCTATCAGCCGGGCCTGCCGTCGAATGCCCAGGCGCCGGTCTCGACCGCCCTGACCGCCGTGGACACGGCCGCCGACGCCTTCTTCGCCGACAAGGGCCCGGCCTCGGCCATCCCCTGGTCCGGCTGGTCGACGCAGGAACGCCAGCATTTCCTCGCCTGGCGTCCTGAAGGCGCCGCCGCCACGCGCCCGTGGCTGACCAGCGCCCAGCTCGCCGACCTCGAGACCACCCTCAACCTGCGCGCCGAGGGCAATGCCGAGGTCCTGTTCCAGTGGCTCCAGATCGCCGTCGCCCATCGCTACCAGCCGGCCGTGCCGACGCTGGAACGCTTCCTGACCTCGCAGGGCCGCCGAAAATTCGTCCTGCCGCTCTACACCTCGCTGTGGGGCCAGGGCGACTGGGGCCGTCCCATCGCGACGCGCGTCTATGCGACGGCGCGGCCGGGCTATCACCCGGTCACCACAGGATCGGTGGACGGGGTGGTGGGCGTTCCGTCTCCGGTCGCAGGTTAATCTTCCCTCTCCCGGTGGGGGAGGGCTTGAGCGCCCGGGAGCCGTCAGGCGATCGGACTTGCGCGAAAGGGTGAGGGTCGGATGCAAACCGGTGAGGGACGACCCTCACCCTTTCGGCTGGCGCATCGCTTCGCTCTGCGAGCCTCAAGCCCTCTCCCAGAGGGAGAAGGTTCGGCACCCCATACCCATCAACGGATCGGCCGAATCCGCCTTTGAAATCAACGGTCGGAATTATTCAGAGGCCTTATCCCAACCGCTCCCGAAAACCGTGAGACACTGGTCGCGGTCTTTGACATCGCCATCACGCCCCCCAGCCGAGTAGACTCTACGGACTATCTGGACTCCAATTTCCTGAGTCTGGACGTCTTCCCCGCACGCTTCGGACGCTTCGGACGGTGTTTTGGAGACCGGGCCGATCTCCGCTCGACCAAACCTTGACCTTCGCCGCGCGATCCCCGCAACTCCGCCGTCCGATTTCCGCCAGCCCGGTGACCCCATGTTCCGTTCGTTCCTGACCGCCGCCGCCCTCGCCGCCCTCGCCCTCCCCGCACAGGCCCAGGACCTGCTCATCCGGGGCGGAACCATCCACACCGGCAATGACGCCGCCCCGACGGCCGAGGTCGTGATCGCCCGCGACGGCCGCATCGCCTGGGTCGGGGCCGCCGCCGATGCACCCTCGACCGAGGGTCTGACCGTCATCGATCTTGACGGCGCGACCCTGTTCCCGGGCTTCACCGACGGCCATGCCCACCTCGACGGCATCGGCTGGCGCGAGCTGACGCTGAACCTCGAGGGCTCGTCCTCCGTCGTCGACGCCATGGCCAGGCTGACCGCCTGGGCCGAGGCCCACCCCGACGGTCCGATCATCGGTCGCGGCTGGATCGAGACCCGCTGGCCCGAAAGTGCCAACGGCGCCCGCTTCCTGACCGCCGCCGACCTCGACGCCGCCGCACCCGGCCGCGTCGTTCTGCTGGAGCGCGCCGACGGCCACGCCATCACCGCCTCCTCGCCCGCTCTCGCCGCCGCCCGGATCGATGCCTCGACGGTCGCCCCCTCGGGCGGAGAGATCGCCAAGGGCGCCGATGGACAACCGACCGGCTTCATCGTCGACGCCGCCATGTCCCTGCTCGCGCCCCTGATGCCCCAGGCCGATCCCGAGGCGAAGCGGAACGCCTATCGCGCCGGCTTCCGGGTCGAGGCCCGCTACGGCTGGACCGGGATCCATTTCATGAGCGCGCCCTGGTCCGACATCCCCCTGCTGGAGCAGATGGCCGAGGCCGGGGAGGCGCCGTTGCGAGTCTACAACTCGGTCACCCCTGACGGCGGCGCCGCCCTGATCGCCTCGGGGCCCCGCAGCGTCGCCGACGGACGGATCATCACCCGCGCCATCAAATACTATGTCGACGGCGCTCTCGGCTCGCGCGGCGCCGCCCTGCATGAACCCTACAGCGACGCCCCCCACACGTCGGGCCTGATGCAGACGACGCGCGAGGAAATGGCCCCGCTCTACGAGAACGCGCTGCGCAGCGGCATCCAGGTCGCCACCCACGCCATCGGCGACCGGGGCAATACCGAGGTCCTGACCTGGTACCGCGACGCCATGGCCGCCGTGCCCGCCGGTGAACGCGGCCTTGCCCAACCCCGCTGGCGCGTCGAGCACTCCCAGATCCTGCGCCCCGGGGACGAGCCGATGTTCCGGGACCTGCACGTCATCGCCTCGATGCAACCCAGCCACGCCATCGGCGACTTCCACTTCGCATCGGCCCGCCTCGGCGACGCTCGCCTGGACGGCGCCTATGCCTGGCACAGTCTGGTGGATCTCGGCGTCGTCGTGGTCGGCGGCTCCGACGCCCCGGTCGAGCGCGGCGATCCACTGATCGAATTCTACGCCGCAGTCGCCCGCCGCGATCTGGAAGGCTTCCAGGGGCCCGACTGGCGCCCGAACGAGGCCGTGGACCGCGCCACGGCCCTGAAGATGTTCACCCTGTGGCCGGCGTTCGCCTCGTTCCGCGAAAACGAGCTGGGCACCATCGAGGTCGGCAAACGCGCCGACTTCACCGCCTTCGACATCGACCTGATGACCGTCTCCGAGGCAGACATCCCCAAAGGGCACGCGGTGCTGACCATCGTGGACGGGGAGGTGGTCTACCGGGCGGACTAGATCCTCCCCCAACGGGGGAGGTGGCGCGGCGCACTTCGCGACGTGACGGAGGGGGCCAACCACGAACTCGATGTTTGGTTCGGGCCCCTTCCACCGCTTCGCGGTCCCCCTCCCCCAACGGGGGAGGATTGAACAGAAAAGGGCCGCCCACCTCGCGGTGGACGGCCCCGGTCTTTGAAATCGTAAGCCCCCTTTAGAAGCGGGCGGTCAGGCTGATCGAGGCGCTCTGGCCCAGGTCATAAGAGTTGACGTCGATCTTGGTCGAACCCAGCTCTTCGTACTCCGAGTAGCTGGTGCCGAGCAGGTTCCGCAGTTCCAGGGCGAAGCCCAGTTCACGGCCGATGACGTCGAAGTCCTTGCGGTAGACGAAGTCCAGGAACGTACCGGGATCCTGGATCAGGTCCGGATTGCCGGCGATGTTCCGGGCCGAGGTCCGCTCGGACACATAGTTGATGATGAAGGTCGCCTGCGAGCGAGCCACGTCATCTTCCCAGCCCAGTTGCACGTTGGCGACGTGGTCCGACTGGCCTTGCAGACGGCTGCCGTCGACCACGTAGAAGGACGCGTTTTCCGCCACGCCCAGCCCGCTCTGCGTCAGGACCTTGTCGCCGGCCTCAACGGTCACTTCAGAGTCCGAGTAGGTGTAGTTCGCCTGGATCAACCAGCGCTTGTTGGCGATGAAGTCCATGCCGTTGTCGGGGAACTCGAGATACTTCTTGGCCTCGATCTCGGCGCCTACGATCCGCGCACGGGGCGCGTTCAGGAAGGTCTGCGAGATGTTCGAGCCCTGGTCGACGACGCTGGATTCAACCGGATTTTCGAGGTCCTTGTAGAAGACACCGGCCGTGATGAACTGCTGGCGGGCGAAATACCATTCGAAGCGGGCGTCCAGGTTCGTGATCTCGGTATCGACCAGGAACTGGTTGCCGATGAAGGTCCGGTCCGTCTCGATATCGCGGTACTGCTGCGGGGCCAGTTCGCGGAACTGCGGACGGCCGATGGTCTTGGACGCAGCCAGACGCAGCTGCATGTCCTCGGCAAAGTTCCAGGTCACCGTGGCGGCGGGCAGGACGTACTGCTCGTCGATCGTGGTGCGACGCAGGCCCGTCGTGGCGCCGAACAGATCCATCGGGCTGACGGTCTGTTCGCCGTCCTCGTAGCGGACGCCGACGGTCAGGTTAACCAGCGGGATCACCTCGGCCTCGACCTGGGCGTAGACGGCGTTGACCGTCAACTGGCCTTCGTAGGCGGAGGCGCCGTTCGACCCGGTCACTTCCTCGAGCTGGAGGTAGGGGCCGATGTTGAAGTCCGAGAACAGATAGTCGACGCGCGATTCCAGCTGGTCGGCCGAAAGCGTGTTGATGGCGTTGAAGCGCAGGCGCCGCTCGGCCGAGTCGCGGTTGTTGTCATAGGCCGAGGCCCCGACCGTGAACTTGGCTTCGCGATAGTCCGACAGCGGCAGAATGTAGCTGAGGTCCGCGCCGCCCGAGACGACGTCGTCATTCAGTTCGCTGAAGGCGGTGGAGTTCGACTGGATCGAGTGGATATAGGCGCCGGCGGCGTTCTTGCCGTAGCCAAACTGGGTCTCGTAGGGCGCGTCACGTGACGTCTGGGCGTAGGCCGCGCGCCAGTTGAACTCCCAGCTTTCGCCGAAGAAATGCTCGCCGGTCAGCTGGGTCGACAGCAACTGGCGAACGTACCAGGCGGTCAGATCCGTGCGACGGGTCGAGCCGGCGGCGTCGTCGAAGCCTTCCTGGCTGCGGGCTTCCTTGGTCACGTTGCGGACGTAGAGGTTCGTCCACTTGATCTCATTGTCGCCGTTGACGAGGCTGAGGCCGCCGAGGAAGTTCAGGCCGATGTCGTTCTGGGTCGACTGGAACCCGAAGTCATTGGCGATGACGAGGCGGCCCGCATCGAGGCGACCGGTCTGGCGCACGCCCTCGCGGCTCTTCCAGGCGTTGTCGTAGCCGGCGACGAAGACGGCGCCGACAGTGCCGATCTCGGTATCCATGGCCGCGCCGGCGGTCATGCCGAGGCCGAAGTTGACCGGGCTTTGCTCGCGCTGCAGCAGGCGCAGCGGCGAATTGATCAGCGACTGGCCCATGCGGCGCAGTTCGGCGGCCGTGTAGTTGTTGGCGTTGATGCGCTTGCCCGAACCGAAGGCAAGATCGATCGGACCGGGAATGTCACGAGTACCGTCGTCGAAGCCGAGGAAGTCCGTGCGGGCGCCGAAATAGATCAGGCCCTCCTGCGCCGTAGTCTCAGTGTTGGCGCCGAGCGAGGCCTTGAAGGTGAAGAAGGGATCCGACGGGGTCGAGATCGTCTGCAGGTCGATCAGACCGCCGCCGAACTCGCCGGGATAGTTGGCCGAGTAGGTCTTCTGGACGGTTACGCCGGCCAGAATGTCGGACGGGAACAGATCCAGCGGAATCACGCGCTGCAGCGGCTCGGGGCTCGGCAGGGGCGAGCCGTTCAGCATGGCCGAGGAGTAGCGCTCGCCCAGGCCGCGCACATAGATGAATCGGCCTTCCACGATCGACAGGCCGGTCACGCGGGTCAGGGCCTCCGCGGCGTTGGAATCGCCGGTGCGAGTCAGGTCTTCCGCGGTCAGGAAGGCTGCGACTTCCGGGCTCTCGCGGTTCGGTTCGGGAATGTAGCGGCCGAGGACGACGATCTCGTCGACCTGGGTCGAGTCGTCCTGCGGTTCAGCCGCCGCCGCGACCTGGGCGGGAGCTTCGGCAGGAGCGGATTGAGCGTAGGCGAGCCCCGGCGCGATCAACGCGCTGGTGGCCAGCAGGACCCCGCTCAGGGTCAGGGAAAGCGTCTTCATGATCTGCGCCTTGAAGGGGTTCAACGAAAGGGACGGCGAGACCGGGGCGGCCCGCAAGGGCCGCCCCGGTCTTCGTCATCAGCAGGTCGAACCGGCCGCCAGACCGCAGGTCCAGCCGAGGTACCAGGTGTCGGCGGTGTTCCGCACGGCGCCGATGTAGGTCACCGACGTGAAGAACGGGTAGAGGGCGTTGCCGTTGGTCGCCACGACGGCCGTCTCGTTGGCGCCGTTGATGAAGGTCAGGCCGTTGTTGGTCATCGTCGCGCCGGCCGGGGCCGTCATCGTCGAGGTTCCGGCGGCCGTGTTGTTCACGTTGGTGGCCGAGATGAACACTGCGGCGGTGGCCGCCGCGTTCACGTTCGAGTCGTCCTCATAGGGCCGCGAGCAGGCGAAGTAGACCGAGCGGAAGATCGGGGCATTAGTGACCGTCTGGGCGTCGTCGATGTCCAGACAGGCGGCGGCCGAGGTCGTCGGGTTGGTGAACACCGAGTTGATGACCGTCGGCTGGGTGCCGGTGTTCATCGTGATGAGCGCGTCAGCGGCCACAGCGGCGTTACGGCCGACGATGGTGAAGTTCGAGACCTTGGGCTGGGCGAAGAAGGCGGTGCCCGACGGAGCGGCCGACCATTCCAGGCCACGGCTGCCGTTGGTCACGGCCGTCGGCTTCTGGGTGATGATGCCGAACTGGGCTCCACCGCGCCAGCCCGTGTCGGTGTCCAGACCGTCGTCATCAGCGCCGTTGATGACGATGTTGCGCAGGTTGACGGTGCCGCCGAAGATTTCGATGCCATCGTCCGACGAGTTGTAGGACTGGAAGAACTCGACCGTGGTGCCCGAACCGACGCCGGCCAGGGTCAGGGCCTGCAGTTCGTTGTTCGGCGACAGTTCGAAGCCCGAGAAGTTGACCTGAACGTAGCGCAGGCGGCCCGAGTTGTCGGCGAGGGTGTTGCCGCCGTAGTTGGCGCTGGTGCCCTCGACCTGACCGACGCACGAGGCGTTCGGGGCCGTGACGCCCGCCGGGCAGACGGCGGTCGGCGCGCGGCCGGCGATGACGAGGCCGCCCCACTGGCCTTGCGAGCTCAGGTTGGTGGCGCCTTCGACGTTCTGGCGGCTGGTGAAGATGATCGGCTGGGTCCCGGTGCCTTCGGCGAAGATCTGCGAACCGCGGTTGACCAGCAGGTAGTCTGAACCGCCCGAGGCGAAGACCTTCACGCCCGGATCGATGGTCAGGATACCCTGGACGCTGCCGGCGACCGGAGCGGCCGGGTCGGCGCCGCGATCGGTGCCGACCTGGGTGCGGCCCGAGATGGCGTAGATAGTGCCGGCGCGGACCGACAGGGTCAGCGAGCCCGAGATCGTCTCGGGCAGCTGGCAGGCGCGCAGGGTGCCGGCGGCGACGGTGCCGACATTGGTCAGACCCGTGGGGCAGTCAGCGGCCGGGGTGCCGGGCGGAAGCGGGGTGGGGCCTGTGCCGCCACCCGTGCCGCCGCCGGAGCCGAAATCACCCTCGCCGGGGGACGCCACTTCGGCGGAGCCGCAGGCGGCCAGCGCCATCACGGCCGCACCGGCCATCAGAACCTTGGTCAGACGAAGCATCGATATCCCCTCGGGTTGGAAACGGGTTGATCGCCGCCGCATCGTTCCGACACGATCTGGCGATCCCGTCGCCGCCTTTAGGACTTCAATGCAAAGTTCAAATGACAGAAAAACGTGCAATTATTACAGTCGATCCGGATACGGACTGATGTTCTCCAAACATTTGCTACGAATACTTTACGTCGCGCAGATGACAAAGACTCTGATGTCGGAGTGAATGTCACAGGATTGGAGAAATCGGCCGTGCGTCAGTCCGCGCTTGAGCGTCCCGCGCATTCCGCTAGGCTGGCGCCAGCTTCCGCGGGCGTGATGTAGTGGTAGCCTGAAAGCTTCCCAAGCTTTTCGTGCGGGTTCGATTCCCGCCGCCCGCTCCAATAACCGGTTGTTTTTGAACTACAATCTGGGATCTTAGTGATCCGGACACGGATCATATTTGGACATTTTGGACGAGCGATTCCCAAATCATTTCGACGCGATTTTGGTTGGATTGGCTTCGTGAGCTCACAGAACGCGCGGCTACGGGGCGCATCGATAAGCGTGGCGTGACACGTTCGTCTATCGCCGTTTGGATCAGCGGTAGGAGGCTGACAGTTGGCGGCCCATCTCTTCGGCCGTTGATCCGGGGATCGGCCAGCGCAGAGCGTCAACGTCGGACGGCAAACCAAAGTAGCCGACTTCGAACTCAACTTCGCGGAACAGCCAGGGATCGCGAGCGATCTCGGAGCCGAGCCATTCGTCGCTTACCCATGGGCTGCGACGTTCAACGCCTTGGGGGCCCATTACGGCACAGAGCCCGATCAAGGGATATTTCATGCTGCTGCGCTCCTCGTTGCTGGCTGTCACCTTCTCACGGAACGCGGCCGGCTGAAGTTCTCGCTTGTGGCCCGTTCGGCGGCGTGGTGGGTGACTGAGCGCTTCTTCGTTCCGGCCTGTGGTCGACATAATGGCATCGACCGACGCACCTACTACCAATACAGCGTCCTCGCGTTCCGCCGACCGGCGTTCCTGCGCGATTCGGGCTTCGGCTTCGAGCCTTTGGATCCGTTCGGCTATGCCCATGACAACCGTCTGACGATCGACGTAGACCGCCAGCAGCTTTTCCACCCGCTCTTCGTCCCATCCGAGCACGTCAGCGATCTCTGGAGCGCTTAGCCCTGCCCGCCTTAGACGCGTAGCGAATGTGCCACGAGCATCATGCAGGTGTTTTGTGACCGGGGGCTTCGATGCCTTCTTTGTGTCGCTCACCCGAGTTGAGAGGCCCGAATACTTCCAACTGCGGCCCAACGTTGTGGATCGGCGTCGAAATCAGACCCCATCGAGAGGCAGCCTAGTTGGTTGAATTCGCTATATAACAATACGTGGCGCGCATTCTGACAGGCGTCTGTCGGGACCCCGTCTCGCCCCGAAATATTGAGCTAATTCAATATATTGTTTCATATCGGGTGGGGTGCCGCCTTCAACGCCGATCAACAATCTGAATAGGATAATGCTCGCGCTGAGGGGCCAGACGACGCCCCCAGATTGTCACAACGGTCTGGACGGAAGCCTTGCACCACGCCGTCAGAAATAAGCCAAGTTGCACTTTAGAACCGCGCACTAACCGTCAGCCGGGCATTGCGCGGCGCACCCGTCGATATGTTGGCGTTGTTGTGTGCGTCCGGGAAATAAGTCTCATCGAACAGGTTCTCGACGTTTACCTGCAACTTCACAGTGTCCGATAGGTCATAGAATGCAGCGGCATCGCCCCGCACAAATCCGGGCAGTCGAGTGGTCGCATTGTTGGTCCGTATCGCTGCGAACTGGTCGGACTGATGCGTAACGCCCAGGCCCAAGCCTAGCCGCTCGTTGACGTCGTAACGGGTCCATAGGCTGAACTGCTGCTCGGGCACCTGGGCAAGGCGCACGAAATCGTTGCCTGCAAGCACCGCATCCTGCCACGCATAGCCGGCACTGATTTGCCAGCGGTCGGTGATGTTGCCGGTCGCCGACAACTCCAACCCTTGGGTCCGGGTCTTGCCGACATTGATGGTGAGCGTCGGGTTGCTTGGATCCGGCGTGGTGGCATTGGTCCGGTCAAGCTGGAACAGGGCTGCAGTCAGGATCAGGTTCGGCCATGCCTGCCATTTCACGCCGACCTCGGTGTTGGTGAAAAGCTCTGGCTCGAGATTCTCCTGCGTCGTGGACAGGCTGAGAAACTGGTCGCCGGAACGGGGGAGGAAGGACCGGCTGTAGCTGGCATAGAGCGACAGATCCGGCCGCGCCTTGTAGATCAGGCCAACACGCGGCGACACTTTTTCATCCGTGCGTGAAAAGGGCCGATCAGGGGTTGGCTGGAAATCAGTGCCCTTGATGTCGAACCGGTCGAAGCGCAGACCTGCGACGGCGTCGAACCGCTCCCCGAGGCTTATCTGGTCCTGAACATAGGCCGAAACGGTTTCGACCGTCGAAGCTGTATCACGCACAAGAGCACCGAAGGTCACCGTCGGAAACACGGGATTGACAAGGTTCAGGCTGGAAGTGGACAGGACCCCATTGCGGCGCTGGTTGGCAGACGTCTGATCGCCGTATTCCAAGCCGAACAGGATGCGATGATCAACCGGGCCGGTGCGCGTTTCCCAAAGCAGATTGCTCTGGACCAGCAGGTTCTCGCGGGCCGTCGGATCTGTATAGGCCGCCAGCGGGACGCTTCCAGTCTGGCCCGTCGCCGGACCGTTGGGGAACACATTAGCATAGACCTTGTCGAAATCGCCATACAGAGCCATCGTCGATACCGACAGGCCGGGCGCAATGTCCCCATCGATCCTCGCCTTCAGGATATGGGCTTGAAGTGTTGTCCGGTTGACGCCGGGCACGCCAAAGAACTGGTCGCGGTAGCCCTCGATCGGTCGACTGTTCAGTGAGGGCACCCCGCGGTCGGTGACCCGGGTGTCGTCGATGTATTCATACGATAGGCCGGCACGCCAGCTACCCCCGAGGTCAGCCGCCAGATGGGGATTCACCGCGAACCGCCGGCCATCATAGAAATCCCGATGGTTGTTCAGTTCTTCGTAAACCGCGTTCAGACGAAAAGCTGCCTTGCCTCCGATAGGCGTGTTGACGTCGGCCGACAGATCGAAGGCACCGAAGGTGTTGGCCGATAGCCGCCCAGATGCAAACGAGCCTGCGTCGTTCGGTGTCTTCTGGACCCGGTTCACGATGCCGCCCCCGCCCCCCCTACCGAAGATCAGGGCGTAAGGCCCCTTGAGCACATCGACACGTTCTAGGTTGTAGAGCCCACGATAGTATTGAACGTCATCGCGAACACCATCCAGGAAGAAGTCTGCGGTCGTGTTCTGCCCGCGCAGCGTAATCTGGTCGCGGTTTCCTTCGCCCTGACCCACAGTCACCCCTGGCACATAACGAAGGACGTCCGACAGGCTATGGGCGGCCTGATCGTCCAGCTGTTCTCGGGTTATCACGCTGACGCTTTGGGGCACATTAATCAGCGGCGTGTCGGTCTTCGTCGCCGTCACGGAGTTGATCGCGACATAGCCCCTTGTCTGACCGGTCACTATGATAACACCCAAGTCGGAGGGTGTTTCCTGCGCATTCGCCCCTGTCGGCACAGCTATGGTCAGAACAGCAGAGGCCAGAAGAAAACGCATCGCAGTCGAACGCCCAGAAATGGAAAGATCGCCCCTGATACTGAGACCCATTATCATTAGCAACACCAGATTTTAGCGGCATGCGGGCATCCGACGATAACCGGTCTGAGGAAGGGAGCGACCCCCTGTGGGGACAGGGCATGACGTCAATCCCGCTTCAAATGTCTGATTAGGGTCGGGAGCAGTCATCGGCTTCGGACCGCAAAGCGGACCTTCCGAACCGCAGCAAAGAGTCAGACTCAGACATTTACCGGATTGTTTAAGGCCCTGGATGGCTCGGCCGTTCAAGCGGCAGGCATTACGTTGCCGAAGCATGGGCGTCGTAAAGCGCCAGGATCATTTTGCATCCAAGAGGCTGTTTTGTAACCGAAAATGAAAGCTTCCCAAGCTTTTCGTGCGGGTTCGATTCCCGCCGCCCGCTCCAGCACCTGGCCCTTCAGGGCGGTGCAGTTTTAATCCTCCCCGTTTCAGTGGACACCCATGCTGGCTTTTCGGAGCTGGAGAGGAGCCTCCCTTCTAATGAGGCAGGGTCACACGGCGGATCACGTCGATCAGAGCCCCCCCCGGCCCCTGGGTGAGAGTCGCCTCGACGCCATAGGCGCGCCTCAGTACCTCGGGAGACAGGGCGGTCGCGGACGGCTCGTCGGACAGGACGCCGCCCTCGGCCAGGACGATGATCCGGTCAGACATGCGCAACGCCATCGACAGGTCGTGCAGGGTCACCACTATGCCGACACCGTCGTCCGCCAACCGGCGGAACAGAGCCGCGGCGCCAAGCTGATGCGCCGGGTCGAGGCCGGTCAGGGGCTCGTCGGCCAGCAGCCATTCGGGCTCTCCGGCCAGCGCTCTCGCAATCAGCACCCGCGCCCGCTCGCCGCCTGACAGGGTGTCGACGATACGGTGTTCGAACGCGATGACATTGGCGGCGGCCATCGCGCGATCCACGGCCGCATGGTCCTCCTCGGACTGACCGCGCGCGCCGATGAAGGGGGTGCGGCCCAGCTCGACCAAGGTCCGCGCCTCGACCGCCCAGGCGATCTCCGGAGTCTGGGGCAGGAAGGCGAGGCGCTTTGCCCGGTTGTAGGACTTCATGCCGGAAAGGGGGACGCTATCCAGCAGGGGCCCGCCCGAGGTCGGCTCCCGCAACCCCGCGAGGCAGGCCAGCAGGGTCGACTTGCCGGCGCCGTTGGGGCCGACGACGGCTGTGACCTTGCCGGCCTCGATCGACAGGCTGACGGCCGCCAGGATCGACTTGCCGCCGATGTGGACATTCAGGTCGGTGCAGGACAGGACGCTCATGCGATCTTCCTCCTCAGGCTCAGCAACAGAACGAGAAAGAACGGCGCGCCGAGCGCGGCCATGGCGACCCCCAGCTTCACCTCGCCCGCCGCCGGGGTCATCCGCACCAGAATGTCTCCGGCCAGCACAATGACCGCCCCGCCGAGGATGCTTGGAACAAGCAACGCACCTGGTCGGGCGCCGACCAACGGACGCAGCAGATGCGGCGTCACCAGTCCGACGAAACCGATCACGCCCGTCACCGCGACACTGGCCCCCGCAGCCAGACCCACGCCGAGCGCCAGCACCCAGCGCGTCTTCGACATGGAGATGCCCAGCGACCGCGCTCCGATTTCGCCGAGCGTCAGCGCATCCAACGCTCGCCCGGTGGTCAGCAGGAGACCGCAGCCGATGGCGATGAGCGGCAGCGCCATCTTCACCTCCTCGAAGCTGCGATCCGCCAGCGATCCCATCAGCCAGTCGACGATCTCGTTCACCGCCCACGGGTTGGGCGCCAACGACAGGGCCAGCGACACGCCCGCACTGGACAGGATGTTGAGAATGGCTCCCGCCAGAATGAAGGTCACCAGACTCGACGCCGACCCCGACAGCAGCATCAGGATGGCGACCCCGATCAGCGCCCCGCTGATCGCCGCGACCGGCAGGGCCCAGGGCGCGTAGGCCGTTACGCCATAATAAAGGGTCAGCACCGCCCCCAGCGCCGCCATGGCCGAGACGCCGAGCACCCCCGGATCGGCGAGCGGGTTGCGCGTATAGCCCTGCAGCACGGCACCCGAGAGACCCAGGGCCGCCCCAACCAAGATGCCGAGGATCGTCCTCGGCAGACGCAGTTCGAAGACGATGGCCCAGCGCGGATCAATGTCAGGCTGGGTCCAGGCGCTGAACGGCACCCAGACCTTGCCGGCGATGAGGCTGATCCCCAACAGGATCACCAGCAGCGCGAGCAGCCCCGCATAGAGAAAAGATCGGCTGATCGGCTTCATGCTTGCCTCGCCCCCACCTGGTTGGCCAATGCGGAGTCGCGGGCGCGCGACAAGGCCGCCGCCGTTTGGATCAGAACCGGGCCGCCGCAGAACAGCAGACGTTCGGGGAACACAGCCCGCTGCATGTCGCCGGCGACGCGCGCCAGGGCCGGATGCTCCATCACCCGCTCGGCCCGGCTCGGTGCGCCGGGATAGGCTTCGCCGGACAGCAAGATGTCCGGCGGGTCGGCAACGACCATTTCGAGCGGCACGTTCATCGTGCGCTGAAGGCCGTAGCGCGACGCTGCGTTGGTCAGGCCGGTCCGGGTCATCATCTCGTCCATCAGAGTCCCCGGCCCGGAGGCGAACCCGCCCGGCATGAAGACCAGCGCCGACACAGGCCGCATTCCGGACGCGGGCGCGGCGGCGGCCAGGGCGGCCCCGATCTCAGCGACCAGCGCCTCGCCCCGTTCGGGATGGCCGACCCGCCGGGCGACCTCCTGCACCTGTTCGAGGCTGGCGGCGACAGTCTCGGGCACGTCGAACAGCGCGGTTGGGATAGTGAGCCGATCCAGTGCGTTGCGCATCGCCAGCGAGGAGAGCCTGCCCGTCATGACGAGGTCCGGCCGCAGGGCGATCACCTCCTCCGTCGTCTCGTAGGTAAACGGCAGGGTGCGGGCGATGTCGGCGATGGTCGAGCCATAGTCCTGGCGCGCATAGTGGCTCAGCGCCCCGATCTGGGCCCGATCCGCCACCCGCACCAGGATGACGTCGAGACAGGGGTTCAGCGACACGATCCGCTGCGGCCGACCGGGCGAGACCGGCGCGGGCGGCCCGGGCGCGACGCTGCACCCGACCGTCATCGCCAGCCCGCCCCCCATCACCATCCGCCGGTCCAGCATCATCAGAAGTCGATCCCCATGGCGATGGCGTCCGTCCCGACAGGCCATTTACCGATCCAACGACGAAGCCGGGCGGCGGCGGCCTCCAGCGCGGCCACCCCCGCCGGGTCCCTCCGCGCCTCGGCCAGTCGCCCGCCGTGATGAATGGCGCCCGACATCGCCTAGAACCGGGCGCGCACGCCGACGAAGGTCCCGCGCCCCGCGACGCCGTAGTTGCGGGTGGTCTCATAGACCTCGTCGCCGACGTTCTCGACCCGGCCATAGACCTCCAGCGTCTCGTTGATCGGGTAGGACGCGCGCAGATCGACCAGGGTGTAACCCTTCAGACGCGCGGCGTTCGAGGCGTTGTCGAAGCTGTCGCCCGCGTGCTGGACCGCGACCGAGGTCGACAGTCCGAACGGCCAGACATAGCCGAGCGTCAGGTTGGCCGCATCCTTGGGACGGCGCGCCAGTTCACGACCCAGGTTGGCGCCCGGGGTGCGGTTCTCGGTGTTGGTCCGGGTGTAGTTGGCGTTGACCCGGAATGACCCGATCTCATAATCCGCCGCGAGTTCGAAGCCATCCGCCTCGGTCAGGGCGACGTTGTTGTAGTAGCCGAAGCGGCGCACCCCGTTGTGGAAGCACAGGGGAGCCGCCGCCGGCGTCGCCGTGCCGGAGCAGGACACGAAGTCGATCTGGTTCGTCGTCTCGCGCGCGAACAAGGTCGCCGACAGGATAAGATTATCGTCCAGCAGGTGCTGCTCGACGCCGGCATCCCAACCGTCCGCTTCTTCCGGCGCCAGGGCCGTGTTCCCGTAGTCGCTGTAGAGCTGATACAGGCTCGGCGCCTTGAAGCCCTGGCCGAAGCTGGCCCGCACGACGGTCGAGCCGTTGTTCAGAGACCAGGCCGCGGCAGCCTGGCCCAGGGTCTTGCCGCCGAAGGTGTCGTGCTCGTCGCGACGCACGCCGCCCGTCAGGGTCAGGCCGTCGATGACCTCCGCCTGTAGTTGAGCATAAACGCCGTCGAGACCGACCTCGGCCGTCGCCGGCACAGGGTTCGGGGTGAAGGAGGATGGCGAGGCGGAGCTGAACGCGCTGTCCTCGTGCTCGGCCCCGAAGGTGGCCGTCCAGCCTTCGCGAAGGTCCAGCACGCCCTGGTACTCGTAGCGCCTGTTCAGACCCTCGGCGTCGAAGGTGACGTTGGTCGCCGCCTGATCGGGATTGAGCAGCGCCCGGTCCGTGCGGGTGTAGGCATAGGCGATCCGGTTGCTCAGGCGACCGTCGAACAGGTCGACGTTCAGGCCCGTGTAGGTGACCAGCTCCTTGGTGCTCGCTGTCTCGCGCGTGTCTCCGAAGGCGAACAGGGGCGCGGGGAAGCCATCTGCGTCGACGGTTCCGTCCGAATAGACGGCGCTCAAGTCGAGCGAGACGCCTTCCAGGATGCGGACGTTGGCTCGGCCGCTCAGCCCGAAGTTCTCGTAACCGTCCGTCTCGCTTCCGCGCGCGAAGGCCGAGAAACCCTCCGTCTCGTAGTGCGACGCAGCCAGCCGCCAGGTCGCGCGCTCGTTGGCCCCGCCTATGTTGCCGCGCAGATATGTCGTGCCGCGCGAACCGACCTCGGCGTCGATGCCGGCCTGGAACGGGCGGGTCGGTCCGGCGGTCACGATATTGACCACCCCGCCGATGGCCTGGGAGCCCCACAGGGTCGACTGGGCGCCGCGCAGCACCTCGATGCGCGCGATGTCGCCGACGAGCAGGTTGCCGAAATTGTAGCCGCCGCCGGTGCCCGAGGGATCGTTCAGCTTGACGCCGTCGATGACCGCGACCGTCTGGTCCGTCTCGGCACCGCGGATACGCAGAGAGGTTGGGGAGCCGATCCCGCCGTTGCGCGACAGGGTCACGCCCGGCGTGCGGACCAGAAGATCGGCGACGCCGACGGCCTGGCTGGTCCTGATGTCTTCCGTCGTCAGGACGGTGACCGACTGGCCGACGCGAGCGGCCGACTGGGCCGAGCGGTTGGCGGTGACCACCACATCGTCCAGCAGGCTGGGGTCGGTGACGGATGTCGCGTTTTGTGCGCTCGCGGCGTTGGCGGCGAGCAGGAGAACAGCCGTGGCGGCGCTTGTGATCAGTGCGTTTCTCATGGGTCCAATCCCTCGTTTGACAACGAGCCGGCGCGCAGAACGGCCGCGATCGGACATGGAGACGCGCCCGGTCGCGACCGCGCAGCGATGCACGGCCCAACAGACGTCGCCATTCGGGATAGACCCCGTTTCGCTCGGCACACCACGTCCGCGCGAAGGACGACCACGACGGGCAGGTCTCCTGGCTCGCGGGTCAATGCCGGTGCGCACCGCCTTCCCAGGCTCTCCGGCTTTCGCCTTCGGACCCAGTGGCTATTGGTGCGCGGACTCGCCGCTTACAGTTGCGTGGGCAGCCCAGGTTTCACACCTGAGTTCCCTTTTCATCCCCATTACTGGGGAACCTGTCGCAAAGGGACAATTAGGCCATTGTGCGAAGCTCGGCAATGGAGCGCTGCATGGCGACCACTCTCGTCCTCGCGGCGCCCGGGCAGCAGACGAGGCCGTGCTGATCGTCGCCGGCCTGCCCCTGTCGCTGAAGTCCGCTACCGGCGCGCGACCTCGACGCCGCGCGCTTCCAGGATTTCCTGGACGCTGTCGTCGCCGGCGAGATGGGCGCTGCCGACGGCGATGAAGGTTGTGCCCGACCCGGCGAGCAGGGTCTGGATCTGGTCGGCCCAGGCGGTGTTGCGGCGGACCAGCAGCGCGTCATAGACCTCCTGCGATTCCGCCTTCATCTCGGCCACGCCGATACGGTCGATCGCCTCTACATCACCGGTGGCCCAGGCATCGACGAGGGCGTCGAGCTCGGTCGTGGCCTCGTCGAAATCCTCCAGCGTCGAACGCAGGAAGGCCAGCTGGGTGTCCTGCGACAGGCCGGCCAGAATCTCGACCTGCCGGTCGATGGTCTCCAGACCCGTGACCGGCTTGCCGGCCTCCTCGGCGCGATGCTTGAGGATCAGTTCAACGCCCGACGCGGGATCGTAGCCGGCCTTCACCAGCGGGGCGACCGACAGGGACAGGGCCACCAGCCAGGGACGGAGCGGGTCGAACTGGGCGGCGCTACCGCCGATGGAGCGCGCGGCAACATCGAGATGGGCCAGTTCCTCGGCCGTCAGCAGGCTGGACAGCGGGGTCTGGGGCGACAGGCCGTATTGCTGGATCAGAGGCATCAGCGCGGACTGATCGTCGGGATTGGATATCTCGAAAATGACGTTCCGGCTGGCGTCGAAGGCGGCGTCGACCATGGCCGAGCCCCAGGGCGTGTCGGGACGCAGCACATGGACCGTGCCGAACAGGTAGATGGTCGAATCGGCGTCAGAAATGGACCACAGCGCGGGGCCGTCGCCAACCGCCTGAACGATGACGGCGTGGTCGTGAGCCGGGGCGGCGTCCTGAGCGAAGGCCTTGGGCGCGCCGGCCAGCAGGACTGCAGCGAGGCTGATCCCGAGAGCGACGCCGACGGCGGTCCTCCCCATGGAGACGGTGGTGGTCTTCAGGCGGCTGCTGAGCGTCATGCTGCAAAATCCTGTGGTTCGGTAAGGGCGTTCAGTGAATGCCGCGGCGAGCGGCGGCGGCGATGGAAGACACGAGGTATACGGCCATCAGGATGCCGGTCAGGCCCCAGCCGCTGATCGTGTCGACGAGTCCCAGCCGTTCGGCGGCGGCGTAGAGGAAAAGGGCGGTCTGCAGGGCCCAGAAGGCGATGGCGCTGGTCTCGGCCATGACCTGTCGCAGCATCTCGTCCGCGCGTCGCCAGAGCATGACGTTGGCCACGGTCTGGACGGCCAGGAGGACCGCGATGCCTGCAAACACAGTGTCGGCCGTAACGAACGCCGAGGCGTACATGGGCGCCAGGAACATCGCCCCGGCGAGCATGAAGACGATAATCTGCAGAACCCCGCAGCCCTTGGGCACGGTCGATGGACGCAGGGCCATGGTGTTGGCGCTCAGGACGCCGATGGTGATCAGGGCAACCGCCATGGCCAGGGCCAGGCTGTCGGCCCACGGCATGTTGCGACCCTCGATGGCGTTGGCGAGGCCAGCGCCTGTCAGGGCGCCGACGGCGGCCAGGGCCAGACCGCCGAGGATCTTGACGACGAGCGGCTGGGTCGAGATTTCAGAACGCGACATGAGGCTCAGGCTCCTGTGTCCGAAAAGATGGCTTCGATCGGTTGTTCAAAGACGCGTGCGATCTTGAAGGCGAGCGGCAGCGAGGGGTCGTAGCGGCCCGTCTCCAGGGCATTGACGGTCTGGCGCGAGACGCCCAGGGCGGCGGCCAGGTCGGCCTGGCTCCAACCCCGGTCGGCGCGCAGGGTCCTGAGATGGTTGTTCATGCGGTCACCGCCGCCTGAGCCACCAGGCGGCCCAGGCGACGCCGTAGCCGACCATCTGGCAGCCTGTGACGATGGCGGTGCCCAACATCAGGATGGATTTGATCGGCGCCTCTCCGAGATCGCCAGCGCCGTAGAGCAGGGTCAGCAGGACGACGCCGGCGAAGCACAGGCCGACGGTGGAGCCCCACCACCAGGCCCATTTGTGCGCTTCCTGCGCGGCTTCATCGAGACCCTTCCACCACCGGAAACAGGCCCAGAGGGCGGCGGCCATGGCCAGGGCGACGGCCGTGGCCATGGCCGCGCCGCCGAGGCTGGCCTCGTCGGAGGTCGCGCTGACGACGCCGGCCACTGCGCCGGCGGCCATGCCTGCCAGGACGCAGATGCCCATGACGGCCCCGTAGCGCCTCAAGGGATGTTCCGACACTCGAGCCTCCAGAGCCAAGACACGCATCCTTGTCGATATGACAAGGCTGTTTTACACCCGCGGCCGTGGATGTCAAGCGACCTTGTCAGACGTCAGAGCGCCGGCGGAATCAGGCCCCGGCGGCCTTGTCGTGGATCAGTTCCGGACGGCTGAGGGCGCGCGGCGCCTGGTCGATGGCGGTCAACTGGGGCAGTTCCTTGCCCTCGTGATCGACCTGCAGATCCTCGAACCGTTTGGCCGAGACCATGACCTGGCTCTCCAGCGAACCGACGAACTGGTTGTACTTGCCGACGGCCTGTTCCAGCGCCCGGCCGACGCCGAAGACATGGCCGCCCATGACCGAGAGGCGTTTGTAGAGTTCCTTGCCCAGTTTCGCGACCTCGTCCGCGTTTCTCGACTGCTCCTCGGCCCGCCAGCCATAGGCGACGGCCTTGCACAGGGCGAACAGGGTCGAGGGTGTGACGATGATGACGCGCCGGGCCATGGCGTCGGTCATCAGTTCCGGCTCGCGATCCAGCGCCGCCGACAGGAAGGCGTCAGAGGGTACGAACAGGGCGACGAAGTCGGGGCTGGGCTTAAACTGGTCCTGATAGGCCTTGGCCGCCAGATCCCTGACATGGTTCTTGATGCTGGCGGCGTTGCGCGCCGACATGGCTGCATCGCGCGCCTCGTCGTCCGGCTCGGCGGCGTCGGGGAAGGCCAGCGGCACCTTGGCGTCGATGACGAACAGGCCCCCGCCCGGCAAACGCACCAGGAAGTCCGGCCGCATCTGGCGACCCTCGTCATTGGCGCTGGACGACTGTTCGGTGAAATCGAACCGGCCGGCCATACCCGCGGCCTCAAGCACATTGCGGCAGGTCTGTTCGCCCCAGCGGCCGCGCCGGCCGGTGTTGCCGCGCAGGACCTCGGTGAGCCGTTTGGCCTCGTCGCGGGTGGCGGTCGAGGCGATCATCAGGGCCGAGAGCTGTTCCTTGAGCGTGCCGGTCTCCTCCGCCCGCGCCTTCTCAAGCGCGGCGACCTGGGTTTCGAACTTGGCCAGGGTCTCGGCGACAGGTTTCAGCTGGGCCTCCATCCGCTCGCGGGCGACGCGGTCCTGGGCCTGGAAGGTCTCGGTCGCGCGGGTGACCATCTGGTCGGCGATGACCTGGGCCGACTGGGCCGCCTGGGCGCGCAACAGGTCTCCCATCGTGGTGCGGCTTTCCTCGATCAGGGCGACCTTCTCGTGGGCCGAAGACAGGGCGCCCATCGCCTTCTGCCAGCCGAGAAAGGCCCACAGGAAACCGGCCGCGAGAGCCAGCGAAACGATGGCGAGGACGATCGAAAGCGTGTTCATGCTCCGTTCCTTAGCGGGAGTCGCCGAGGTAGGCCACAGATCGGAGCGACTCCAGAAATGGACTCGACAGAGTCGACAGAGTCGCTCCGAGCCGAGGACCAGCCGACTCCGACTAACAGAGTCCACATAGTCCATTGAGTCCCGATCGGCCTGACCCGGTTCCGGAAAACGGGAGTCGAGATAGTCTGTTGAGTCGGGTTTGGTATCAGGAGAGCGTGGAGCATCACGGCCGATCCTGACATGCCCCTGCGTCAAAATCGGACGCAGGTTTTCTCCGGAACGATATTTCCTATTGCGCCGCCGCCGCACCGTCGCGCGAGGCGATCAGGGCGGAGATGTTGACGTCTGCCCCGACCACGCAGGTGTCGGCGCTGAGAGGGCAGATGCCGAGCGTCCGCTCAACCTCGCGCAGTCGCACCACCTCGGGGTTGGAACGGATGGATTCGGCGAGAAGGCGGTTGGCCCCGGCCTGACCGCGCGCCTGGGCGATGCGGGCCTCGGCATTGGCGCGTTCGAGGTTCACGCGTTCGAGGGCGGCGCGGGTGTTCTGTTCGGCCGTCGTGCGCGACTGGATGGCGGCGACCACGCTCTCCGGGTAGCGGATCGAACCGACCCATTCCATGCGAATGATGTCGAGCCCCTGGGGCGTCCACTCCCGCTGGAGCGCCTCCATGGCGCGTTGCAGGACGATCTGGCGGCCGGGGCCGATCAGCTGGCCGGGGCAGTCCTCGGCGTCCTGGGTTCCGACAGGAAGAGGCGCACCCTCGACCGGGGCGACGGCGACGATGGGCGCGCGGCCCGGAGCCCCCATCTCGGCGTTGCAGGCGACGGGAAGCTTTTCCGTCTCGCGGGCGATGGCGGCGCGCACCGAGGTCCGCAGGGGCCCGTCGATGAAGGCGTCGAACTCCTGACGCCAGGTCGCATAGAGGTCCGCAGCCTTGTCTTCACGGACCTTGAAGGTCAGGGCGACGTCGGCGGTCATCGGCAGGCCAAGGACGTCAGAGAACATGATCTCCTCGTTCTCGCGCCCGTCGGCATTGGCCTCGCGCGTGTAGGAATAGGTGCGCTGGAGCGTCTGGTAGGTGCGGATTTTCTCGCCGATGCCTTCCCAGTGGAAGCCCGGGCCGAGTTCATCGCGCTGGACGCCGGGGTTGGGGCCAAACTTGGTGGTCTTGATGCCCATATAGCCGCTCTCGACCGTGACGCTGCACGATGAAACGCTGATGCCGCCAACCGTTATCAGTCCGAGGATCAGGACGATCAGGGCGATGGTCCGCCCCGCCGATGCGCCGGGGAGAGAGGGCTTCAAGCGGGTCACGCCGGCGCCGAATGTCATTGGTCGCTTCCCCCAGCGCCGAGCGCACGCGACGCCCAGACGAACAATTTCCATGCGGCCCAGACGAGGGCCAGAACCCCGGCGATGCCGACGATCGAGGCGGTGATCAGACTGCCCGCGAAATGGGCTTCCAGGATCGCCGGCACAGCGTAGCGGATCAGGAAGATGAAGCCGATCACGAGGGCGGCGATGCCGGCGGAGGCTCCGAGGGCCACCCTGATTTCACGTCCCATCGCACGGCCCTCCCCAGACTGGATCAGAGCGTGTTTGGCAGGGCCGTTCAACCCCCGCGTTTCGTCACGCCGGTCGTCGCGCCCGCAGCGCCTGGACGATGGTGCCGTCGTCGAGCCAGTCGAGGTCGCCGCCGACGGGGACGCCTCGAGCCAGGGAGGTGATCTCGACCGCGTTCCCGGCCCCCGTCGCCCCGATCCGGTCGGCGAGATAGTGGGCGGTGGTCTGGCCGTCGACGGTGGCGGGCAGGGCCAGGACGACCTCTCGCACCTCGCCGCCCTTCACCCGGCCGACCAGTTCGGAGACGCGCAGGGCCTCGGGGCCGACGCCGTCGAGCGCCGACAGGAGCCCGCCCAGCACATGATATTTGCCGCGGAAGGCGCCGGACCGTTCCATGGCCCACAGCGAACCCGCCTCCTCGACCACGCAGATCAGGGCGTTGTCCCGGCCCGGGTCGGAACAGATCGAGCAGGGGTCGCGGGTGTCGGGGGCGCCGCAGACCGAGCAGGACACGACCTTGGCCGCGGTCTCCGCCAGAGAGGCGGCGAGGGGTTCGAGCAGCTGTTCGCGCTTCTTCAACAGGGCCAGGGCCGCGCGCCGGGCCGAACGGGGCCCGAGCCCCGGAAGCTTGGCCAGGAGCGAAATCAGTCGCTCGATCTCGGGTCCGGCGGAGGCGGCCACTCAGACCTGTCCCGTTCCAGTCGTGGCCGAACCACAAACTCGGCTCATCCCCGCCAAGGTCTAGAACAGCTTGGGCATGCCGGGGATGTTCATCCCCGCCATCGGGCCGGCGGCCTCACGCATCAGCTCGCCATTGACGGCGTCCAGCCTGCGCTTGGCGTCGGCGTGGGCGGCGACGATCAGGTCGGACAGAATCTCGGTGTCGCCCGGGACCATCAGACTGTCGTCGATCTTCACCGAGGTCACCTCGCCGGCGCCCTTGAGGGCGATCGTGACGAGGCCGCCGCCGGAGGTCCCCTCCGCAGTGGTTTCGGCCATTTTCGCCTGGGCGTCCTGCAGCTTTTGCTGCATCGCCTGGGCCTGCTGCATCAGGGCGTTGAGATCTTTCATAGGCTCTAGATAGGACCTTTCACTCGCGATTTCACCCCGACCTTTATCACCTCCGTCATCCTTGGGGCGCGAAGCGAACCCGAGGATGACGGAAAGAGACAGGGGTCAGTCGTTGTCCTCGTCCGCCTCATCCGGGATGGCCGGCATCTCGACGGAGGGCGCCAGGGTCTTGATCTCGCCGACGACGGCGCCGGGGAAGGCGGCCAGCACCGCCATGACAAAAGGATCGGCCTCGACCTCGGCGCGCTCCTCGGCGCGGCCGCGTTTCTCGACCTCGATCAGGGTCTCGCCGCCGCCCTGGCCGTTGGCGACCACGAACCACTGGCGGCCGGTCCAGTCCTTGAGCCGCGACGACAGGCGGGTGGCGAGGTTGGCCGGGGCGCCGTCAACCGGCTCGTAGGTCAGGGTCCCGGGCTTGAACGACACGGGACGGACGTAGCGCTGCACGTCCATCTGCAGGGCGATCTCGCGCTTCTCGCCGATCAGGGCGACGACGGCCTCGAAGGTCTGGGGATCCGGCAGGCTGGGCTGGGCCGCCGGACGCATGGCCAGCTGGGCCGAGACGCCGCCCCCTCCCCCGCCGCCGCGCGGCGCGCCTGAACCGCCGCCTGGAGCCTCGCCGTTCTGCAGCTTCTTCAGCGCCTCTTCCGGGCCGGGCAGGTCGGCGGCGTAGGCGAGGCGGACGATCACCATCTCCACCGCATCGGCGGGCGAGGGTGCGCGGCGCACCTCGTCAAGCCCCTTCAGCAGCATCGACCAGGTCCGCGACAGGGTCCCGGCCGAGACCGCCGCGCCCATGGCGGCCAGACGCTGGGCCTGATCATTGGGCAGGCGGGTGGCGTTGGGGCCCAGCATCTTGGCGACCGAGGCGGCGTGGCAGTGTTCCAGCAGGTCGTTGGTCACCTGAACCGGGTCGGCGCCGTAGCCGTAGAGGGTGCGGAAGGTCTCGATGGCCTCGGGCGTGCGCCCGGCCATGATCTGTTCGAACAGGACGATGGTCTGGCTGCGATCGGCCAGGCCCAGCATGTCGCGGACGACATCGGTGGCGACCGGTTCGCCCTTTTCGCCCTGGACGAGGGCCTGGTCCAGCAGAGACAGGCCGTCGCGGACCGAGCCCTCGGCGGCGCGGGCGATCAGGGCCAGGGCGTCGTCCTCGACCTTCATCCCCTCCTTGCCGGCGATCCGGGCGAGGTGCTCGACCAGGATTTCCGGCTCGACACGGCGCAGGTCGAAACGCTGGCAGCGCGACAGGATCGTCACCGGGACCTTGCGGATCTCGGTGGTGGCAAAGATGAATTTGGCGTGGGGCGGCGGCTCTTCCAGCGTCTTCAGCAGCGCATTGAAGGCCTGGTTCGACAGCATGTGGACTTCGTCGAGGACATAGACCTTGTAGCGGGCCTCGACCGGCGCGTAGCGGACGCTCTCCAGGATGTCGCGAATGTCGTTGACGCCGGTGTGGGACGCCGCGTCCATCTCCATGACGTCCATGTGCTGGCCGGCCATGATCGCCGCGTCGTGGCGGCCGAAGGCGGTCAGGGTCAGCGACGGCTTGTCGATGACGTCAGTCTCGTTGTTCAGGGCCCGGGCCAGCAAACGGGCTGTCGTGGTCTTGCCGACGCCGCGAACGCCGGTGAGCATGAAGGCGTGGGCGATGCGGCCGGTGGCGAAGGCGTTGGTCAGGGTGCGGACCATGGCCTCCTGGCCGATCAGGTCCTCGAAGGTCCTGGGCCGGTATTTGCGGGCGAGGACGGTGTAGGCCTCGCCGTCCCCCTCGACCGCGGCGGGGGTGGAGACGGGGATGGGCTCGACCGGCCTGGCCTCTGCGGCGGGCTTCGATTCGGGCGCAGGCGCGGGGGCGCCGAACATGTCGTCGGTGTTCTCGTCGCGCTCGGGAGCGTCGTCATCCGCCCAAGGCGGATCTCCGGAATCAAGGTCGACGTCGGTCATGGGACCGTCTTACCGCGTGTAAGACGGTCCGTAGAGTCCTTGTGCGATCAGGACGTCATATCGCGGGGCAGCTGGCCGCCGTTGTCGACGATCTTCTGGATCACCTGCTTGTGGAGCCAGATGTTCATGGTCGCGCTGTCAGACGTGTCGCCGGTGTAGCCGAGCTCGTCGGCCAGTTCCTTGCGTTCGGCCAGCGAGCTTTCCATCCCCAGCAGCTTCATCAGATCGACGATCGAGGTGCGCCAGTTCAGCGTCTCGTCGCGGACGCTGTTCTTGCAGTCGAGGATGCCGGCGACATCGACGGGCTCGGCGGGCTGGGGTGCGACGGCGGCGGCGGTCGTGATCGGCGGCTGGACGGGCGTCGCGGTCGGGGCGGGCTGGGGTGGAGCGCTGGGCGCCGGCTTGTCGCGGTTGAAGATCTTGCCGAGGATATTGCCGAGAATGCTCATGGGGTCGCTCCGGTTGAACTGGCCAAGGGAGCGAGCGGGACCGGCAGAGGTTCCCGCGCTCAAGCAGCAAGCGACCGCGTCGCGAGCGTTAGCGCACTATAATGCTGCTCAAGCAGCGAGACGCCGCGCGTCGAGCGTTAGCGCACTGTAAAGTGAGGGAGAGTGGAGACCGCGACCCGAAGGGGAATTCGTTGTGGCTGCTGCCTTCCGGCCCTGACCAGGTTGGCGAAGCCTTCGCCCGCGATCTCCGAGGTCCATATCGCGAATCGCGACGGCGAGATCAAGGCGCCTCTCCCCGGCGGCGAAGAAGGCGAGTAGGAAGCCGCCATGGCCCTCCCTCTCCTCAATACCTTCGCCGGCAATCCGCTGGACCGCGCCGGAGACTTCCGCAACACGCCCGAATGGCTGGTCGAACAGGGCGAAAGCGCGGATGCGCTCGCCATGGTGTTCTGGGAGGGGCAGCCGCTGCTGGAGGATCATGCGGACGGGCCGCGCCTGGCCTGGCTGGCCCTGACCCATGCGCGCGACGTGATCCGCGACGCCGATCGCGAGGTCTTCCTGGGGCTGTGGAAATCGGCGCCGGTGTTCGCCGTCGAGTTCGAGGGACCGTCGGATCCGGCCGAGGGGCCGATCAAGGGGCTGGGCGCCTTCACCGGGATGCGGGAGGCGGCGGCGGTCCTGTCAGGCGCCGAGGCGGCCATGGCGGGCGGGGCCAAGTCCCTGTTCGACTGGCGGCGGAAGCACGGGTTCTGCGCCAACTGCGGGCATGAAACGAAATCGACGGCCGGTGGCTGGCGACGGGTCTGTCCGGCCTGCACGGCCGAGCATTTCCCGCGTGTCGATCCGGTGACCATCATGCTGCCGGTGTTCGAGGGGCGCTGTTTGCTGGGGCGTCAGGCGGCCTGGCCGGCGGGACGGATGTCGGCTCTGGCGGGCTTTCTAGAGCCTGGTGAGACGATCGAGGAGGCCTGCGCCCGCGAGATCAAGGAGGAGGCGGGGCTGACGGTGACGGCCGTCCGATATCACTCCAGCCAGCCCTGGCCCTTTCCGTCGCAGCTGATGATCGGCCTGATCGCCGAAGTGTCGGACGCGAACGCGACCCCGGACATGACCGAATTGGAAGAGGTCCGCTGGCTGACGAAGGACGAGGCGCGAGCGGTGCTGGCCGGCGCTCACGAGGTGAAAACGCCGCCGAAATTCGCCATCGCCCGGACCTTGATCCAGGCTTGGGTGGACGGGTTCGAGGTGGAATAGGGCGCCGCGTTCTCACTCCTCCTCGGGGGAGGGGCGTCGCGCAGCGACGGGGTGGGAAGGGCCGGCGATGCGAGTGCCGGCCAAGGCTGGATTGCCTTGCCGCCCCCACCCGGTCTCCGCTGCGCTCCGACCACCCTCCCCCGAGGGGGAGGGAGAAAACTGCGTCTCAGACCAACCTTCTGGCCGCCTCGAGATCCGCCGGATTGTCCACCGAGATCGGCGCCGCGTCGATCACCCCGGCCCAGATCGACAGGCCCAGCTCCAGCGCCCGCAACTGTTCCAGCTTCTCGCGCTGCTCCAGCGGTGACGGCGGGGCCGCGCAGAAGCGTTTCAGGGCCTCGCGGCGGTAGCCATAGACGCCGATGTGGCGCCAGACCGGCGCGTCGCCGAACAGGATCGAGCGGGTGAAATACAGGGCGCGACCATGTTTCTCGCCTTGCACGATCGCCAGCACCGCCTTGACTACATCGACGTTGGACCGGTCCGAGACATCGGCTTCGGGCGCGACCAGGGTGGCGATGTCGCAGCTCGGCTCGCCGTGCAGCAGGGCCGCGCAGGCGGTGGCGATGCCAGGGTCCGCGAACGGCATGTCGCCTTGCAGGTTGATGACCGAATCATATTCGCCGTCGGGATCCAGTGTCTCCAGCGCCGCCAGCACCCGGTCGGAGCCGCTCGGCAGGTCGGGATCGGTCAGGACGGCGCGACCGCCCGCGGCCTCGATCACATCGACGATCTCCTGATCCCCCGCCGCCACGGCGACCGGCAGCCCGGACAGGACGGCCTGCTCCCAGGCCCGGATCACCATGGGTTTGCCGCCGATATCGGCCAGCGGCTTGCCCGGAAGGCGGGTCGCTGACATGCGAGTCGGTATCAGTATCAAAGGCGTCACGGCAGGCCTTCCGGTCATGCGGCGTCCGGACGCTCAAAGTGAGGTCCGGGGCCGGTTGCGAAGGCGGCGCTAGCGTGTAAGAGACCGCCAATCAAGATTTCGCCCGGTTTGCCGAGCCGGCCGGGCCTCTAGAAGCGGGATGCGACGACGCGATGAGCGGCGATCTGAAGTTGAACAAGATATTTGGTGCGGGCCTGGGGACGGTGTTCGCCATCCTGGTGGTCCAGCAGGTTTCGAGCGCGGTCTATACGACGCACGCGCCTGAGAAGATGGGCTATTTCGTCGACGCGCCCGAAGAAGCCGCCAGCGGCCCCGCCGAGGTCGAGCTGGCGCCGGACTGGGGCATGGTCCTGCCGGCCGCCGACCTGGCCGCCGGTGAAGCCGCCTTCGCGCGCTGCCAGGCCTGCCACAACATCGCAGCGGGCGGTCCCGACGGCATCGGCCCGAACCTGTTCGGCGTCGTGGGTGGTCCGGTCATGCACCGCGCCGGCTTCGCCTATTCGGACGCCATGGCCGCGCACAAGGCCGAGGCTCCGAACTGGGGCTACGACCAGCTGGACCAGTTCATCACCGCGCCGAACCGTTATGTCCCGGGCACCAAGATGTCGTTCGCAGGCCTGCGCGACACCCCAACCCGTATCAACCTGATCGCCTATCTGCGCAGCCAGGGTTCGGCCGGCTTTGCGATCCCCGCGTCGGATCCCGCGCGTCAGCCCGGCGCCGCGCCGGCCGAGGGTGAAGTTCCCGCCGAGGGCGCCGTCGCCCCGGGCGCCGAAACGGCCACCGCCGGATCGGGCGGCCCCGCCGGCGCGGCTCCGACCGACGCCACGGCCGCAGGCGCTTCGCCGACCCAGGCGACCCCGGTCGCTCCGCCGGCCGCGACGAGCGCTCCAGCGCAGTAAGCCGGTCGGATATTCAGGCTTCGAGCAGGCGGTCCTCCGGGGCCGCCTGTTTCGTTCGGGACACCCTTCTCGCCGGGGTGCGCCGACGTTGGATCAGAGACGCCGGAAGACGGCGGGCTCGAAGCCGTCGGCCAGATAGCGGGCGTCGGCCTCGGCGAAAGCCTCAAGCGTCACCGCGCCGTGGAAGCCGGTGGCGTGGATGACGCGGGTCTCGTCCAGCAGGAAGGCCGAATGACCGGTCCAGCTGTGGTCGCTGGAGACGTTCAGCCAGACGACGATGTCGCCACGCCGGACCTGGTCACGTGAAACCGCGACGCCGAGCTGGGCCTGACCGTCGGAATGGCGCGGACCGGCGAGACCGCAGGCGAACAGGGCCTGCTGCACCATGCCGGAGCAATCCGTGGCCAGAGACGAGCGGGCGCCGAGGCTATGCGGCACGCCCAGCAGGCGTTCGGCCACGGCGACGGGATCGGTCTCGAACTCACCGATGGGCGCGCTTTCGGCTGAGGCGTCGTCGACGAGGGCATTGAGCGGCAGGGCGGCCGTGGCCGAAGCGATCCGTCGGGTCGGAAGGCCGACATGCGGAACCAGCGCCGAGGCGTCCATCCAGCCCACGGTCCCGTCCCGACGAGCCTGGCCCCAGACGCGTCCGCCGCGCCGGTCGAGGACGTCGAAGATTTCACCGTGCAGAAGCTGGTCGATCCGTTCGGAGGCGGTGTCGGGCTCGGCGTGGATATCCGCGACCGGAACGGCGCCGCGCATCGGCTCGGTCGCGCGGAAGGTCTCGGCCCGAACGCGGCCTTCCAACGCCTGCGCGGCCAGATCGGGCCGGGCGAGGGTGGTGCGGGCGTCGAAGTCGGTCGGGAGGTCGTTCAAGCGAAGGCCCTGACGGTTGGCCCATACGTCTGCCAGACGAAGGCAAAAGTCCCGTTAATGGCACGCTTTTTTGTGCGCGACCGCTCGCCGCGCCGCGGTCCGATCTCCGATCGGCCGGAGGACAGGCGCCGGCTCGCGGCCTGAGCCCGATCCGTGGACATCTTGAATCGCGGGCCAGGAACGCCAGTTCAGTTCGACGTGATGGCGGAGGGGCCGATGCCGCTGGTGCTGGGTTTGATGTCGGCGGTGGTCATCGTGATGCTCGCGTTTCCGGACACCGGGATCGGGCGAGGTCTGAAACGCTGGCTGGTCGAGGAGCCGGCGCGGCGGTTGAACCGGATCCATCGCGGCAAGGCCGCCTTCTATGCCGTGCTGGCGGTGATCGGTTTCGTCCTGGTCCTGTTGTTCGAGGCGGACGGGATGCGGCTGTTCGGCTTCCTGCTGCCCGATACGCTGGTTTGGTTCGCGATGTTTGACGTGGGGGTGTTCGTCGACGCCCTGCTGATCACGGGCGCGATTCTGGCCACGAACGGGCTCAGAGCGATCCGGGCGCAGGCGACCGCCTTGCCCCGACAGGTTTTGGCGCTCCTGCGCAGGCGCGCCGCCCGAGCCCGCCGGGCCATCAGGCCGTCATCACGTCCGACCGGAACGACCGCCGACGAGGACGGCCCGGGATGGGCGGGTCAGCCCGCGTACCGCGCCTTCAGCATGGCGTAGGCGGCACGGAGGCTCTGCGCCTCTCCACCCTCGGGATGACCCGGGCGGCCACGGCTGTTCCAGGCGAAGACGTCCAGATGGGCCCAGGCACCGCTGGTCGGGGCGAATTTCTGCAGGAACAGGGCGGCGGTGATCGACCCGCCTTGAGCCCAGGCCGCGGAGTCGTTGCGAACATCGGCGATGTCCGAGTCGATCGCTGCGCGATAGCCGGGCCACAGCGGCATCCGCCACAGGGGATCGCGCACGGCGTCCGCCGCCGCCAGGAGGTCGGCCGCCAGCGCCTCGTCGTCGGTGTAGAGGGGCGGCAACTCCGGGCCGAGCGCGATGCGCGCCGCGCCGGTCAGGGTGGCGAAGTCCAGGGTCAGGTCGGGATCGTGCTCGCCGGCCCGCGCAAGGGCGTCGGCGAGGATCAGCCGACCCTCGGCGTCCGTATTGCCGATCTCGATGGTCAGGCCCTTGCGGCTCTGCAGCACGTCGCCTGGCCGGAAAGCGTCGCCGGAGATGGCGTTCTCGACCGCTGCGACAAGCACGACGAGGCGCACATCAAGGCCCGCCTGCAGGACCAGTCGCGCCAGCGCGAGCGCATGGGCCGCGCCGCCCATGTCCTTCTTCATGTTGCGCATGCCGGCCGCCGACTTGATGTCGAGCCCGCCGGTATCGAACGCCACCCCCTTGCCGACCAGGGCGACCAACGGCCGGTCCGTCTTGTCCAGATTCCAGCCGATCTCGATGATCCGGGGCGCACGATGCGGGGCGGCGGCGCGGCCGACGGCGTGAATGGCCGGATAGTTCTCCTCTAGCAGGTCATCGCCGGTGATGACCGAGATCGAGGCGCCGTGGGCCTCGGCGATCTCGCGGGCGATGGTCTCCATCTGCAGCGGGCCCATGTCGGCGGGCGGGGTATCGACCATTTCTCGGGCCAGGGCGCAGGCCGAGGCGATGCGCAGAGCCTCGGCGACATCCAGCCCGTCCGGCGCGACCAGCCGCACCTCGGGCCGCTCCCGGGTCTTGTAACGATCGAAGACGTAGCGCCCGAGGAGGAAAGCCAGGGCCGCGACGCGGGCGTCTTCGGGTTCCGCCTCGAGCCGATAGAGGCCCTCGGGCAGTCTGGCCGAAAGGGCGCGGGCGCTCATCGGATCGAAGGTCTTGCCCGCCCTGACCAGCACGTGATCGATGCCGCCGTCCGCGCCGGGTACGACCAGCACCTCGCCCGCCTTGCCCCTGAACCCCATCCGCGCGGCCCAGGCCTGGGCCGGGCCGTCGAGCGCAGCCTTAGGCCCGACGAAACGGACGGGTGTGGCGGTCGCCGCGCTGGGGCTGTCGGAGGGGACGAGGGCGTCGGGCGAGATCACGGACATGGGGCGACTATTAACCAATGCTTGACGCGAAGCGCCGATTCTTGAGGGGCAGAAATCCGATCGGATCGTCCCATGTCGCGCACCCGGGCCTCAAGCTCAATCGCACTGATCGCCCTGACCCTCCTGGGTGGCCTGGCCCTGACCGGCCCCGCCTCGGCCCAGGCCGAACAGGCCGCCGCCCCGCGCGTGGCCGCCACGGCCGAGCAGCGCGCCGCCTACGGCCGGCTCGATCCGCTGGCGCGTTCGGTCTTCTGGTCGCGAGAGGTCGAGGTCAATCCGGCCGATCCGGTCGCCGGGGTGAAACTGGCCGAGGCCTTGCGTCAGCTTGGCCAGCACGAACAGGCCGCGACCGTCGCCCAGCAGGTGCTGGTGACCCAGCCGCAGAACGTCGACGCCATGCTGGAGATCGGGCGGGCCCATATCGCGCGGGGTCAGGCCTTCTACGGCATAGCGGCCCTGGAACAGGCGAAGGCTCTGGCGCCCAACGACTGGCGGCCTCTGTCGCTGCTGGGCGTCGCCTATCAGCAGGTGCGGCGCGCCGACGACGCGCGCGCCGTCTGGAACGAGGCCCTGCGCCTGTCGCCGGACAATGCCGAGGTGATGAACAACGCCGCCATGGCCCAGATGACCGGCGGCGATCCGGCCGGCGCCGAGACGCTGCTGCGTCGAGCGGTGGCGCAGCCGGGCGCTTCGCTGCAGATGCGGCTGAACCTCGCCATGGCCCTGGGACTTCAGGGCAGGATCCCGGAAGCCGAACAGATCATCCGCCGCGACCTGCCGCCCGAAGCCGCCGAGCGCAATCTGGAATGGCTGAGGAACCAGGTCCGGCCGGCGACGGCGGGGGGCGAAACCGACACCGCCTCCCCCGCCCTGGTCCGGACCTGGTCCTCGCTACAGGGTCAATAGGCTTCAGCCGCCCTTGGCGTCGGCGAGCTCGAGACGGGCGCGCAGGCGTTCGTCGGTCGAGACGGCGCCGGCGATCGCATTGAAGCGATCCAGGGCCAGACCCGAGGCCGAGACGGCGGCGGCCATGGCGGCCTGCTGTTCCGTGGTCGGGGCCGTGCCGCCGGACGGAGCCGCCGCGCGGACCTGAACCATGGCGGCCCCGAACTGGACGACCTCAGCGTCGGTCACCGAGGCGGCGACCGAACCGGCCGGCGAGTCCGGGGTGGCGAGGACGGCCAGACGAGCTTTCAGCACGTCATCGGTCGAGACCGCCGTGGCCAGGGCGTTGAACGAGGTGATGTCCATGCCGGCGGCCTCGATAGCGGCGGCCATGGCGGCCTGCTGGTCAGCGTTCGGCGCCGTACCGTCGGTCGGGGCGGCGGCGCGCACGGTGACCATGGCTGTGCTGAAGGCCTGAAGCTGGGCGTCGGAATATTCGGTCGCCCGGGTTGCGGTCGTCAACGACGCGGCGGCGGAAGCCTGGGCGGCTCCGCCCAGCAAGGCGACGGCGGAAACGGCGGCGATCAGGGTCAGGCGCATGAAAAATCCTTGGCAATCTGAAGACATAAGCGTCGGGGACGGAAAGAACGGTAACCCGGCAATCGTTCCGGTGGCAAATCACCCGGTCTGACGTCGGCGTGATGTCGCCGTCTTCTCCCCGTGGCGTCCAGCGCCTATATCGCGGGCATGATCGACGATCTTTACAGCACGCGCATCCTGACGCTGGCGGCCAACCTGCCGCACGCCGGCCGGCTGGCCGAGCCCGAAGGCACGGGCGAGAGGGTCGCGAAGCTGTGCGGATCGAAGGCGACGGTCGATGTCGTGCTGGATGCGGACGGCCGCATCGCCGACTTCGCCCAGGACGTGAAGGCCTGTGCGCTGGGCCAGGCTGCGGCGGGCGTGGTCGGCGAGGTCGTCATCGGCGCGACGACCGAAGAGCTGCAGTCCGCCCGCGACGCCATGCTGTCGATGTTGAAATCCGGCGGCGAAGGCCCGGACGGCCGGTTCGAAGGCCTGCGCGCCCTGAAGCAGGTCGCCGACTATCCGGCGCGGCATGCCTCCACCATGGTCGCCATTGAAGCGACGCTGGACGCGGTCTCACAGGCGTTAGATGCACGAACTCGTCTCGCCCTCGCGGGATGAGCGGTAGAATCTGATGGCGCCCGGCACTCTCTACGAACGCGGCGTCCGCGCGGCCCATCGGGGCTACAAGGTGACGCTCAGCCCCTTCTTCGGCCAGTCGTGCCGGTTCTTGCCCACCTGTTCGGACTATGGCCGCGACGCCCTGATCCAGCATGGTTTACGCAAGGGGGGATGGCTCACCCTGCGTCGGCTCTGTAAATGCCACCCCTTCGGCGGGTCGGGATATGATCCGGTTCCGCCACGCAGCGTCGTCGCCCCGACGCGCGAAAGCGAAAAGTGACGAACACCCCATGATGATCGAACTGAAATTCCCCGACGGCGCCGTGCGCGAGTATGCAGCCGGATCGACCGCCTGGGACGTGGCCCACGCTATCTCGCCTTCGCTGGCCAAGAAGGCCGTTCTGGCCGAACTGAACGGCAAGCAGCGCGACCTGAACCGCGTGCTGGAGACCGGCGGCGACTTCCGCCTGATCAGGCGCGACGACCCGGAGGCGCTCTACACCATCCGGCATGATGCGGCCCACGTGCTGGCCGAGGCGGTGCAGACGCTGTTCCCCGGAACCCAGGTCACGATCGGTCCGGCCATCGAGGACGGGTTCTATTACGACTTCTTCCGCGAGCAGCCCTTCTCGACCGACGACTTCGCCGCCATCGAAAAGGAGATGTCGCGGATCGTGGATCGCGACGCGAAGTTCGAGCGCGAGGTCTGGGACCGCGACGAGGCGATCACCTTCTTCGAGGCGCGGGGCGAGGCGTTCAAGGCCGAGCTGATCCGGGACCTGCCGGGCACGGAGACGATCACCCTGTACAAGCAGGGCGACTGGATCGACCTTTGCCGGGGCCCGCACTTCCCCTCGACCAAGTCGGTGGGCAAGGCCTTCAAGCTGACCAAGCTGGCCGGGGCCTACTGGCGCGGGGACAGCAATCGCGAACAGCTGCAGCGCATCTACGGCACCGCCTGGGCGACGAAGGAGGATCTCGACGCCTATCTGACCCGTCTGGAGGAGGCCGAGAAGCGCGACCACCGCAAGGTGGGCAAGGCGATGGAGCTCTTCCACATGCAGGAAGAGGGCCGTGGCATGGTCTTCTGGCATCCCAAGGGCTGGGTTCTGTGGCGCGTGCTGGAGGCCTATATGCGCCGCCGCCTGGACGCCGCCGGCTATGTCGAGGTCAAGACGCCCCAGGTGCTGGACCGCAAATTCTGGGAACAGAGCGGCCACTGGGAAAAGTACCGGCCCAACATGTTCGTCTGCGAGACGGTCGAGGGCGAGGAACTGAGCCTCAAGCCGATGAACTGCCCGGGCCACGTGCAGATCTTCGATCAGGGCCAGCGCTCCTATCGCGAACTGCCCCTGCGCATGGCCGAGTTCGGCGCCTGCCACCGCTATGAGCCGTCCGGATCGCTGCACGGCCTGATGCGAGTGCGCGGCTTCACCCAGGACGACGCCCACATCTTCTGCCGCGAGGACCAGATCGTCGAGGAGACGTCGAGCTTCATCGCCCTCGCCCGCTCGGTCCACGCCGATCTCGGCATGGAAACGGCCTATATCAGCCTCGGCACGCGCCCCGAGACGCGCGCCGGCAGCGATGAATTCTGGGACAAGGCCGAGGCCCTGATGGCCGAGGCCGCCCGCGCCGCCGGGACCGAGCCGGTGGTCACGCCCGGCGACGGCGCCTTCTACGCGCCCAAGCTGGACTTCATCGTCAAGGACGCCATCGGCCGCGAATGGACCTGCGGCACGATCCAGCTGGACTATGTCCTGCCGGAACGGCTCGATGCGACCTACATCGCCGAGGACGGCCAGAAACACCGGCCGGTCATGCTGCACCGGGCCATCCTGGGCTCGTTCGAGCGGTTCATCGGCATCATGATCGAGAACTACGCCGGGGCCTTCCCCCTGTGGCTCGCGCCGGTGCAGGCGGTGGTCGCGACTATCACCTCGGACGCCGACGGCTATGCGGAAGACGTCGCCGCAAAGTTCAAGGCCGCAGGCCTGCGGGTCGAGACTGATCTGCGCAACGAGAAGGTCGGCTACAAGGTGCGTGAGCATTCGGTCGGCAAGGTGCCGGTCATCGCCGTGGTCGGGCGGCAAGAGGCGGAAGAAGGCAAGGTCGCCATCCGCCGTCTTGGGTCTCAGGCGCAGACGGTCGTCTCGGTCGAGGAGGCCATCCGCATCCTGACCGACGAAGCCACGCCGCCGGATCTGAAGCGGCTCAAGACCGCCTAGAGTCGGCTGCCGAACACAGGAACCATCGGACGCAGAGCTTCTTTTTTGTGCGCGCGCTGGGCGCATCATCAAGGAGTTTGCACCATGGTAGAGAAGACCCTCGACACCCTGTTCCACGACACGCTCAAGGACATCTATTACGCCGAGCGGAAGATCCTGAAGTCCTTGCCGAAGATGGTCCGCGCGGCGCAGTCGCCGGACCTGAAGGCGGCGTTCGAGAAACATATCGGCCAGACCGAGGTCCAGATCGAACGCCTGCAGCAGGTGTTCGAGATCATCGGCAAGCCGGCGCGAGGCAAGACCTGTGACGCCATCGAAGGCATCCTGGCCGAGGGCGACGAGATCGCCGAGGAGTACAAGGGCACGGCGGCGCTCGACGCCGGTCTTCTGGCCGCCGCCCAGGCCGTCGAACACTATGAGATCACCCGCTACGGCACGCTGAAGCGATGGGCTCTGGTGCTCGGCATGAAGGATGCGGCCGCCTTGCTGGACGAGACCCTGCAGGAGGAAAGCCAGACCGACGAGGACCTGACGACCATCGCTGACGCGACCGTCAACGAACAGGCTACGCAGCCCAGGGCCGCGTAGGTTCCCGTTTCTGTCCGAACGGATCCGGCGGGAGCAATTCCGCCGGCTTCCACCTGCGCCTATGATCGTCCGTGCGGCTGTCGCCCTGGCGCCGACCTCGCCTTCACGGCCTTTGGCCGTCGATATTGCCGGGCGGCGAATAGCGGCAGGCCAGCACGGCCCTTTCGCCCCGGCTTGCGACCGCGCAGCCGACGTGGGTCGTGCCGCGCCAGATCAGCTGGGTGTAGTGGCCGACCGCAATCCAGTCGCCGGTGCGGCTGACGTCCGGAAAGACGCCGGGGCGATAGTCTCGCCGCTCCGTGATCCAGTCGCCGACCATGTTTTCTGGCGTGAAGACCCGGTCGCCCCAGCCCATCCACAGGTTTTCGCCGTGGCCGTGCGGGCGCGGATCGTGGGCGAAACGGCCGCTGTCGATCAGTTCGACGGCCCAGTGGCGCGCCTCCGCCTCCAGTATGTCGCTCCAGATCAGCGGCTGGCTGTTGGCTTGCGCGCGCTCGCGGTTGTGGGCCGCCAGGAGGCGCGCCTCGACCTCGTCGGACGGCCGGGCGTCGTCGGCGGGCGCGATGGGCTGCAGGGTCCGGGCCTGTTCCGAGGCCGGTTCGATCCAGACCCGTTCCTCCGCCGGACCGGACTGGGCGCAGGCGTTCATGGCCGGGGCGAGGACGGCGACGATTGCAGCGAGAAGGGATCGGGTGTTCATCGGAGATGAAATCCCCCGCGATGGGGGCTGTTCCAAGGCGAGACAACTCTTATCTTGACGTTGACGTAAACGTCGGCTTTAGACGCTTTACCTTCCAATCCGTCCTCAATGGAGACTGACCCCATGACCGAGGCCTATATCTACGACGCCGTGCGGACGCCGCGCGGCAAGGGCAAGAAGGATGGATCCCTGCACGAGATCACCGGGCTGAGCCTGGCGACCCAGGTGCTGGAAGCGCTGCGCGACCGCAACGGCCTGGACACCTCGAAGGTCGACGACGTCATCCTGGGGTGCGTCACTCCGGTCGGAGAACTGGGCGCGGACATCGCCCGCACCGCCGTGCTGTCGGCGGGCTGGGCCCAGAGCGTGGCCGGCGTCCAGATCAACCGCTTCTGCGCCTCGGGCCTGGAAGCCGTGAACATGGCGACCGCCAAGGTGAAATCCGGCGAGGCCGATTTCGCCGTCGGCGGCGGCGTCGAGGCCATGAGCCGGGTGCCGATGGGCTCGGACGGCGGCGCCTGGCCGGTGGATCCCTCCTCGGCCTTCCCGACCTATTTCGTGCCCCAGGGCGTCTCCGCCGACATGATCGCGTCGAAATACGGCTTCAGCCGCGATGACGTGGACGCCTATTCCGTAGAGAGCCACAAGCGCGCCGCCGCCGCCTGGGCCGACGGCCGCTTCTCGAAATCGGTCGTCCCGGTCAGGAACCAGCTCGGCCTGGTCCAGCTGGACCGCGACGAGACCATCCGTCCGAACACGGACATGCAATCGCTGGGCGGACTGAACCCCTCCTTCGCCATGATGGGCGAGATGGCCTTCGACGCCGTGATCAGCCAGCGCTACCCCGAGGTCGAGCGGGTCAACCACGTCCATACGCCCGGCAACTCCTCGGGCATCGTCGACGGCTCGGCCGGTGTGCTGATCGGCACCCTGGAAGCCGGCAAGGCCCTGGGCCTCAAGCCCCGCGCCCGCATCGTCGGCGCCGCCTCGATCGGCTCCGAACCCTCGATCATGCTGACCGGCCCCGAGTTCGTGACGAAAAAGCTGCTCGGCAGGCTGGGCATGTCGGTCGCCGACATCGACGTGTGGGAGCTGAACGAGGCCTTCGCCGCGGTGGTCCTGCGCTACATGCAGGCGCTGGACATCCCGCACGACAAGATGAACGTGAACGGCGGCGGCATCTCCATGGGCCACCCGCTGGGCGCCACCGGCGCCATGATCACCGGCATCGCGCTCGACGAGCTGGAGCGCTCCGACAAGTCGACCGCCCTGATCACCCTGTGCATCGGCGGCGGCATGGGCACCGCCACCGTCATTGAACGCGTCTGAGGATCACGAGCATGGAAAACTTCAAGATCGACGTCGACGCCGACGGCATCGCCCTGGTCACCTTCGACGTGCCGGGCCGTTCGATGAATACCCTGACGTCCAGCGTGATGGCCGAGCTGCCTGAGCTGGTCGAACGCATCAAGACCGACGACGCCATCAAGGGTGCGGTCCTCACCTCGGGCAAGGCCTCGGGCTTCTGCGCCGGCGCCGACCTCGGCGACATGGCCGGCGGATCGCTGGCCGGCGGCGGCGACCTTCAGGCCGCGTTCGACGCGGGCTGGAAGATGAACGGCTCGCTGCGAGCGCTGGAAACCTGCGGCAAGCCGATCGCGGCGGCCATCAACGGCCTGGCGCTCGGCGGCGGTCTGGAACTGACTCTGGCCTGCCACTACCGCGTGGTCGGCGACGATCCGAAGATCCAGCTCGGCCTGCCGGAGATCAAGGTCGGCCTGTTCCCCGGCGGCGGCGGCACCCAACGCCTGCCGCGCATGATCGGCGTGCAGGCGGCCATGACGGCCATGAGCGCCGGCTCCTCGTGGCGTCCGAACGACGCCAAGGGCGCGGGCGTTGTCAATGAGGTCGTGGCCAAGGGAACTGAAGTCGAGGCCGCCAAGGCCTGGATCAAGGGCGGCGGCAAGGCCGTTCAGCCCTGGGATTCGAAGGATTTCAAACAACCCGGCGGCGGCCCCTACCACCCGGCCGGCATCCAGAACTTCCTGGTCGGCAATGCGATGATCCGCAAGCAGTCCTACGGCAACTATCCGGCCGTCATCAACCTGATGAAGGCCGTCTATGAGGGCATCCAGGTGCCGATGGACGCGGCCCTGCGGATCGAGACGCGCTACTTCATCAAGACCCTGATGACCCCGCAGGCCCAGGGCATGATCCGCTCGCTGTTCCTGTCGAAGCAGGAGCTCGACAAGGGCGCCGTGCGGCCGGCCGGCATCCCGGCCTCGGACGCGAAGAAGGTCACGGTCATCGGCGCCGGCATGATGGGCGCGGGCATCGCCTATGTGCAGGCGCTGGCCGGCATCCAGACCATACTGATCGACCGCACCCAGGAAGACGCCGACAAGGGCAAGGCCCACGTCGAGGAGCTTCTGAAGAAGCGCCTGTCGCGCGGCCAGCTGACCCAGGACAAGTACGACGCCCTGCTCGGCTCCGTGATCGCCACCACCGACTATGAGCAGATCAAGGGCTCGGACCTGGTCATCGAGGCGGTGTTCGAGAACCGCGAGATCAAGGCCGACGTCACCAGGCGTGCCGAGGCCCAGCTTGAAGCCGGAGCCGTGTTCGGATCCAACACCTCGACCCTGCCGATCACCGGCCTGGCCGAAGCCTCCGTTCGTCCCGAGGACTTCATCGGCATCCACTTCTTCTCGCCGGTCGACAAGATGATGCTGGTCGAGATCATACTGGGCGAGAAGACGGGTCAGGCCGCGATCGCCAAGACGCTCGACTACGTCATGAAGATCAAGAAGACCCCGATCATCGTCAACGACGGCCGCGGCTTCTACACCTCGCGCTGCTTCGGCACCTATGTCGCCGAGGGTCTGGCCATGCTGGAAGAGGGCTATGCCCCCGCCCTGATCGACAACATCGGTCGCATGACCGGCATGCCGCGCGGCCCTCTGGAAATGCACGACGACGTCGCCCTCGATCTGTCGATGAAGGTGTCGAAACAGACCGCCCTCGACCTCGGCGACAAATACGTTCCGCTGGCCGGCGCCGAGATCATCCGCACCATGGTCGAGGACCTGGGCCGCTACGGCCGCAAGAACGGCAAGGGCTTCTACGACTACGACGTGAAGCCCAAGAAGCTCTGGTCGGGCCTGTCGGAATTGGCGCCGGTCAAGATCAACGATTCGACGCCGGAACTGGTCGAGGATCAAAAGCAGCGCCTGCTCTATCGCCAGGCGGTGGAAGTGGCGCGTTGCTGGGAAGAGGGCGTCATCGACGACCCGCGCGAGGCCGATGTCGGCGCCATCCTGGCCTGGGGCTTCGCGCCCTGGACCGGCGGCCCGATCACCTACATCGACCAGATCGGGCTGAAGGCCTTCGTGACCCGGGCCGACGACTACGCCGCCCGCTACGGCGAGCGCTTCAAGGTCCCGCAGCTGCTGCGCGACATGGCCGCCAAGGGCGAGACCTTCTACGGCAGGTTCACGGGCGCCAAGGCCGCAGCCTGATCGCGCCTGAAACCTGAAAAGACAACGGCCCCGGGATCGCTCCCGGGGCCGTTTCTTTGGGCGATCCGTGAACGGATCAGCCGCCGGTGAACTCGTAGGTCGTACCGTCGATCTCGCACATGTCGACGCGCTCGGCGTAGGCCGACCCGTCATCGAAGCTGTAGGCGAAGTCGTACATGCAGTCTTCCAGTTCGTCGTCGACGGTCACCTCGACCGTGTCGCCGGGCTCGACCTCGACGTCGAGGATGTTGTCGCTCCACTCGTCCGAGGACGACTGGCCGTAGAGGATGGCGTCGATGGTGTGCTCGCTGTTGTTCTCGATCGAGAAGGACACAGCGCCCGTCTGGGCGACGGCCGGGACGCCGATCGCGGCGGCGGCCGCGACAATCATGAGCAGGCTACGCATGGTGGAAACTCCCCCAGCCGACGGCATGTCGGCGTCATGGAGATTTCTGTATCCGAACAACGGTCAGCCGAAAAGCGTGGCCGTATGCGGCGTCATTTCTCGTCAGCGCCGGTCCGGCTTCTTTAGATAATGTCCAGCGGCTGTGCGGTCGAGGGCGGCGGGAAGGCGCGGTCGAGGGCTTCGAGGTCCTCGTGGTCCAGTTCGATCTCCAGCGCCGCCGCATTGGCCTCGACATGGGCCACGGTCGAGGCCTTGGGGATGGCGATGATGCCCTCCTGACGCAGGACCGCCGCCAGTGCGATCTGGGCCGGAGTGGCGTCGTGTCGGTCGGCCACAGCCTGCAGCGCCGGATGAGTCAGCAGATCGCCGCGCCCGAGAGGCGAATAGGCCATCACCGGCATCAGCCGCTCCTGCTGCCAGGGCAGCAGGTCGAACTCGATCCCGCGCGAGCCGGGATTGTACAGCAGCTGGTTGGTGGCGCAGCGCTCCCCGCCGTCGACCTCGTCCAGCCGGTTCATGGTGCGGATATCGAGGTTGGACACGCCCCAGCGGGCGATCATTCCCTCGTCGATCAGTTCCTCGAACCCGGCGACGATCTCCTCCAGCGGGTGACGGCTCTCCCAGTGCAGCAGAAAGAGGTCGAGCCGGTCGACGCCGAGCCGTTCCAGCGACTTCTCGCAATGGAGCATCATGGTCATCTCGCCGGCGTTGTCGGGCCGGATCTTGGAGACCAGGAAGACCTCGTCCCGGCGATCCTTGATGACCTCGCCGACCAGCCGTTCGGACCGGCCGTCGCCATAGATTTCCGCCGTGTCGATCAGGGTCAGACCCAGGTCGATGCCGCGAGACAGGGCCGCCTGTTCGGCGTCGCGGGTCCTGGGATCGTCGCCGATCATCCAGGTCCCTTGGCCCAGGGCCGGAACGATCGTACCGTCGGAGAAGCTGGTCATGCGCGTCATGGCGACATCAATGCACGACGTCGCGGTCGGCTTCAAAGGCCTCATCGGAGAACCCGTCCCATGCAGACCCGCATCGTCCAGACAGACGGCCTCAGGCAGCAGATTCTGGAGGCCGGCGAAGGGTCTCTCGTGCTGCTGATCCACGGCTTCCCCGAATTGGGCATCAGCTGGCGGGCGCAGGCTCAGGCCCTCGCCGAAGCGGGCTACCACGCGGTGGCGCCGGACATGCGCGGCTATGGCGGCACCGACAAGCCGGAGCGGGTCGAGAACTATTCGATCCTCAATCTGGTCGGCGACATGGTCGATCTGGTCCGGGCCCTGGGAGCGGAGACCTGCACCGTCGTCGGCCACGACTGGGGCGCGCCGGTCGCCTGGCACTGCGCCCTGATGCGGCCGGATATGTTCACCGCCGTCGCCGGACTGTCGGTGCCGTTCCAGCCGCGCCGTCCCAAGGGCCCGCCGACCGCCGCCATGTCTGCGCTGGCCAAACGCGCCGGGCTCGGCGAGCTCTACATGGTCCAGTTCCAGGACCCCGATCATCACACGATCTTCGAAGCCGATGTGGCGGGAGGTCTCCGCAAGGGGTTCTATTCCTACGACGGATCGACCCCGCCCGATCGCCAGTCGACCGGCTTCATCGCTCCGGGGGAAAACTTCCTGTCCGAGGCGCCCGAGGACGCGACCCTGCCGCCGTGGATGAGCGAGGCGCACCACGCGGAATATGTCGCCGCCTTCACCGCCGGAGGCTTCAGGGGGCCGATGGACTGGTATCGGAACATCGACCGCAACTGGGCCCTGACCGCCTTCCTGCAAGGCAAACAGATCCGCCAGCCGTCGATGTTCCTGGTTGGTGAGCGCGATCCCGTCCGCCACTATGCGGGTCAGCACGAGGCGGGGCTGAAGGACTGGCTCACCGACCTGCGCAGCCAGACCGTCCTGCCGGGCGCCGGCCACTGGCTGCAGCAGGAGCGGCCGGATGAGGTCAATGCGGCGCTGCTGGAGTTCCTTCGGTCTCTTTAGAGGAGACACCGCCCGTTTCTCTTTGTCCGTGCAGATCACAGACCCGTTCGTCTGGATGCGCCACCGCATCCAGCCTGCCGATAACTCGATTTCCATCTGGACCCCGGCCTTCGCCCGGGTGCACGGTGGAGGTTGGCTTGTTGAGAGAGTCGTATGATCGCGATGTCCGTCCCACCCGTCGTCGCCCCCGCCCAGGCTGAAGCCGCTGATCTGGTCGGTCGCTGGGAAGGCGCGCTGAACGTCGGCGGGACCTCCCTGCCCCTCGTCATCCGCGTCGAGGCGGGCGGACAGGTCTTCATGGACAGCCCGGCGCAGAACGCGCGCGGCATTCCAGTCACCGAATTGAGCGAAACGGGCGGCGTCGTCCGCTTCACCGTCCCCGTCGCTCACGGACGGTTCGAGGGCGCAAGATCGGCGGACGGTCAGACCTGGACCGGCGCCTGGTCGCAAGGCGCTGCCTCACTGCCGCTCATCCTGACGCGGGCGGCGACGGGAGCAGAGCCCGCGGGTCCGGCGCGGCCTCAGACGCCCGTCCCGCCTTTTCCCTATCCCGCCGAAGACGTGACGTTCCGTAACGAGGGCGCGGGGATCACCCTGGCCGGGATCCTGACCCTGCCGGAAGGCGATGGGCCATTCCCGGCGGTGGTCCTGCTGACCGGGTCGGGCGCCCAGGACCGGGACGAGACCATCTTCGATCACAAGCCCTTCGCCGTCTGGGCCGACGCCCTGACCCGGCGCGGCGTCGCCGTGCTGCGCTACGATGATCGAGGCGTGGGTGGATCGGGCGGGGGCACGACCGAAGACACCTCTGCGGATTTCGCCGCCGACGCCGCTGCGGCCATCGCCTTCCTGCGGACGCGGTCCGAGATCGATCCCGCGCGCATCGGCCTGATGGGTCATAGCGAAGGCGGCATGACCGCGCCCTTGGCCGTCTCGGAGGGTGCGCCCGCCGCCTTCGTCGTCATGATCGCCGGGCAGGCCGTCTCCGGGGCGGACATTATCACCGAACAGGCCGCCCGTCTGGCCGAGGCCTCCGGCGCCGCGCCCGATCAGGTCGCGGAAGCGCGGCGCGTGCAGGGTGAGGTCATGGCCGCCGTCGTCCGAAACAAGGACGATGGCGCCGCAGCCGCCCGAGATGCCGAGGCCGTTCTCATCGCCGCCGGACAGTCGCCCGCACAGGCCCAGGCGGGCCTCCGCCTGCTCAGTTCACCTTGGTACCGCTGGTTCGCTGCCCATGATCCCGCGCCGGCGTTGGCCGGCCTGCATGTGCCGCTTCTGGCGATCTATGGCGGCAAGGATCTGCAGGTCCCGGCCGACCAGAACGCCGAGGCCCTGGCCCGCATCCAGCCGATGGCCGAGATCGTCGTCCTGCCCGGTCTGAATCATCTGATGCAGACGGCCGGGACCGGCCTGCCGGGCGAATATGGGACCATTACCGAGTCCCTGGCGCCTGAGGCGATTTCGACCGTGACGGACTGGGTGGTTCGAGTGACCGGCGCCCGACCCTAGACCGGGTGCGTCGGTTCCGGCTTGATCGGCTCGGATCGGGTCGTGACGGCGGAATCCTCCGGCAACGGAATGAACTCCAGATCATCCTCGTCGGGCAGCTTCATCCGCCCGGCCTTCCAGTCTTCTTTCGCCTGGTCCAGCCGCGCCTGGGACGACGACACGAAGTTCCACCAGATCATCCGCTGGCCGACCGGTTCGCCGCCGAGCGCCATAACGGTCGCCTGGGTCAGAGACTTCACCGTCGGCTCGGCATTGGGCTCCAGCACGATCATCTGGCCCTCATGGAAGGTGCGGTCGCCGACCTCGATCGAGCCCTTGGCGACATAGAGCGCCCGCTCGGACATGCCGCCCGAGCCCTTGCCCGGAGGCGGGGCGGTGCGCACGCCTTCCTGCATCTCCCAATGAACATAGAAGAGCGGCGACGAGGTCTTCACGTTGGCCGTGGCGCCGTAGGCCTCGCCCGCCACCAGACGGGCGAACAGGCCGCCGTTCTCGTAGGCCGGCAGGGCGTCCTCGCCGTAATGCTGGAACGACGGGTTGATCTCCTCGGCCTCATTCGGCAGGGCGATCCAGGCCTGCATCCCGTTCATCGGGCCGCCCTGCGCCTTCTTCAACGGGTCCGTGCGCTCGGAGTGGGTGATGCCCTTGCCCGCGGTCATCCAGTTGACCTCGCCCGGCCGGATCGCCTGGGTGTAGCCGAGGCTGTCGCGGTGCATGATCTCGCCCTCGAACAGATAGGTCAGGGTCGACAGGCCGATGTGCGGGTGCGGGCGGACGTTGATCGCATCCGCGCCCGGCGCGAACTCGGCCGGTCCCATGTGATCGAGGAAGATGAAGGGCCCGACCATCCGGCGCGAATGGAAGGGCAGGATGCGCCCGACCTCGAACCCGCCGAGGTCCTTCTTGCGGGCGTCGATCACTATCTCGATCATGGGCGGGCTCCTCTATCTGTAACCGGTCCTATTGCACGTGAGGCGTGATGATGCCCAGCGGCAGGGTCGTCACATTCTTGACGCCGCGGGTGACGATATGGCTTTCGCAGTCCGAGACGATGCCGAGGGTCAGCAACTTGTCGCGCAGGAATTTGTCGAAGGCGTGCATGTCCGACGTGATGATCCGCAGCACATAGTCCTCGCGCCCGGTGATGGTGGCGCACTGGACCACCTCGGGCCAGTTGGCGACGGCGGCCTCAAAGGCGTCCAGGTTCTCACGCGAGGGCAGGCTCAGCTTGACGATGGCATAGACCTCGAAGTCCAGACCCAGCAGGGCGGCGTCCAGAAGAGTCACCCGCTTGCGGATCAGGCCGGAATCTTCCAGTCTCTTGATCCGGCGCCAGCACGGCGAGGCCGACAGTCCCACCCTCTCGGCCACTTCCGCGACCGACAATCCGGCGTCCTGCTGCAGGATGTCCAGAATTCGAGCGTCGATGGGATCCAGTTCGTCCGCCAATGCGTTTCTCCATTTGTCGTTATGGCGCAATAAAATACCCTAAAACTGCTTGACGCAAGGCTAAAATAGGCGAGCCTTGATTTCGCGCTCATGCTATCCAGCCGCCAAGAAGTGCGGTCGGATCAACCGAACGGCAGGATGGAATGACCAGGAACACCAAGCCGCTCTCGCTGCGCGTGCCGGAGCCCTCGGGCCGTCCGGGCGATGCCCCGGATTTCAGCCACCTGAAACTCGACGCTGCCGGTAGTGTGGACCGCCCGCCGGTCGACGCCCGCCCGGTGCAGATGCTGGACCTGGCCTTCCGCCTGATCCGGGTGCTGGACGATGAGGGCCAGGCCATCGGGCCGTGGAACCCGCGCCTCGACGCGGAGACCCTGAAGAAGGGTCTGAAGGCGATGATCCTGACCCGCGCCTTCGACGACCGGATGCATCGGGCCCACCGCCAGGGCAAGACCAGCTTCTATATGAAGTGTACTGGCGAGGAGGCCATCGCAGTCGCCCAGGGCATGATCCTGAGCCGCGAGGACATGGGCTTCCCCACCTATCGCCAGCAGGGCCTGCTAATCGCGCGCGGCTATCCGCTCGTCGACATGATGAACCAGATCTATTCCAACGCTTCGGACCCGATCAAGGGGCGTCAGCTGCCGATCATGTATTCGGCCAAGGACTATGGGTTCTTCACCATCTCGGGAAACCTCGGCACCCAGGTGCCGCAGGCGGTCGGCTGGGCCATGGCCAGCGCCTACAAGGGCGACGACAAGATCGCCATCACCTGGATCGGCGACGGAGCCACGGCCGAGGGCGACTTCCACAACGCCCTGACCTTCGCCAGCGTCTACCGCGCCCCGGTGATCCTCAACATCGTCAATAACCAGTGGGCCATCAGCTCCTTCCAGGGCATCGCCGGCGGGCTTGAGACGACCTTCGCCTCCAAGGCCATCGGCTACGGCCTTCCGGCCCTGCGCGTCGACGGCAACGACTTCCTCGCCGTCTGGGCCGCGACCCAGTGGGCCGAAGGACGCGCCCGGTCGAACCAGGGCGCGACGGTGATCGAGCTGTTCACCTACCGCGGTGCCCCGCATTCGACCTCGGATGACCCGAGCCGTTATCGGCCTGGCGACGAGCATGAGAAATGGCCGTTGGGCGATCCGATCGCGCGCCTGAAACAGCACCTGATCGCGCTCGGCGAATGGTCCGACGAAGCCCAGGCCGAAGCGGAGGCCGAGGCCGTCGCCCAGGTCCGCGCGGCCGGCAAGGAATCCGAAGCCATAGGGACGCTGGGGCAGTCGCGCCCGAGCGTGAAGACGATGTTCGAAGAGGTCTATGCGACCGAAGACTGGCGCCTGACCGAACAGCGCCGCGAAGTGGGAGTCTGATCCGATGAGCGAACAGACCTTCACCGACGCCGACCAGCACGACGGCATCGCCCCCGACATGGTCGATCAGACCGAGGCCCCCGCCTCGGTCGCGCCGGAGGCCGGCGCCGTCCAGCCGATGAACATGATCCAGGCGCTGAACTCGGCCCTGCATGTGAAGATGGCCGAGGATCCCAACGTCCTCAGCTTCGGCGAAGACGCCGGCTATTTCGGCGGCGTCTTCCGCGTCACCGACCAGCTGCAGCAAAAGCACGGCCTGACCCGCAGCTTCGACACTCCGATCTCGGAATGCGGCCTCGTCGCCGCCGCCATCGGCATGGGGGCCTACGGCCTGCGTCCGGTCGTGGAGATCCAGTTCGCCGACTACATCTATCCGGCCTACGACCAGATCGTCTCCGAAGCGGCCAAGATGCGCTATCGCTCGGGCGGCCAGTTCACCTCGCCCATCGTGGTCCGTTCACCCTACGGCGGCGGCATCTTCGGCGGCCAGACCCACTCGCAGTCGCCGGAAGCCCTGTTCACCCACATTGCGGGACTGAAGGTCGTCATTCCGTCCAACCCCTATGACGCCAAGGGCCTGCTGACCGCGGCGATCGAGGACGACGATCCGGTCATCTTCTTCGAGCCCAAACGGCTCTACAACGGCCCCTTCGACGGCTGGCACCAGAAGCCGGTGAGCCCGTGGAAGACCCAGGATCTGGCCCAGGTCCCGACAGGCAAATATGTCGAGCCCATCGGCAAGGCGCGGATCATGCGCGAGGGCAATGACGTCACCATCCTCTGCTACGGCACCATGGTCTGGGTGTCGCTGGCCGGCGCGGAACACGCGGGCGTGGACGCCGAGGTCATCGACCTGCGCTCGCTCGTGCCGCTCGATATCGAGACCATCGAAGCCTCGGTGAAGAAGACCGGCCGCTGCGTCATCGTGCACGAGGCGCCGAAAACCTCCGGGTACGGAGGAGAGCTCTCCGCCCTGGTGCTGGAGCGCTGCTTCTATCACCTGGAAGCCCCCGTCACCCGCGTCTGCGGCTGGGACACCCCCTACCCGCACGCCTTCGAGTGGGAATATTTCCCCGGGCCGGAACGGGTCGCCACCGCGCTGAAAGCCGTCATGACCGGAGGGTCGCGCTGATGGGCCGCTACGTCTTCAAACTGCCCGACGTGGGCGAAGGCACCGCCGAGGCCGAACTGGTCGGCTGGCACGTCGCGATCGGCGATGTCGTCGCCGAGGACCAGCTGCTCGCCGACATTATGACCGACAAGGCCACCGTCGAACTGACCAGCCCGGTCTCCGGCGTCGTCACCGCCCTGCACGGCGAACCCGGCGCCATGTCGCCCGTCGGCGGCCCGCTGGTCGAGTTCGAGGTCGAGGGCGCAGGCAATGCCTCTGCCGAGGCCCGGCCCGCGCCGGTCGCTGAACCGGAGCCGGACGCCGCGCCTGTTCTGGAAGCGCCCGAGGCCGAAGACGTCGTCGAAACCCCGTCGTCGCTCGCCGCCGGCAACTATGTCTTCAAACTGCCCGACGTCGGCGAAGGCACCGCCGAGGCCGAACTGGTCGCCTGGCACGTCGCGGTCGGCGACACGGTTCAGGAAGACCAGATCCTCGCCGAGATCATGACCGACAAGGCTACCGTCGAGCTGACCTCGCCGGTCTCCGGTGTCGTCGCCGCCCTGCACGGCGAAATCGGCAAGGCCTCTCCGGTCGGCGGCGCCCTGGTCAGCTTCAACGTCGAGGGCGCCGGGAATGTTGAGGCGTCCAAGAGCCCCTCCGTCTCTCCGCTGCGCTCCGAGCCACCTCCCCCCGCTGCGCGCGGGGAGGAGACCACCGCTGCCGCATCGTCTCCTCCCCGTGCCGAAGGCATGGGGAGGGGGACCGCCCGCGACTTCGCGGGGGGTGGAGGGGCTCTTGCCGCAGCACCGGCCCGCACCGCCCAGACGCCCGGCGTCCGCCCCCTGGCCTCGCCCGCTGTGCGTAAGCGCGCCCGTGAACTGGGTCTGGAACTGCAGTTCGTGCCCGGCTCCGGCCCGGCCGGCCGCATCGAACACGGCGACCTCGACGCCTTCGTATCGGGCGGCGCACGCGGTCCGTCCAAACACGGACCATCGGCGTCCGCCTCGACCTATGTGAAGGCCGAGGGCACGACCGAGGTCCGCATCATCGGGCTGCGCCGCAAGATCGCGGAGAAGATGGCCGAGAGCGTCCGGCGCATTCCCCACATCACCTATGTGGAAGAGATCGACGTCACGGCGCTGGAGGAGCTTCGCGCCCATCTGAATGCCCAGGCGAAGACGAGCGGCAAAGGAAAGCTCAACGTCCTGCCCTTCATCGCCCGCGCCATCGTCGTGGCCCTGCGCGACCAGCCGCAGATCAACGCCACCTATGACGACGAGGCCGGAGTCCTGACCCAGCACGCAGCCGTGCATCTGGGCATCGCCGCCCAGACCCCGAACGGCCTGATGGTGCCGGTCGTCCGCCACGCGGAATCGCTCGACCCCTACGTCACCGCCGCCGAGATCGCTCGCGTCTCCGGCGCGGCCAAGGACGGCTCTGCGAAACGCGAGGAACTGTCCGGCTCGACCATCACCATCACCTCGCTGGGCACGCTCGGCGGCCTGGTCCACACCCCAATCATCAACCACCCCGAGGTCGCCATCGTCGGCCCCAACAAGATCGAGGACCGGGTCGTGGTGCGGAACGGCCAGATGGTCGTGCGCAAGATGATGAACCTGTCGTCCAGCTTCGATCACCGCATCGTCGACGGCCACGACGCCGCCGTCTTCGTGCAGCGGATCAAGGGCCTGCTCGAGCATCCCGCGACACTGTGGATGGGCTGAGACGGCTGTGGCGGCATCGTCAGGGACCGTGGTTTGCGAAATGTCGCCCGGTGGCGTTCATGGACCTCTGATCCGCGAGGAGAGAGCGCCATGACCCGCATCCTGATCGCCGCCGTCACCGCCGTGGCCCTGCTGGGGACGGCCCCGGCCTGGGCCTGCCTGCCGCCACCACCAAACACGTCCTACGAGACCGCGACGGCCCGCGCCGCCTTCGTCGGTCGGGTCGTGTCGGTCGAACGAACCGATCCGACCGACTGTCTCGCCGACGCCCGGGCGCGTGCATCGGGCCCGTCCTTCCAGGGCGACCCCGGCGAACGCGGCTGCGAGGCCTTCGGCTTCGCGACGCTGGAGCCCGCCTGGATCATCAAGGGCGAGGACGTCGTCACCGGCCCGTTCCGCGTCGCCTGGAACCGGACACCCTTCTGCACGATTGGCTGGACCCCGGAGGTCGGCGCCCTGGCCGTCGCCCTGGTCCCCGAGGACGCCTCCAACCTGCGCGAAGGCACGACCGCCACGGTCGACGCCGTCCAGCAGGGCGATCCCCTGTTCCGCACCATCCTCGAGCTGGTCGAAGAGATTCAGCCCTGACTTTTCCGAGTATCGACGACGCATGACCCAGACCCTGAAGACCAAAGTCCTCATCATCGGCGCGGGCACCGGCGGCTATGTCGCGGGCATCCGCTGCGGCCAGCTGGGGCTGGACACCGTCCTCGTCGACGGCGGCGACGGGCTGGGCGGCACCTGCCTGAACGTCGGCTGTATTCCGTCCAAGGCGATCATCCACGCGGCCTCGAAGTTCGAGACCGTGTCGAAGGCCGCCGGCGAAGGCACCCTGGGCATCACGGCGTCGGAGCCGGCGATCGATCTGTCGAAGACCGTCGCCTGGAAGGACGGGATCGTCCGTAAGCTGAACAACGGCGTCGCGGCCCTGCTGAAGAAGGCGAAGGTCAAGGTCATCAAGGGATGGGCGACCTTCGAGGACGCCAAGACCTGCCGCGTCGAGACCGCCGACGGCCCGATTACGATCACGGCCGAGCACGTCATCCTGGCGACGGGGTCCGAGCCCGTAGAACTGCCCTTCCTGCCGTTCGGCGGCGACGTCGTCTCCTCGACCGAGGCCCTGTCGCTGGACGCCGTGCCGGGGAAACTGGTCGTGGTCGGCGGCGGCTATATCGGTCTGGAGCTGGGCATCGCCTACCGCAAACTGGGGGCCCAGGTCGCCATCGTCGAGATGGCCGAGCGCATCCTGCCGCTCTACGACAAGGCCCTGACCGACCCGGTCATGAAGTGGCTGACCGACCACGGGGTCGAGATGCACCTCGGCGCCCGGGCCGGCGGGTTCGGGGACGGGAAACTGTCGATCACCACGAAGGAGGGCGAGCCTCTGTCGCTCGACGCCGACAAGGTGCTGGTCACCGTCGGGCGTCGTCCTCGCACCGCCGGCTGGGGTCTGGAAAACATGGGTGTCGCCATGGCCGGGCCGTTCGTGAAGACCGACGACCGTTGCGCCACCTCGATGAGGAACGTCTGGGCCGTCGGCGACCTGACCGGCGAACCCATGCTGGCCCACAAGGGCTCGGCCCAGGGCGAGGTCGTGGCCGAGGTCATCGCCGGCCACGACAAGCGCTTCGACCCCGTGACCATCGCCGCCGTCTGTTTCACGGAGCCGGAGATTGTCTCGGCGGGCCTCGGGCCGCTCGACGTCGCAGGACGCGACGACGTGATCACCGCTGTCTTCCCGCTGGCCGCCATCGGCCGGGCGCTCGCCATCGAGGCGGCCGAGGACGGCGGCTTCGTGCGCGTGCTCGCGTCAAAGGACGACCACCGCCTGCTCGGCGTCCAGGCCGTCGGCCAGCACGTCGCCGAACTGTCCAACAGCTTCGCCCAGATGCTGGAGATGGGCGCCGTGCTGGAGGATGTCGCGGGGATCATCCACGTCCACCCGACCCTCGGCGAGGCCTTCCACGAGGCGAGCCTGAGGGCGCTGGGCCACGCCATCCACATCTGACCCCCTGCCCCTCCCTATCGGGCCGCTGCGTTATTCCCTGTCTGTGAGTCCCTGTCCTTGACGGAGGCTTTGCGCTGTCGGTGAAGCGGACGGGGCAGTTGGGGTTTGGCGACGTCGGTCTCGCGCCTCGGGACGGCCCCCTCGGGGAGGCACAGACACGCGTGGAGACCCAGGGCAGGTCAGGCCTTGACCGACGCCCCGCCCGAAACCAGCCCGGGCATCCCCGTCGGAGCGAAATCCAGAGCCTTCTCCAGCTCAGCCATGTCCTTGTCGGCCGCCTTCCAGTCGTCCCTGTCCGGCGATTTCGGGTTGGCCCGGTCGGCCTTGATCTTCTCGCGCGCTTCCTTGAGCTCACCGAGCGCCATCTTCACCTGCTCGAAGAAGCCCTGGTCGACCATGGCCGCGCCGAACACGGCTTCGGCCCGGTCCGCCGTCTCGTCGCGCCCGTCGGCGATGTCGAAGGCGGCGGCATAGGCGGCCTGCGCCCGCTTCATCTCCGCATCGACCGTCGGAGCCTCGACCTCGGCATCCTTCGGTTCCGGGGGCAGCCCCTTCAGCGCCGCGTCGGCGGCCTCGCGGGCGTCCTTCGCGTCCCGGCGCATCATCGCCATCTCGCCGTCGGTCACGTTCCTGCCGCCGGCCTCGACATAGTCCTTCACCGCCGATTTCAGCTCCTTCGCCAGTTCGGCCGTCATCTTCAGCGCCGCCCTGGGGTCGATCTTGACCATCAGCATCAGGGCGTCGCGGCGTTCACGCACGGCCTGGACCTTTTTGGCCGCCATCTCCTTCTTCATCGACTTCTGCGCGTCGCGCATGTCGGAGAGGGACGGCAGGCCGAAGCCCGGCGACGCGTCCTGAGGCGTTTTCGCCTGCCCCGGCAAGGGAGTGCGCCAGAACGGCAGCGGCTGGGTCGCCGAGGTCGTCAGCGAGATCATTCTGATCTCTCCTTCTGTGTTCTCGATGATCCTGGACGACGACCGCTTTCGATCCGCTTAAGCGGCCTGCCTGTAAATCGCCGCTCTCTTGGGCTATGGGCCGCCCTCAAGACGCGCGCGATCGCGTCGCACGCGTCCGCGCCCCTACTTAGAAATCCCCGATGAAGTTTCTCGACCAGGCCAAGATCTACATTCGTTCCGGCAACGGCGGCGCGGGCTCCGTCTCATTCCGGCGCGAGAAATTCATCCCCAACGGCGGGCCGGACGGCGGCGACGGCGGCAATGGCGGCAACGTCTGGGTCGAGGCCGTCGACGGGCTGAACACCCTGATCGACTACCGCTACCAGCAGCATTTCAAGGCCCCGACAGGGACCCACGGCATGGGTCGCCAGATGCACGGCGCCCGGGGCGAAGACGTCGTCCTCAAGGTCCCCGTCGGCACCCAGGTGCTGGGCGAGGACAAGGAAACCGTCGTGCTCGACATGGTCGAGGTCGGCCAGAAGGAACTGCTGCTCTCTGGCGGCAACGGCGGCTGGGGCAATGTCCGCTTCAAGGGTCCGCAGAACCAGGCCCCGCGCCACGCCAACCCCGGCCAGGAAGGCCAGGAGATGTGGATCTGGCTGCGGCTCAAGCTGATCGCCGACATCGGTCTGGCCGGCCTGCCCAACGCCGGCAAGTCGACCTTCCTCGCCGCCGCCTCGGCGGCGCGGCCCAAGATCGCCGACTATCCGTTCACGACCCTGGCCCCCAACCTCGGCATGGTTGACCTTAGCCCCGGGGAACGGTTCGTCATCGCCGACATCCCCGGCCTGATCGAGGGGGCCTCGGAAGGCGCCGGTCTCGGCACCCGTTTCCTCGGTCACGTCGAACGCTCGGCCTCCCTGATCCACCTGATCGACGGCACCCAGGACGATGTGGCCGAGGCCTACCGCATCATCCGGGGCGAGCTCGACGCCTACGGCGAAGGTCTGGGCGACAAGCAGGAGATCCTGGCCCTCAACAAGATCGACGCCCTGACCCCCGAGGCGCGCGAGGAGAAGGCCGCCGAGCTGGAGGCCGTCGCCGGCCGCCGCCCGATGATGGTCTCCGGCGTCTCCGGCGAAGGCGTGCCGGAACTGCTCCGCGCCGCCTGGGCCGAGGTCCGCAAGACGCGCGGCGAGATCGACGAAGAGGGCGACGAGATCGAGGTCTTCGCCGACGGCTGGAAGCCCTAGAGAGCCCTCCCCTCCCCCCTGGGGGAGGGCGACTGTGCGCAGCAAGTCGGGCGGGGGCGGTCGAGCCGCATGGCGACGGTCCGGGTCTGGCTCGCCGGCCCCGACGCCGGCGTCATCGGCGAGACGCTCAACAAGACCGGCGGCTGACCGCGACAAGCCGACCGACGTCGTGTTAGCTGCGCTTTCGTTTGCTCATCCGTGAGCATAAGTCCGACGCGAGCCCGCCCGCCTTGTCCTTCTTTCACGCCGGTCCCGCGCCCCAGGCGAGCGGCCCCCGATCAGGGGCGCTGAGAGACGGCCTGGGCCTGGCCGCCGGGATGAAGGTCGGGCTGTTCGGCGGCTCGTTCAATCCGGCCCACGACGGGCATGCCCATGTGGCGGAGACGGCGGTCCAGCGGATGGATCTCGACCGCGTGATCTGGCTGGTCTCGTCCCAGAACCCGCTGAAGGACAGGCGCCAGACCGCGCCCCTGGCCGATCGCATGGCCTCGGCCGAGACCTTCGCGCGCGGCCCGCACATGGTGGTCTCCGACTTCGAGACCCGCGTCGGCACGACCTGGACTATCGACACCCTGCGCGCGCTCAAACTGCGTCACCCCGGCGTGCATTTCGTCTGGCTGATGGGCTCCGACAATCTGGCGAATTTCCATTGCTGGCGGGGCTGGACCGACATCATGCGGATGATGCCGGTGGCCGTGATCGCCCGGCCGGGCAGCCTGCTTGAAAGCCGCGCCGCCCCCGCCGCCCACCGCTTCGCCGGCCACCGGGTTTCGTCCAACGAGGCGCGCCTGTTGCCCACGATGGCGGCTCCCTCCTGGACCTATCTGACGGCGCCGCTGAACCCCAGTTCGTCCACGGCCTTGCGGGCCCAGAAATGACCTTACGGCTCAAGCAGCGAGACAGAGCCTGTCCTCCGGCCGATCGGAGATCGGACCGGGGGGCGCGTCGAGCGTTAGCCAACTAAAAAGCCACCGGGTGACGTTTTCGGGCTTTCGTGCTAGAGAGCCTCTTTAGTGAACCCGCCCGGAGCCTTCCGCTGACCCCCTCGCCCGCGCACGACGCGCAAGAAGACGCCGTTTCGAACACGGCCCATGAGATGGAGCCGATCGCGCCCATCCACTCAGAAGACGGGGCCGAAGACGGTCACGACGAAGACCTCTCCGACGATTCCGCCGAAGACTTCCCGCTGTTCAGCGCGGACGACGGCGGCGACGACCCCTCGAACTTCGACCGTCAGGGCGTCGTCCCGACCGGTGCCACCCCGCTTGAAATCGCCTTGCTGACCAAGCTGGACGACGACAAGGCCCAGGACATCGTCCTGATCGACCTGAGGGGCAAGTCGCCCATGGCCGACAGCATGATCGTGGCCTCGGGCCGGTCGCACCGCCATGTCGGCGCGCTCGCCGACCACCTTCTGCGCACGCTGAAGGAACAGGGTCTTGGCCGCGCCAAGGTCGAGGGCCTGCCGCACTGCGACTGGGTTCTGATCGATGCCGGCGACGTCATCGTCCACCTGTTCCGGCCCGAAGTGCGGATGTTCTACAACATCGAAAAGATCTGGGCCGTCGACAGCGCCCACCGCACCGCCAACGCGTAAGCATCCTCCGGGATGAAGCTGGCCATCGCCGCGATCGGCAAGCCGGGACGCGGGCCCGAGGCGACGCTCGCCTCGGACTATGCGGCCCGGGCGACGGCGGCCGGCCGGGTGCTGGGCCTCGGCCCGCTTGATCTGATCGACCTCGAACCCCGCAAGACCGGCAAGGCGCCGGAAGCCGAACTGCTGCTGGCGGCGGCCGACGGCGCGCACCTGATCGCCTGCGACGAGCGCGGCAAGACGTACTCCAGCCGCGCCTTCGCCGACCATATCGCGACCCTGCGCGACCGGGGCGAGCGGCGGCTGGTCTTCGTCATCGGTGGGGCGGACGGGCTGGACGCCGGCGTGCTCGCCGCCGCCGGATCGACCCTGGCCTTCGGACCCCAGACCTGGCCCCACGCCCTGGCCCGGGCCATGCTGGCCGAACAGCTCTATCGCGCGGTGACGATCCTGGCCGGATCACCCTATCATCGGGACTGATGAACCGCGCCGCCGTCCTGTCTATCCTGATCGCCCTGTCCGGCCTGCCCGCTGCAGCCTCGGTCCAGGACGACCTCGAACAGCTTCAGGCCCAGTACCGCGACGAACAGGTGCGCGCGCGGCGCCTGCGCGCCGACGCCCGCGACGCCCAGACCGAGATCACCGGCCTGGACCGCGAACTGGCGACCCTGCGCAGCGACCAGACCGCCGATGACATGCAGTTGTCCGCCCAGCGCCAGCGGCTGCGCGACCTGGGCCGGCGCGAGGCCGCCATCGTCGCCGAACTGGCCCAGGCCCGCGACGGTCAGGGCCGGCTCCTGTCCGCCCTGCAGATGATGAGCCGCAAGCCGCCGCCGCCGTTGCTGATCCCCGCCGACCGCGCCGTCGACACCGTCCGCGCCGCCATCCTGATGAGGGCCATGGCCCCGGAGATGCAGCGCCGCGCCGCTGCCTTCGCCACGCGTCAGGCCGAGGTCGTCCGCATCCGCCGCCTCGCCGTCCTGTCCAGCGAACGCCTCCTGACCACCGAAAGCGCCCAGGGCGACCGCCGCGCGGAGATCGAGGACCTGTCCGGCCGCCGCACCGCCCTGCTGGCCGTGCTGCGCGCCGACGCCGCCCTGGCCGAGCGCGCCGCAGCCGCCCTGGAGACCCGGATCCGCAACCTCGGCGGCCGCCCCGCGACGGTCACCGACGCGCCCACGCCGTCCACCCGCCTGCCCGGCGGTCGCACCCGCCTCACCGCGCCGGTCAGCGGCGCGCCTCTGGCGAAGTCGGGACAGGGCCTGCGCTGGGCCGCTCCCGCCGGTGCAATCGCCTCCCCCGCCGCAGGCCGAGTCGATCATGCCGGCCCGCTCAGCGGCTGGGGCGAGGTGGTCATCCTGGATCTCGGCGGCGGCTGGCGCGCCGTGGTCGCCGGCCTCGACACCCTCTCCGTAGAGACGGGCGAGCGGGTGGCGGACGGCCAGGGTCTGGGCTCGACCGCGCGCGGCGGCGAGGTCTATTTCGAACTGCGCCGGGAGGATCGGGCCGTGGATCCAGCGCCGTATCTGTGAGGGGGCCATGGCCCCGGCCCTCGTCACCGGGCGCGACCTGGCGAAACCGCTTCCCAAGCCGACATGACGCTGATTTTATCCACTGAACGCGGGACCGCCACGATTTGGTCGTGTGGTCCTAGGCCCTAAGCTCGACTCACTTAGCCCTCTGCTGCTCCGGCGGCTCCGAAAGAGACCGAATGCGTAAACTGCTCATCGTCGGCGCCGCCGTCGCGGCTCTTGGCCTCAGCGGCGTGACCGTCGCCAGCCAGACGCCACGCAACGAAACCTTCCGTATGCTGCAGCTGTTCGGCGACGTGCTGGCGGTGGTGGAACAGGCCTATGTCGTTCCGGTCGACAACAAGAAGCTGATCGAGGCGGCCCTGGCGGGCATGATGACCGCGCTCGACCCGCACTCCAACTATCTGCCGCCGCAGGGGTTCGAGGACCTGCAGGAGCGGACCTCGGGCGAATATTCAGGCGTCGGCCTGACGATCACGGCCGAGGGCGGCCTGGTCAAGGTCATCTCGCCGATGGACGGCAGCCCCGCCGCCCGCGCCGGCGTCCAGGCCGGCGACATCATCTCGGCCATCGAGGGCCAGAACGCCTCGGGCCTGACCGTGACCCAGGTGTCGGAGAAACTGCGCGGCGCCATGGGCACCTCGGTCTCTGTCACCTTCCTGCGCGACGGCGAGGAGCCGCTCGAGGTGACCCTGGTGCGCGAGGTCATCAAGGTCGAATCGGTCACCAGCCGCATGGAGGGCGACTTCGGCTATCTGCGCATCTCGACCTTCAACGAAAACACCGGCCGCGAACTGACCGAGGCGATCGGGAAGATCCGGCGCGACAACCCGGCGGTGAAGGGCTTCGTGCTCGACCTGCGCAACAACGGCGGCGGCCTGCTGACGGCGGCCATCGACGTCTCCGACGCCTTCCTCGAACGCGGCGAGATCGTCAGCCAGCGCGGTCGCAAACCCGAGCAGATCGAACGCTACGCCGCCCGCCCGGGCGACCTGACCGGCGGCCTGCATCTGGTGGTGCTGATCAACTACGGCTCCGCCTCGGCGTCCGAGATCGTCGCCGGCGCCCTGAAGGATCAGGAACGGGCCACGCTGGTCGGCCTGACCAGCTTCGGCAAGGGGTCGGTCCAGACCGTCATCCCGCTGGGCGGCGGCCGCGACGGGGCCCTGTCGATCACGACGGCGCGCTACTACACCCCGTCCGGCGCCTCGATCCAGAAGACCGGCATCGAGCCCGACCTTGAGGTCGCCCGCACCGAGGCCGAAGCCCGGATCGTGTCCCGCTCAAGCTTCATCTACTCCGAGGCCGCCTATGCGACCGCGCTGGACGCCTCCATCGGCGCCGAGCGCAAGGGCGCCCACACCCCGCGCGAGGCGCCGGGTGCGGACTATGACAAGGACGCCGACTACCAGCTCCAGCGGGCGCTCGACGTCCTGCGCGCCGGCGGCGACCTGACCCGGTTGGCGGCCGCCCCGGAAGGCATTGTGACCAGCGACGGGTCGGTCGAGGTCGCCGCAATCGACACGACCGAAGAAGAGTAGCGCCCTCAAGTCTCTTCCCTGTTCGCCGCTTGGCGAATGGGGAGGTGGCGGCGAGCCTCTTCGCGAGCTGACGGAGGGGTTCTTGCCGCACGCAGAACCCCTCCGTCTCTCCGCTTCGCTCCGAGCCACCTCCCCATGCCTGCGCCGCAGGGAGGAGACACTGAAACATGCCTAACGCGCCGTTAGGCTTTCTTAACCGCCGCCTGTTCATAGTCGTGCGCGATGATCGCCGTCCGGAATCCGTCCGGCCGCCAGATTGCAGAGCGTACTTCGTCCATGTTCGCCAAGCGTCAGTCCGCCCTCGCCGCCACGGCCGGCGCCCCGCCAACGGGGCGGCTGCCGAAGTTCGACCTCAAGTCGGCCCTCGCCGTGTTCAGGAAGCCGCCGGTCGCCGTCGGCGCGGCCGGTCTTCTTCTGATGGGCACGGTGGCCCTGTTCCTGACCGTTCTCGGCGACCCCCGCGCAGGAACCCCGACCGCCCGCGTGGCCCTCGAGCGCGAGGCCCCGGTCGCGGCGCCGGCGCCCACCGGCCTAGAAGCCTTCTCCATGGGCGGGTTCGCCGCCTGGCAGGGTCTGGGCGCGGACCCCGCCCTCGATCCGACCGGCGCGGCCGGCGGCGACGCCCTGATCACCCTGCCGGACGGCGCGACCGTCGCCGGCGGCTCGGCCATCGCCGCGCCCCGGATCGCCCCCTCGCCCCTGCCGGCGGCGCCCATCGCCGGTCTCAGCCAACCCGGGCCGCAAGGCGCGCTCCCTGTCATCGCCGCCGACGGCCGCGTCCCGGCCCAGGCCTATGCCCGACCCTTCCAGCCCAACGGCAAGCCGCGCATCGCCCTGATCGTCGGCGGCCTCGGCCTCAACGCCGTCACGACCCGCGCCGCCATCGAACGCCTGCCCCCGGACGTGACCCTCAGCTTCGTCCCCTACGCCCAAGGGCTGCAGGGCTGGATCGACCTGGCCCGCGCCCAGGGCCACGAGGTCATGATCGAGATTCCGATGGAGCCGACCGGCTACCCCAACAACGATCCCGGCCCCTACACCCTGCTGGCCAACGCCACGCCCAACGATGTCGAGGCCAGGATGGCCTGGCTGCTCGGTCGGGCGACCGGCTATTTCGGCGTCACCAACTATTTGGGCGACCGGTTCATAACCTCGGACACGGGCATGGCGGCCTTCCTCGGGACCCTCCGCCAGCGCGGCGTCGCCTTCCTTGACGACGGCTCGGCCCGCCGCAGGCCCGGCGCCTGGGCTCGCGCCAGCGCAGACGCGATCATCGACGAGACCCAGACACCGGCCGCCATCATCGGCCGCCTGAATGCGCTCGAGGCCGCCGCCAAGTCGCGCGGCGCGGCTCTGGGGACTGGCTTTGCCTATCCGGTCACGGTCGAGGCCGCCGCCCGCTGGACCGCCGGTCTGGACGCCCGCGGCCTGCAACTGGCGCCGGCGTCGTCGATGACGCAGCGGCCGGGGCGGTAGACCTAAAGGTCTTTTGCATCGCTTCAGAGGCGGGGCCCCGGGCCTTTAGGCCCGTGGCTGGCTCTGCGCGCGCTTTGAGGCTAATCCCGCCCACCGTGCCTCACAACAGAACTGGGTCCCCGCCTTTGCGGGGATGCTCGGATATGAACAGCGATCTCCACCCCACCCACCGTCCCAACGTCGGCGTCGTCCTGTTCAACCAGCACGGCAAGGTCTGGTTCGGCCGTCGCGCCGGACAGGCGGGCTCGCACGCCTGGCAGTTCCCGCAGGGCGGCGTCGACAAGGGCGAGGACATCGAGGCCGCCGCCCGGCGCGAGCTGGAGGAGGAGACCGGCGTCGTCTCAGCCGAGCTGATCGGTCGCACAGAGGGCTGGATCGTCTACGACTTCCCCGAGGCCCTGAAGGCGCAACACAAACTCAAGGGCAAGAAGCCGTGGGACGGCCAGAAACAGGTCTGGTTCGCCTTCCGCTTCGCCGGCGACGAGGCCGAAATCCGCCTCGACCAGCACGACGAGATCGAGTTCGACGCCTGGCGCTGGGGCGATCTGTCGGAAGCCTGCGACCTGATCGTGCCGTTCAAACGGCAGGCCTACGATCAGGTGGTCGCGGCCTTCTCGAAGTTCGCCGCCTAAGTTCCTCTCTCACCGGCGCACCCCGGCGATGAGCGACGCGCGGCGCGATATCCCGGCCGTCCGCATCCGTGATCTGGACCCCGGCCTTCGCCGGGGTGCACGAAAATCAGGGACAGGTCGCTCGCGTGACCCGCCGTGCGCTCGCGGGAAAGCGCGCCAGTTTTCCCACCGGCCGGATCGGGCGCGAGACGAAGTTACCCCCGCAGTTGGGGCAGACGCCGTTCAGCGGACCTGCCACGCACGACGCACAGAAGGTGCATTCGAAGGTGCAGATCCGCGCGTCCGGGCTCTCCGGCGGCAAATCCCGGTCGCAGCATTCGCAGTTGGGCCGAAGCTCCAGCATCCGCACCTCCTCATGGGCGTCAGTGCGACGAACCGCCGGGCGCCAGGCGGAAGATGACCAGGCCGGCCACGACGAGCAAGGCCGCGACCACGCGCAGCACCGTCAGGCTCTCGCCGAGCAGCACCACGCCGACGATGAAGGCCCCGACCGCGCCGATACCGGTCCAGATGACATAGGCCGTGCCCATCGGCAGCGACTTCATCGCCATGGACAACAGGGCGAAGCTGACGGCCATAAAGCCGAGCGTGAGCAGGCTGGGCCACAGCCGGGTGAAGCCCTCGGACTGTTTCATGAAATAGGCCCAGACGATCTCGAACAGGCCGGCGATGAGAAGATAGACCCAGGCCATTGGATACGGCCCTCCTTGCGAAAGGCCGGGCCGTCCCGGGCTTGGCCCGAGGCCCAGCGGCGTCGGGGCGAGGGCGTGGCCTCGTCTTGCCGCCGATATCTAGGGCCGTTTTAGCCCCGATCAAGTCGATTGGTCAGGTTGGCGAGATTGGCGTCGGCGCCTGATCGGTTTGGCGACGGACATTGGCGACCGTCATGCCCCTCGCGGACCGAAAAGGATCACACCTGCCCCGACCAGACAGATCCCCGCCCCGAGCATATCCCAGCGATCGGGCGCCCGATGCTCCACCAGCCACAGCCACAGCAGTGACGCGGCGATATAGACCCCGCCATAGGCCGCATAGGCCCGCCCCGCCGAATCGGTCTCGACCCGCGTCAGGAGCCAGGCGAACAGGGCCAGGGCGGCCATGCCGGGGATCAGCCACAGCGGCGAACGCTCCAGCCTCAGCCAGGCCCAGAACGCAAAACAGCCGGCGATTTCCGCGCCGGCTGCCAGCAGATAGATGAGCGCCGTCATGACGGCGCGCGGACCCTAGGCCGCCGCGACCTCGGTCGCCGCCTCGGCCAGGATGGTCAGGCCGGCGGGAGTCACGTCGGCGAAGCCACCCTTGACCTCGAAGGTGCGCTTCGACGAGCCGTCGAACACCGTGACCGGGCCTTCGCGCAGGGCGGTCATGAAGGGGGCGTGGTCGGCGAGGACGCCGAAGTCGCCCTCGACGCCCGGCGCATCGACCTGATCGACGAGGCCAGCGAAGACCTCGCGCTCAGGCGACACCAGCGAGAAAGAAAGCTTCCCGGCCATGCTTATGCAGCGTCCGCGGCGAGCTTGGCGGCCTTTTCGACGGCCTCTTCGATCGCGCCGACCATGTAGAAGGCGGCTTCCGGCAGGTGGTCGTATTCACCGGCGACGATGCCCTTGAACGAGCGGATCGTGTCTTCCAGCGACACGAACTTGCCCGGCGCGTTGGTGAACTGCTCGGCCACGAAGAAGGGCTGCGACAGGAAGCGGCTGATCTTCCGGGCGCGCGAGACGACCAGCTTGTCCTCTTCCGACAGCTCGTCCATGCCGAGGATGGCGATGATGTCCTTCAGCGACTTGTACTGCTGCAGGACTTCCTGGACCGAACGCGCGACGCGGTAGTGTTCCTCGCCGATGACCAGCGGGTCCATGATCCGCGAGGTCGAGTCCAGCGGGTCCACGGCCGGGAAGATGGCCTGGGCGGCGATGTCGCGGTTCAGAACGGTCGTCGCGTCCAGGTGGGCGAAGGAGGCGGCGGGCGCGGGGTCGGTCAGGTCGTCGGCGGGGACGTAGATGGCCTGGATCGAGGTGATCGAGCCCTTCTTGGTCGAGGTGATGCGTTCCTGCAGGTTGCCCATCTCGGTGGCCAGGGTCGGCTGATAGCCCACGGCCGAGGGGATACGACCCAGCAGGGCGGACATTTCCGAACCGGCCTGGGTGAAGCGGAAGATGTTGTCGATGAAGAGCAGGACGTCCTTGCCCTCTTCGTCGCGGAAATATTCGGCCTGGGCCAGGCCGGTCAGGGCCACGCGGGCGCGGGCTCCGGGAGGCTCGTTCATCTGGCCGTAGACCAGGGCGCATTTCGAGCCTTCGCCGCCGCCGGCGACGTTCACGTTGGACTCGATCATCTCGTGATACAGGTCGTTGCCTTCGCGGGTGCGCTCACCCACGCCGGCCAGAACCGAATAACCGCCGTAGGCCTTGGCTATGTTATTGATCAGTTCCTGCATCGTAACGGTCTTGCCGACGCCGGCGCCGCCGAACAGGCCGGTCTTGCCGCCCTTGGTGTAGGGGCAGATCAGGTCGATGACCTTGATGCCCGTGACCAGGATTTCCGAAGACGTCGATTGTTCTTCGAACGACGGCGCCTCGCGGTGGATCGGGCGGTACATCGTGGTCTGGATCGGACCGGCTTCGTCGATCGGCTGGCCGACGACATTCATGATGCGGCCGAGCGTGCCCGGGCCGACCGGAGCCAGGATCGAGGTGCCCGTATCGGTCACCGGCTGGCCGCGCGTCAGGCCCTCGGTCGTGTCCATGGCGATGGTGCGGACCATGTTCTCACCCAGGTGCTGGGCCACTTCCAGGACCAGGGTGAAGGGCTCGCCCGTCCTCTGGTCGACGTTCCGGGTTTCCAGCGCGTTCAGGATCGCCGGCAGTTCGCCGGTGAACTCGACGTCCACGACGGCGCCGATGACCTGGGCGATCTTGCCCACGCCCGTTCCGACGGTGACGACGGCGTTGCCGGTCGCGGAGGCGGCGGGAGCCTTGGGAGCCTTGGAAGCAGCGGGCTTCTTGGGGGCGGCGGGTTTCTTGGCGACGGTGTCGGTCATCGGGTGCAGTCCGTTTATCGTGTGTTCTGTCAGGATCGGAGGATCAGAGCGCTTCCGCGCCGGCGATGATCTCGATCAGTTCGGTGGTGATCTGGGCCTGGCGCTTGCGGTTGTAGCTCAGCGTCAAGGCATTGATGAGGTCGCCCGCATTGCGCGTGGCGTTGTCCATGGCGCCCATCTGGGCCCCGAAGAAGCTGGCCTGGTTCTCGTACAGGGCGGCCAGCACCTGGGTGGTGATGTTGCGCGGCAGCACGACGTCGAGAATTTCCTCTTCCGAGGGCTCGTAGTCGTAGACGGCGCCGTTCAGGTCGATCGGCGGGGCGTCGCCATCGACGACGGCGGGGATCAGCTGTTTCGGCGTCGGGACCTGCGAGATGACCGACTGGAAGCGGCTGTAGAACAGGGTCACGACGTCGGCGTTACCGGCCTCGAACTCCTCGGCGATCAGGGCGGCGATCGGCTCGGCGGCGGCCATGCCGATGACCTTGTGCTCGCTGAGCTCGAAAGTGCGCACGATGCGGGCGCCGAACTGGCGGGTCAGGCCGTCGCGGACCTTGCGGCCCACGGCGATGATCCGGACGTCCTTGCCGGCGGCGATCAGGCTGTTGATCCGTTCCTTGGCGGCCCGGATCACATTGGTGTTGAAACCGCCGGCCAGACCCTTGTCGCCCGTCGCCACGACGACGAGGTGCTTCTTGTCCGAGCCGGTTCCGGCCAGGAGTTTGGGCGCGCCGTCGCCGGACACGCCGGCCGCCAGGTTGGCGATGACGGCGGCCATCTTCAGCGCATAGGGACGCGCCGCCACGGCCTGGTCCTGGGCGCGCTTCAGCTTGGCCGCGGCGACCATGTTCAGGGCTTTCGTGATCTTCTGCGTGGATTTCACGCTTCCGATCCGATTGCGCATTTCCTTGAGGCTGGCCATCGGGTGGTGCTCTTCTAATCCCTACCGGTCAGTCTTACGCGAAGGTCTTGGCGAAGGCTTCGATGGCGGCCTTCAGTTCGGCTTCCAGCTCCTTGGACAGGGCCTTGGTCGTCTTGATGGCGTCCAGCGTCGACTGGTGGGCCGAGTGCATGCGAGCCAGCAGTTCGGACTCGAAGCGGGCGATGTCGGCCACCGCGATCTTGTCGAGGAAGCCGCGCGTTCCGGCATAGATTGACACGACCTGCTCCTCGACCGTCAGCGGCGAGTACTGGGGCTGTTTCAGCAGTTCCGTCAGGCGCGCACCGCGGGCCAGCAGGTTCTGGGTCGAGACGTCCAGGTCCGAGCCGAACTTGGCGAAGGCGGCCATCTCCCGGTACTGGGCCAGCTCGCCCTTGATCGAACCGGCGACCTGTTTCATCGCCTTGATCTGGGCCGAGGAGCCCACACGCGACACCGAGATGCCGACGTTCACGGCCGGGCGGATGCCCTGGTAGAACAGGTCGGATTCCAGGAAGATCTGGCCGTCGGTGATCGAGATCACATTGGTCGGGATATAGGCCGAGACGTCGTTGGCCTGGGTCTCGATCAGGGGCAGGGCCGTCATCGAGCCCGAACCGTTGTCCTCGTTCAGCTTGGCCGAACGCTCCAGCAGGCGGCTGTGCAGGTAGAAGACGTCGCCCGGATAGGCTTCGCGGCCCGGCGGACGGCGCAGCAGCAGGGACATCTGGCGATAGGCGACGGCCTGTTTGGACAGATCGTCATAGACGATCAGGGCGTGCATGCCGTTGTCGCGGAAGAACTCGCCCATGGCCGTGCCCGAGAACGGGGCCAGGAACTGCAGCGGGGCCGGCTCGGACGCCGTGGCGGCGACGACGATGGTGTATTCCAGGGCACCGCGCTCCTCGAGCGTCTTGACGATCTGGGCCACGGTCGAGCGCTTCTGGCCGATGGCGACATAGATGCAGTAGAGTTTTTCGCCTTCCGACGCGCCTTCGACGTTGATCGACTTCTGGTTCAGGATGGTGTCGATCGCCACAGCGGTCTTGCCGACCTGACGGTCGCCGATGATCAGTTCGCGCTGGCCGCGGCCGACGGGGATCAGGGTGTCGATGGCCTTCAGGCCGGTCTGCATCGGCTCGTGAACCGATTTGCGGGGGATGATGCCAGGAGCCTTCACGTCGACGCGGCGACGCTCGGTGAACTGGATCGGGCCCTTGCCGTCGATCGGCTCGCCCAGCGGGTTGACGACGCGGCCGAGCAGGCCCTTGCCGACCGGAACGTCCACGATCTCGCCCAGGCGGCGGACTTCGTCGCCCTCGGCGATCTGGTTGTCCTGGCCGAAGATCACGGCGCCGACGTTGTCGCGTTCCAGGTTCAGGGCCATGCCCTTAACGCCGGCCTTGGGGAATTCGATCATCTCGCCGGCCTGGACATTGTCCAGACCGTGGATGCGGGCGATGCCGTCGCCGACCGACAGGACCTGACCGACGTCCGAGACGTCGGCTTCAACGCCGAAGTTGGCGATCTGGGACTTGAGGATGGCCGAAATCTCGGCGGCGCGGATGTCCATTTGGATCTCTCTGTCTTGGTCTTCAGGGCGGGCCGTCAGGTCCGCTGCATGCTTGTTTCGGTGCGTGCCGTGGCCCGCTGCTTTTTTAGTGTGAAGCGGGTCAGGCCCGCTTCAGGGCGAACTTCATCTGGTCGAGCTTGGTCTTCAGCGAGGCGTCGAACAGCTTCGAGCCGACCTTGACCTTCAGTCCGCCCAGGATCGACGGATCGACGCGGGCGGTCATCTCGGGAGCCTTGCCCAGCGCCTGCGACAGGGCCGAGCGAATATGGGTGGTCTGGGCGGCCGACAGCGGCACGGCCGAGACGACTTCCGCCGCGACGACGCCGGTGTGCGCCGCATACAGGCTCTCGAAGCCGGAGATCACGGCGCCCAGGTCGCGGGCGCGGCCGTTCTGGGCCAGGAGGCCGAGGAAATTCTTCGTGGTGGCGTCGAACTTCGCCTTGGTCGCGATGGCCGCGAGGCCCTTTTGCTGGTCCTCGGCGGCGATCACCGGCGAGGTGGCGAGGCGGCGCAGGTCGGCGCTCTCGATCCAGGCGGCCTTCAGCGACTTCAGGTCGGCGCGAATGGCCTCCAGGCGGCCGGTTTCCAGGGCCAGGTCGAACAGCGCCTGTGCGTAGCGCGCGCCGACTTCCGTAGTTCTGAAATCGTCAGCCAAGGCCTGTCCGTCCGCTGTGCGTGTCTGTTCAAACGACCGGCCGCGAAGCTCGCGCCGGTCAAAGGCTTGTAATGCTTAAGGAAAGCACGCCAAGGGCCGTCTCGTCGGAAACGCCCCCTGGAAGCCGGGCGCCTGATAGCATGGGCTTTTCGCTGTCGCAACCGAAGCCGGGGAACGATACGGTCGCACCCACGCTCACCACTGCGACATTATGGCAGCCTCAACCTCAAAGAACGTCATTTTCGCCGCCCTGGCCGGGAACCTTGCCATCGCGGTGACCAAGCTGGGCGCCGCCCTGTTCACCGGCTCGGCCGCCATGATGTCAGAGGCGATCCACTCGGGCGTCGACACCGGCAACCAGATCATCCTGCTGATCGGGCTCAGACGCGCCGCCCGGCCGGCGAGCGTCGGCCACCCGTTCGGCCACGGGCTGCAGCTCTATTTCTATACATTCGTGGTCGCGGTCCTGATCTTCGGCGTCGGCGCGGTCCTCTCGATCACCCACGGCATAGAGCGTATCCGGTCGCCCGAGCCGATCCAGAACGCCTGGGTCAACTATGTCGTGCTGGGCCTGTCCGTGCTGTTCGAGGGCGCATCGTGGCTGGTGGCGTTGAACGCTTTCAACAAGCAACGCGAGGGCCGGCCCTTCTTCGCCGTCATCCGCTCATCCAAGGACCCGACCATTTTTACCGTCCTGTTCGAGGACACCGCTGCCCTGGTCGGTCTCGTCGTCGCCCTGGTCGGGGTGGTCTGCAGCCATCTGTTCGATCTGCCGGTGCTGGACGGAGTCGCCTCGGTCGTCATCGGCCTCATCCTGGCGATCGCCGCCGCCTTCCTCGCCGTCGAGAGCCAGAGCCTGCTGACCGGAGAGGCGGCCGATCCTGCGACCCGCGAAGGCGTCGAGGCCATCGCCCGCGCCGCGCCCGGGGTCATGGGGCTGAACGACGCCCGCACCATGCATTTCGGTCCCAACGAGATCCTCGTCTGCCTCAGCCTCGACTTCCGCGACGACCTCACCGCCGCCGAGGTCGAGGACACGGTCGCCCGGCTGGAGCACCGCATCCGCGCCGCCTACCCCCAGGCTGGCCGGATTTATGTCGAGGCCCAGAGCCTCGCCAGCCATGCCGCGGTCCGGGCCGCCGTGATGGCCTGCGGCGGGGCGGGGGCCCTGGTCAATCAGGTCCCTGAAGTCATTTCGACGCGGCCTGCGTCCTAGCCTGGGCTTGAACTGCGCCGCGCGGCGTGCGCTACAGAGAAAATCCTTCCCGCCAGAGAGACCTTGATGTTCGACAGCATTATCCCGCTGCTTAGCGACCCGGCCGCATGGGCCGCCCTCGTTACCCTGGTGGTGATGGAGATCGTGCTCGGCATCGACAATCTGATCTTCATCTCGATCCTGTCGAACAAGCTTCCGCCCGAGCATCGCCAGCGCGTGCGCCGCATCGGCATCGGCCTGGCCCTGATCATGCGCCTGGCCCTGCTGTCGGTCATCGCCTGGCTGGTCGGCCTGATCCAGCCTGTCTTTACGGTGATGGGCAACGAATTCTCGTGGAAGGATCTGATCCTGATCGCGGGCGGCCTGTTCCTGATCTGGAAGGCCACCAAGGAAATCCACCACACGGTCGACCCGACGCCGTCGCATGACGTCCTCGACAAGAAGGATGTGATGATCTCCAACGCTGGCTCGGCGATCGTCCAGATCATCATCCTCGACCTCGTCTTCTCGATCGACTCCATCCTGACGGCCGTCGGCATGACTGAACATCTGCCGATCATGGTGGTCGCCGTTCTCGCCGCAGTGACCGTCATGCTGTTGGCCGCCGACCCCCTGGCCAACTTCATCGCCAAGAACCCGACCGTGGTCATGCTGGCGCTCGGCTTCCTGCTGATGATCGGCCTCGTCCTGATCGCCGATGGTTTCGGCTTCCATGTGCCCAAGGGCTATATCTATGCCGCCATGGCCTTCTCGGCCGGGGTGGAGGCGCTGAACATGCTGGGACGCTCAGCCACCTCCAAACAGGAGAAGGCCAAACTCGCACGTCAGGTCGCCGATCAGGCGGAAGTGCGCGCGAGGGAAGCGGAGGCGGAAGCCGCCGCCGACCCGGCCCACTGATGCGTGGGCGGGCGTTCCGTCCGGTCGCGGCGTTCGCGGGGCTGATCGGCCTCGCCTTCGCCCCGGCCGTGGTTGCACAGACGTCAGCGCCCGCCGCCCCCGTCGCGCAGGCCGTCGCGCCCGCGACCCAGCCCGCCCGACCGCCGCGCTACGGCTACGATATCGTCGCCACCTATCCGCACGACCCCGCCGCCTTCACCCAGGGCCTGGAGTTCCACGACGGCATCCTGCTGGAGAGCACGGGCCGTCATCCGTCCAGCGTGCGCCGCGTGCGCCTCGAGGACGGCGTGGTCCTGCAGAAGCGCGATCTGGATATGCAGTTCTTCGGCGAAGGCCTGACCGCCGTCGGCGATCGCATCATTACCCTGACCTGGCAGGGCGGCCACGGCTTCGTCTGGGACATCGACGACCTCGAACCGGCCGGGACCTTCTCCTATTCCGGCGAGGGCTGGGGCCTGACCCACGACGACACGCGGGTCATCCTGTCGGACGGCTCCCCGTCGCTGCGTTTCCTCGATCCCGTCACCCTGCAACAGACCGGCTCGGTCCCGGTCACCTACATGGGCCGGCCGCTGGAGCGGCTGAACGAGCTGGAGTTCATCGAGGGCGAGGTCTGGGCCAACGTCTGGCAAACCAGTTTCATCGTCCGCATCGACCCGGCCACGGGCGTGGTCATCGGCGTCATCGACTTGACCGGCATCCTGCCCGACCCGGTCGCCAATCCTTCGGACGACGTCCTCAACGGCATCGCCTGGGACGCCGAGAACAGGCGGCTTTTCGTCACCGGCAAGAACTGGCCGAAACTGTTCGAGATCCGCCTGACCGGCCCGCGCTGACGTCACAAGTCCCCCCCTGTGCGCGCTTGCGCATGGGGAGGTGGCAGCGAGCCCTGCGCGAGCTGCCGCAAGCGTTCTTGCCGCCGCTGAGAATCCCTCCGTCTCTTCGCTACGCTTCGAGCCACCTCCCCACGCCTGCGGCGCAGGAAGGAAACAGGTTGCAGGAATTTATTCTCTCTCGCCTCTTGCGACCGCCAGCCGTCGACCCCACGTCCCAGTCAGGTCTTTGACATCTCAATCCGCGAAGCGCGTCGTCCGCCCGATTTTCGTCCGCTGAACAAACCGCCCACGCACAAATCCTTGTTTTCCCTCGTCCGACCAGTCGTTTCGTCCGTTTCGTCAGGGTGTTTTACGTCCGCACCCACCGGACGAACGGTCGCTACAGGAAGCTGTACGGATCCACATCCACCGTCAGCCGAACGGATCCCGGCACCTTCACCCGGCTGAGCCACGACCGCAGGAACCCCTGCAGGTCGACATCCCGGTCCGCCCGCACGAGCAGTCTCTTGCGACGCCGCCCCCGGATCAGCCCCAGGGGCGCATCGGCCGGGCCATAGACCTCCAGCCGCTCCGCGTTGGGGATCGCCGCCGCCAGGGCGTTGGCGACCTTCTCGACCGCCATCGCGTCGATGCCCGACAGGATGATCGCGGCCAGCCGTCCATGCGGCGGCAGTGAGGCCGCCTCCCGCTCAGCCATCTCGGCCTCAACGAAGGCGTCCCGGTCCCCGGCCGCCAGCGCCATCAGCACCGGATGCTCGGGCGTCCAGGTCTGCAGGATCGCCCGACCCGGCTTGTCCGCCCGCCCCGCCCGGCCCGTCGCCTGGGTCAGAAGCTGGAAGGTCCTCTCCGCCGCCCTCAGGTCCCCGCCGCGCAGGCCGAGGTCCGCGTCCACCACCCCGACCAGGGTCAGGTGCGGGAAATTGTGGCCCTTGGCCGCGGCCTGGGTCGCCACCAGGATGTCGATCTCCCCGTCCGTCATCCGCTGGATCAGGGCCCGCATCGCCCTGGGGTCCGGGATGGTGTCGGAGCTGAACACAGCCGTCCGCGCCTGCGGGAAAAGCTGGCGCACCTCCTCCTCGACCCGTTCGACGCCGGGCCCGACCGAGACCAGACTGTCCTCGGCCCCGCACGACGGACACAGCTTGGGCCGCACCATCGAGAAGCCGGTCAGGTGACAGACCAGCCGCCCGGTGTAGCGGTGCTCGACCAGCCAGCTGTCGGTGTCCGGCGAGGTCATCCGATGCCCGCAGGCCCGGCACAGCACCACCGGCGCATAGCCACGCCGGTTGAGGAACAGCAGGGTCTGCTCCCCCGCCAGCAAGGTCTCCGCGATCGCCTCCCGGAGCGGCTGCGACAGCCAGGTCTGGGGGTCGGGCGGGTTCTGCCTCAGGTCCAGCAGGCTGATCGCCGGCAGCACCGCCGCCCCGTGCCGGCTCGACAGCCTCAGCCAGCCGTAGCGGCCGTGATGGGCGTTCCACAGGGTCTCCAGCGACGGTGTCGCGGAGGCCAGGACCACCACCGCCCCCTCGATCCGCGCCCGCGCCACGGCCAGGTCGCGGCCGTGATAAACCAGCCCGTCCTCCTGCTTGAACGACCCGTCGTGCTCCTCGTCGACGACGATCAGCTTCAGCTTCGTGAAGGGCAGGAACAGGGCCGAGCGCGCCCCGACCACGATGTTGCAGCGGCCCGCGACCACCGCCTCCCACACCATCCGCCGACGCGGCGGCGCGACCCCCGAATGCCACTCCGCCGGCGCCGCCCCGAACCGCTTGGTGATCCGCTCGATCAGGGCCTGGGTCAGGGCGATCTCGGGCAGGAGGATCAGAATCTGGGCCGACGGGTCCCGCTTCAGCGTCCGCGCCACCGCCTCCAGATAGGCCTCGGTCTTGCCCGACCCCGTGACCCCGTCCAGCAGGAAGGGCTTAAAGACGCCGGCCTCGGTGGCCGCAGACAGCACGTCCGCCGCCGCGGCCTGGTCCGCGTTCAGCGTCGCCGGCCTATGGTCGGGATCGGGCGGATCGAAGGCGGCCTCCGCCTCGATCTCGATGACCTCGAGCACGCCCTCGTCGACCAGCCCCTTGACCACGGCCGAGGAGACCCCGGCCGCCCGGGCCAGCGCCGCCCCCGGCATCGCCGTCTCGCCGAGCGCCTCCAGCACCGCCGTCCGCCCGGCCGTGGGTCGCGCCGGGACCCTGTCGCCGACGCGCCTGAGCCGCCGCTCCGGCCGGGGCCTCGGCGCCCGCAGTCCCTTCAAGGCCGTCGCCGCCATCTCTCCGGGCGGGCTCAGGGTCCAGCGCGCGGCCCATTCGACGAAGTCCACGGTCCCCGGCGGCAGACGCGGATCGTCCAGCTTCGCCTCGACCGCCTTCAGCCGCCGGTTCGACCCCGTCGTCTCGCGCACCTCGGCCACGATGCCCCGCATCAGGCGCGGCCCCAGGGGCACAGAGACCTGATCGCCGCGCGCCAGGTCCATGCCTTCGGCCACCTCGTAATCGAAGGCCTCGTGCACCGGCAGGGGAATGAGAACCGAGGCGACTTGCACCTATTCCTCCCCCGTCGGGGGAGGGGGACCGCCGCGCGCTTGCGCGGGGGTGGAGGGGGCCCGCCGCCTCCGTCGGACTCCGGATCGGGCCCCCTCCGTCTCTCCGCTTCGCTTCGAGCCTTGAGGATCGGCTCGTACACGAGCCGACCGCAAGCCCCCGACGGGGGAGGATTTAGAGGCTCGCTCTCGCCTGCCTACGCCGTTAAAACCCGGACCCATGAAACTCTTCCTCGACACCGCCGACGTCGCCGTCATCAAGGACATGCTGCCCACCGGGATGGTGGACGGCGTGACCACCAATCCCACGCTGATCGCAAAGTCCGGGCGCAACATCGCCGAGGTCATCGCCGAAATCTGCGCCCTGGTCGAGGGCCCGATCTCGGCAGAGGCCGTGGCGACCGATTTCGAGACCATGGTCAAGGAAGGCGACAAGCTCGCCGCCATCGCCCCGAACGTCGTGGTGAAGCTGCCCCTGACCTGGGACGGCCTGCGCGCGGCCCGCGCCTTCGCCGACAAGGGCGTCCAGACCAACGTCACCCTTTGCTTTTCCGCCGCCCAGGCCCTGCTGGCCGCCAAGGCCGGCGCCACCTACGTCTCGCCCTTCGTCGGCCGCCTCGATGACCACGGCGCCCAGGGCATCGAGCTGCTGGAAGAGATCCGCGCGATCTACGACATCCACGGCTTCGAGACCCGGATTCTGGCCGCCTCCCTGCGTCACCCGGCCCATGTGACGGCCGCCGCGCTCGCCGGATCGGACGCCGCCACCCTGCCCGCAGACACTTTCAAGGCCCTGATCAAGCACCCGTTAACCGACAAGGGTCTTGATGCCTTCCTGGCGGACTGGGGCAAGACGGGCCAGTCGATCCTCTAGAGGATCGACAAACCGGGACGCTCCATTCTGTAGTTTACGACCCGGCGTTCCGGGAGGAGCGCCGACGTGACGTCCAGGGACCAGACCGCAGACCTGTTCGCCGCCGGCGACCTTCACTGGCCCGACGTCCGCGCCTGGCTGCAAGCCAACCCCCAGACCCTGCTGGACGACCGTTCCCTGCTGGCGGAGGTCGGTCTGAAGCCGCCTGGGCGCAATGTCGTCGAGTTCGGCCGCGCCGCCCTGACCCGGCTCGAGGAAGCCGCCGAGCGCGAGGCCGACGCCAGGAAACGTATCGAGTCGGTCGCCCGTGCGAACTTCGCCGCCCAGACCCAGACCCATGTCGCGGCCCTGAATCTGATGGAGTCGCGCAACCACTCCGATCTCGCCCGCAGGCTGGATGCGGTGGCGCAGGGCCGCTTCGGCCTCGCGGGCGCCGCCATGGCCATCGAGAAGCCGGGTGGCGTGCCCTTCGGCTGGCGGGGGCTGGAGGTCGGCGCCGTCGACACCCTGCTCGGCGACCACGGGCTGACCTGGCTTGGGCCCATGTTCGACGGCCTCGACCTTTTCGGCCCTTCGACGGAGCAGGCCAGGTCCGTGGCCCTGATCCGCATGGCGCCGCACCTCGGCGGCGAGCGCCCCGAAGAGGCCCGCCCCGGCCTCTGCGCCTTCGCCTCGCCCGAGGAAGAAGGCTTCACCCCCGGCATGGGCTGCGAACTGGTCGCCTTCATCGCCCGGGTCGTCGAACGCACGGCCGAGCGATGGCCGATCCTCAACTGACCGCCCCAAGGCGCCTCAGCGCAAATGAGGCCCTCTCGGCCTGGCTTGAGCATCTGGCGCATGAGCGCCGCCTGTCGCCCCGCACGCTGGAGGCCTACGGCCATATCGGTCGCCAATATCTCTCCTTCCTCGAACGCCATCGTGGCGAGCCGCAGCGTCTCGCCGACCTCGGGACCGTCGCCGCCGCCGAACTGCGCGCCCACCTCGCCGAGCGACGCTCCGGCGCCAATTCCAGCAAGAATGGGCCACTCAATGCCCGCTCGCTCAGCCAGACCCTGTCGGCGATCCGCACCTTCCACGTCTTCCTCGACCGCCGCTGCGGCACGCCCGCGCCCCAGTTGGCCCTGGTGCGCGGGCCCCGGGTGAAGCCCTCCCTGCCCCGCCCGGTCAGCGCCGATCAGGCCCGGGGCATGCTCGCCGAGCCCGCCCTCGATCCGGACGCCGAACCGTGGGAGGCGTTGCGCGACGTCGCGGTCCTGTCGCTGCTCTACGGCTGTGGCCTGCGAATCTCGGAGGCGCTCGGCCTGACCCGCGCCGATGCGCCATTGCTCGAAAGCCTGCGCATCACCGGCAAGGGCGGCAAGACCCGGATGGTCCCGGTCCTGCCCGCCGTGCGGTCAGCGGTTGACGCCGCGCTCGCCGCCCAGCCCTTCCCGCTCGAGCCGTCGGACGCCCTGTTTCGGGCCCGTCGCGGCGGCCCGCTCAGCGCCCGCCATGTGCAGGCGACGGTACAGAAATTGCGCGGCCGACTAGGCCTGCCGGCATCGGCCACGCCCCACGCACTGAGGCACAGCTTCGCCACCCATCTGCTGGGCGCGGGCGCCGATCTGCGCAGTATTCAGGAGCTGTTGGGCCACGCCAGCCTGTCCACGACCCAGAAATACACCGCCGTCGACGCCGCCCATCTGCTGGGCGCCTACGCCGCGGCCCATCCACGAGCCTAGTGGGCCGGAAGGCGATCTCCGCGTCCGGGCGCGACGGCTTCACGACCGATCGCGTTCGAGCCGGGCACCCGGTAGTTGACGACGATCGGTTCCGGACAGCCGTTCACTCGGCGATCCAGCAGGCGATAGAGGCCGACCGGGTCGCCGCCGTCGCGCCATAGAAGGCTGTTTCCGGCATTCGGATACGTGGCCAACCTGACATCGCTGTCGCAGCCGAAACCGGTGTCGCTCAAGACCGGCATCCGCGCGGCGTTCTCTTGCGCAGGACGCTCCGGCACGATCATCTCTTGAATTGTCCCGGGCCGAAGGGAAGGGGCAGGAATCTCGGCGGTCTGGGGCGCGGCGGTGAGAAGGAGCAGCATCGACAACATCGGAATCTTTATTCTGAACGCCCGGTATACACCCTCCGGCTGCACTCCGACATGACCAATCGGTAACGCGGCGCAGGCTAGGCGCGCCCCGGCCGCCGTCCTAGGCTCGGGCAAATGCTGCGGGGAGGCGGCCATGATCGAGCGGACAACGCAGATCAGGGACGAACCCGGGCGCGAGGGCCTCGACCGCCGGCTGATGCTGGGCGGCGGCGCCCTTCTGCTCACCGGTCTCGGCGGCTTCACGCAACAGGCCGTCACCCCGCCCGCCCCGCCGCCCGAAGCCCTGTCGCTGTCGGCGAACCTGCTGACCCGGATGGCTGCCGCCGTGCGGCTGAACGGCCGCAGCCCGCGCCTTTTCGTGCTGGACACGGGCGCCGAGCGCACCTCCATCGCCCGCGATCTGGCCGAGGCCCTGGGTCTGCCGGCCGGTCCCACGGTGGTCGTCCACGGCATCACCTCCGCCCAGGAGACGCCCACAGCCGTGGCCGGGCGGGTGACTTTCGGGCGGCGACGTTTCAACAACGTGGTCATGCCCGTGTTCGAGCGGTCGCTGCTGGCCGCCGACGGCTTGCTGGGCCTGGACATCCTGTCCCAGTTCCGGCTGTCGATGAACCTGGCGGACCGGACCGTCAGCCTGACGCCCTCGGGCCCCGCCTTCTACGCGGGGGGCTCCGCCTCCGTCATCCCGACGCGCCTGCCAGGCGGCGCGCGGGCGCGACTGGATTCCTCGGGCCAGTTGATTCTGACCAACGCCGTGGCCGACGGCGTCCCGGTCCAGTCGTTCGTCGACAGCGGCGGCCAGTATTCGATCGGCAACACCGCCCTGTTGCGCGCCATCGGCGGTCAGGTGGGTTCGCGGCCCATCCCGCTCTACGGCTTCACCGGCCAGACGATCGACGCCTATGCCGGTCGCCTGAACACCTTGAGGATCGGCCGGCATGAGCTGGGCGCCACGCCCCTGCTGTTCGCCGAGCTGCACGCCTTCAACACCCTGGGGCTGGGCGACCAGCCGGCGCTGCTGATCGGCGCCGACGTGCTCTACCGTTTCCGCCGGGTCGAGCTCGACTATGGCGCGCGTCGCATGGGCTTCGGCGGGCTGCAGCCGCGAACCACGCCCTCGGCCATCGAGCGCCGCTAGATCGCCCTTATGGCTCCGCCATCAATGCGGATCAGGGAACCCGTGACATAGGCCGCCCTCGGACTGGCGAGGAAGGCCGCCACGGCGCCGAACTCGGCCGGATCGCCCAGCCGCCCGACCGGAATACTCTCGACCGACTTCGACTGCGCCTGTTCCCGCGTGCCTCCCGTGAGTTCGGCGGCGGCCTTGTCCAACTGCTGGATACGCGGCGTGTCGATACGGCCGGGCAGGAGGGTGTTGACGGTCACGCCGTCCGCGGCCACCTCGGTCGCCAGGCTCTTGGCCCAGCCGGTGATACCGGCGCGCAGGGTGTTGGACACGCCCAGCATCGGATTGGGCTCCACCGCCGAGGACGAGGCGACATTCAGGATGCGGCCCCAGCCCGCCGCGCGCATGGCCGGCAGGACCCGGTCGCTCAGACGGAAAACCGACAGCACCATGGACTCGAACTGAGCGCGCCACAGGTCTGGATCGAGCCCCGCGACGCCCGACGGCGGCGGCCCGCCCGTGTTGTTCAGCAGGATCTCGATCGGCCCGCCCAGCAAGCGCTCGGCCGTATCCACCGCAGCCAGCAGGCCCGCGTGATCCGCCAGATCGGCCGTCACGATCACGGCTCGGCCGGTCGACGTCGCATTGATCCCGTCGGCCACGACTTGCAGCTTTTCCGCGTCCCGCGACAGCAGGGCGACATGGGCACCCTCCGCCGCCAGCGCTTCGGCCACGGCGCGACCAAGACCGCTGGATCCGCCGCAGACGAGCGCGCGTTTGCCGGCAAGGTGGAGGTCCACCCTAGGCCTGCATCGTCCAGCCCTCGACGCCCATAGCCGCCTGTTTGACAGCTTCCGAGCGGGTCGGATGGGCGTGGGAGGTGCGGGCGATGTCTTCCGATGAGCCGCCGAAAGCCATCGTGATGCAGGCCTCGGCGATCAACTCGCCGGCAGAGGGGCCGAAGATGTGCACGCCCAGCACCTTGTCCGTCGTCGCATCAGCCAGAACCTTCACGAAGCCCTCGGTCTCGTGGTTGATCTTGGCGCGGCTGTTGGCGGTGAAGGGGAATTTGCCCTTCTTGAACGCGACGCCGGCGACCTTGAGCTGTTCCTCGGTCTTGCCGACCCAGGCCACTTCCGGCCCGGTGTAGATGACGCTGGGGACTAGATCATAGTCGACGTGGCCCGCCTTGCCGGCGATGAACTCGATGACGGCGACGGCATCTTCTTCCGCCTTGTGGGCCAGCATCGGGCCGTGGGTCGCATCGCCGATGACCCAGATCCCGTCCTTGCCGGTCTTCAGATGGTCGTTGACGAGGAAGCCGCGCTTGTCGGTCTCGATGCCGACGCTCTCCAGGCCCAGCCCGGCGGTGTAGGGACGACGACCGATGGCGACCAGGACCACGTCGCCGGTCAGGGTTTCGACGGCGCCGCCAGCGGCGGGCTCTAGCGTCAGGACCACGCCGTCCTTGGCCAACTTCGCCGAGGTGACCTTGGTCCCCATCTTGAAGATCATGCCCTGTTTGGTCAGGCCGCGCTGGAAGGCGGTGGCGACCTCGGCATCCATGCCGGCGCCGACCTTGTCGAGGAACTCCACGACGGTGACCTCGGCCCCCAGGCGACGCCAGACGGAACCGAGCTCCAGCCCGATCACGCCCGCGCCGATGACGATCAGCTTCTTGGGAATCGCCGACAACGACAGTGCGCCGGTGGAATCGATGATCTTGCCCTCGACGAAGTCCACGCCCGGCAGAGGGGTGGGCTCGGAGCCTGTGGCGATGACGATGTTCCTGGCGGTCAGGATCGTGACGGTTCCGTCGGCGGCGGTGACTTCCACCTTGCCGGTACCGACGATCTTGCCCGTGCCCTTGATCCACTCGGCCTTGTTCTTCTTGAACAGGAACTCGATCCCCTTGGTCAGGGCCGTCACGCTTTCAGCCTTCTGCTTCATCATCTGCGGCAGGTTGACCTTGGGGGCGCCAACATCGATGCCCAGGGTCGGGAACTCCTTGTTGGCGATCTCGAACAGTTCCGACGCGTGCAGCAGGGCCTTCGAGGGCATGCAGCCGACGTTCAGGCAGGTGCCGCCCAGGGTCTCGCCCTTTTCGACGCAGGCCACCTTCAGCCCCAGCTGCCCCGCCCGGATTGCGGCATTGTAACCGCCGGGTCCGCCGCCAATCACGACGACATCGTAGGAAACGGGAGCGGCGGGGGCGGCGTCTGCCATGAGAACCTCTGTATCGGGCGCAGTCGGGGAGTCGGCCGCTGTCCTAGCGCCTGACCGTTCCGGGTCAACCGCTGGCGGGGATATGGGGGTCCCTTCCGGCCTCAAGTAGCCCAAGGGGCGATAGGCCGACGAAGAATGTGGATCAGGCGGCGAGATGGCCGGGCGAACGATGTCGCCGCCTCCGTCGCGAGACGGCGACAATGATGAGGCCGACCACCAGCAATATGCCCAGCACCAGCCAGGTCGGATCGACCGACAGGCCGATCGGGGCCACCGCCTCGGCCGACTGTCGGGCGATCTCGCCTCCGCCGGCGGAGGCGTCCGCCTGGATCGAGGCGCTGGCCGGACCGCCGCCGCCCGATCGGTCGATGGCCAGCCTCAGCACCGCATCAGCGAGGAAGCCGAGGAAATAGGCCACAGCCGCCTTCGGATTGCCGGCGCCGAGCATGAAGGCCGCAACCAGATACAGGGCCACCGCTCCGATCCACAGCGCCGTCTGGGGGATGCCGCCTCCGGTCTCGACGACGGCGGAGGCGCGCTCGGTCGCTACCGTCGTGGAGGCGCCCTCGAAGAAGGTGGAAAGAAAAGGCCAGGCCAGCCAGCCCGCATAGCCGATCACGGCCAGCACCAGAACGAACCGAAGGATCTTCATGGCCGGGCTCCGAACGCGATCAAACGACGTTCGTTAATCTAACACGCCGCCCCGCCAAGCCAAGCCGTGAAGCGTCAGGCCGCGCCCGCGATCGCCGGTTCGACGGGCGGCAGGATCACGGTCGCCTCGGCGCCCTCGCCCTCGGCCCCGGTCAGGGTCAGGGCGCCGCCGGACTGGCGGGCGAAGGCGTGAACCTGGGCCAGGCCCAGACCCGCCGCGCCGTCGCGGGTGGTGAAGAAGGGTTCCAGCGCACGGGCCGCAGTCGCGGCATCCAGCCCCGGGCCGGTGTCGCGCACCGTCAGCCGCGCCCCACCCTCGGCGAGCGCTTCCAGCCGCACGGCCACGGATCCCGCGCCGCCCAGAGCCTCGACCGCATTGCGGACCAGCGCCTGGACCGCGCCTTCGAAACCGACCGGATCGACGCGCACCGGCGCCGCGTGGGAAGGCCCCTCGATCAACAGGTCGACGCCCGGCCCGGCAAGGGCCCGCAGACGGGTCTCCATGGCGCGCAGCAACACGCCGGAATCCAGCACCTGGGCATGGGCGTCCTCGCCCTGCGAGAAGGCCGACAGACGACGGGTAAGGGCCTCTCCTCGCTGCCCGGCCGCCAGCGCCGCCTGGCCCAGACGTCGCACGCGGGCCGGGTCGTCGGCGGTCTTCAGCAGCATGTCGAGCGCGCTGGTCATGACGGCCAGCAGGGCGTTGAAGTCCTGGGCCACGCCACCGGTCAGGCGGCCGACGCTCTCCAGCCGACGCGAGGCCTCGTTGCCGGTCTCGACCTGGGACAGGGCCTGTGCGCGCGCCTCTTTGGTCGCCCGTTGAGCCTCGGCCCGTTCCGCTTCGATCTGGGCGCGAGCGGCTTCCAGCTCGGCCTGCAGTTCCGCCTCGCGGGCCGCGGCGGCTTCCAGTTGCGGCGTCAGGGCGGCGGCCGGCTCGGCCAGGAGGACGGCTGCGGGGGCCATGCCGGGTTCAAACTCAACGACGGGGGCGGACTCGACCTCGATCTCAACCGCCGTCTCCGGCACGACGGGATCGCCGGCGAGCAACAATGCGTCGACCGCCTCGTCCGGTGCGTTCAGCGGCAGGATGCGCCAGGCCACGCCGTTGTCGCCGCCCATCGTCGAGACGATGCCATCGGCCTCACCAGGCTGGGCGCTGATCGCGGCGCGCAGGGTCTGGCGACCCTCGACCCGCTCGGTCTCGCCCAGGAACTGGTCGGCGAAATCGGCGCCGATGACATCGAGCGTGCGCCCGAACAGAGCCAGGGCCACCGGATTGGCTTCGCGCACCACGCCGTGAGCGGACACCACCACCAGGGCGCTGGACGCAGCTTCGAACACGCGGCGGGTCAGGTCGTCGCCGGCCGCGACCGACGCGGTCTCGGGCTGGAACGCTTCCGGCGTGGTCAGACCTTCGGTCTCTACGAGGGCGGCTGTCGAGCCGATGATCTGGCCGTGGGCGTCCTCGATCGGCATGGCGGTCACCGAGACCAGCATCTTCCGCCGGGTCGCCGGGTTGGCGAGGATGTGCTGAAAGCCCTTTACCGTCTGGCCGCGCAGGGCCCGCGCGCTGGGCAGCAGGTCCGGCGGCACGGGCCGGCCGTCGGGATAGGTGATTCCCCAGGTCGCCGAGTGGAACCGCAGACCGATCAGCTCGGCGTCGCGGCGGCCCATCAGCTGGTGGGCGGCCCGGTTGGCGAAGACGAATTTGCCGCCGCGATCCGTCTGGACCAGGGCGACGGGAATGGCGTTCAGGGTCTCGTACAGCCGCGTCTCGGCCGCCTCGCGGGCCCGGGACACCGCCCCCAGCTCATCCGAGGTCGAGACATGGCGGGTGCGGTTGGTCACCGCGAACACCAGAGCCAGAATGGCGATGACCGAGGTCACGGCGGCGACGATTCCCAGAACGAGGACCCAGTCGATGTCGCCTTCCATGAACATGTTCGGTCTTCCTGTCTTGGCACGCGGCGCGGTGTTCGACCGGCTGACTGCAAGCCCGGCGCCGCCCGGCGTCACAAGCCGGTTACGGCCTGTCCCGGCGCGGGTCCAGTCGCTTTCGCGCGATCCGGAGAAGCATCCCCGACTGACGCAGAAGGACCGGGCGTCGCCGCCCGGCCCTTCCCGTCTTGATACGTTTTATTCGCCTTAGAAGTTGAAGCGAATACCTGCGTCGAAGCGACGGCCGAACCGTTCCCACTCGATCGTGTACTGGCTTTCGCGAGAGTAGCGACGGCCCGGCGTGTTGGTCAGGTTCGAGGCGTCCAGATAGACCTCGAAGTTGTCGGTGACCGCATAGCGGACCGAGGCGTCCATCTCGTCATCGGCAGCCCAGTAGGTGCTGCCGCCGTCCGCGACCGGACCATAGGCGTCGAGCCAGGCCGTGCGCTTGCGGAAGTTCAGGCGAGCCGACAGGCCGTATTTCTCATAGTAGGCGCCCAGATTGTAGACGACGTCGGAGGTGTTCGGCAGCGACACCCGCGACCCGTCCGGAGCGGTGGCCTGGCTCTGGTTGGCGGTGACGTTGATGGTCAAACCGAAGCCGCCCATCCATTCCGGCAGTTCCAGCTGTTCGACATACGGGTCCAGCTGCAGCTGGAAAGCGCCTTCGAAGCCCCAGATATAGCCTTCGCCGCCGTTGACGAGGGTAGACAGACGATACTGCGAACGATCCGTGCCCGTGGTGTTCAGGACGGTCGAATTGAACAGGCGCGTGTCGGTGAACAACACGTCCTCTACCCGCTTGTAGAACAGGCCCGCCGAGAAGAACCCCTGCGGCTGGACGTACCATTCATAGTAGGCGTCGACGCCGTATGCCCGTTCCGGCTTGGCGTCCGGGTTGCCGCCCGAGACGGTCTGGTTGGCGTCGTTGAAGGTGAAGTTCGGACGCAGCTGGTCGTAGTCGGGACGGGCCGCGCCGGTCGAGAAGGACAGGCGCAGCTTGCGGTCCTCGTCGATGTCGTAGTTCACGTGGACGCTCGGATAGACCAGCGTCTGTTCGTTCTCGACCTCGACCCGGGTGTTGGCGCCGCCCAGGGCCACGATCGCCTGGCCGGTGTTGGTGATGTGCTCGATGCGGGCGCCGGCCAGGAACGAACCCCAGTCATAGCCGAGGCGAACCATGCCGTAGGCCGCCGCGACCTGTTCCTTGACATTGTAGAAGTTGGCGTTGATCGGCGTGTAGGGGTTCAGGGCCGCGGCGCGCGACACCTGGTCCCGCATGGCCTGCAGGTCGAAATAGCGGAAGGTGTAGCCCAGCGGAATCCTGCCCATGAAAGGCGTGCTGAGCGAGACCGGCAGATAGGTGGTCGACACCCCGGCCGCCGCGAACTGGGCGGCGGTGGTCAGCGCCATCTGGCTTTCGTTCGATTCCTTGGTGCGCTGATCGTACTGCCCTCCGAGAGTGACCCGGGCGTCAGCCCCGAACAGCGACAGCTCGCGCCGGGCGTCGAAACGGCCGGTGTAGGCCTCGGTTTCATCGATCGCCCGCAGCGAGGTCAGCTGGGTGAGAGTGCGCTGGAAGTCGTCGATGTTGGTGACGCGAGCGCCGCGGCTGTAGGTCGTGGCCACGCCTGTTCCCGTCGTGATCGTATTGTAGAGCTCGATGTTGTGGCGGTCGATATTGGTGAAGTCGTAGAAGATCGTCGGACGCAGGTTGCGGGTCGACGGGCTTTCGTAGCGGGCTTCGCCGACCACCGAACGATCGTCGATCGAGCGGGTGAAGTTCAGGCGCCAGTCCAGGTTCCAGGCGCCGAGCTCATGCTCTCCGCCCAGGGTATTGGTGAAGATCGACTGCTCGTAGGCGCGCAGGGTGGCGCGCTGGTTGATGTCGATGCCGTAGACCGTGCCCAGCAGCGAGGTGTTGCCGATGCAGCTGTCGGCATAGCCGGTGTTGGTCACGACGCCCGTGGGCACGACGGCGCAGGGCGCGGCGGCCGAGCGCGGCGGGACCGACGGATCGGCCTGACGGTCGTCCATGTCGAACAGGAAGTTGTCGCGCGCCTCGTCGTCCTGGAATGTGGTGTAGATGGACTCGAAGAAGACCCGGTTCGTGTCGTTCGGACGCCAGTCCAGACGGCCCGATTGCGAATAGTTGGTGCGGGTCAGGCGATAGAGCTTGTTCTCGGTCTCGCGCGCCCACAGGCGGTTGGCGCCGCCGGGCTGAACGTCCTGGGACACGATCTCCCAGTCGATCTCATAGTTGTCGGTGACCATGTTGCGCTCGTAGTACGAGCCCGAGGCCAGGATGCCGATCTCTCCTATGCCGGTGTCGAAACGGTCCGACACGACCAGCTGGCCTTCGTATTCCTCGCGGTCGCCCAGTTCGACGACGCCGGCGCCCAGCTTGCCGGCGACGCGCAGGCCTGGATAGTCGAAGGCCGAGCGCGTGACGATGTTGATGTTGCCGGCGATGGTCTCGCCGGTCAGGTCCGGGGTGACCGCCTTGTTGACGACGATCTGCGAGGCGATGGCCGAGGGCAGGCTGTCGAAGCGGGTGTCGCGGCCCTCGGGGCTGACGACGCCGATGCCGTTGATCGACAGGGTGGTCCAGTTCACTGGCGCGCCACGCAGGCTGATGTAGCGGGGCTGGCCCTGGTCGCTGGCCACGGCCGCGCCGGGCACGCGGGCGATCGCCTGGGCGATGTTCTGGTCGGGCAGACTGCCGACGGCGTCGGAAGCGATGACGCTGACCAGGCTGTCGGAGTTGCGCTGGACCTGAAGGGCGGCGGCTTCGGATTCGGCGATCGGCCGGCGGCCGGTGACGACGATTTCGTCAACCTGATCGGCGGCCTGTACCTGAGCGAAGGCGGCGTTGCCGATGAGCAGGGGCGCGACAGCAGCCCCCAGCAGAAGTGCGCGTTTCATTTTGAGCATCCCCGATGGTCCGATCGACCCCCCGGCCGTCGGCTCTGGAGGCCGCTGCTAAGCCACAGCGACGACGCCACAGCGACGCTTGTGCGACGCTGTGGTAGCGGTTGCCTGGCCAGGATGTGACAGTTCTTCCGTAGACGGTGAATGACCGCTGCGGCCGTCCGAGAAAGCCGGAGCCCGGGGTTGACCGGCGGTTTCCCACGTGGTCTGCACCGCCGCGCCACGCCCTTTCATTGAGGATCCGCCATGCGCCAGATCGGCCTCTGCACCGCTGCAATCGCCTCACTGCTCCTCGTCGGTTGCGCCACCCACGACGTCGACTACCAGGGCGAGGGCGAAGGTCTGGTGGGCGCCGGCGTCCGCGTCCGGGCGACGCTGGAAACGCCGTCGGTCGGCACCGGCGGTGGCGAGGATGCGGCCGACGATCCCGCCATCTGGGTCGGTCAGCGACCGGTCGAGGTCATGGGAACCACCACCGCCGGCTTCGTCGCCGGCACCGACAAGAAGGCCGGCCTCTACATCTACGGCTTCGACGGCGTCGTGCTCCAGTTCCTGCCCGAGGGGCTGCTGAACAACGTCGATGCGATCGAAGGACTGACCGTCGCCGGCCGGCCTCAGGTCGTGCTGGGCGCCAGCGACCGGACCCCGGGCAGGGAGGGGGTGTCCCTCTATCTGTTCGATCCCGCCGGGACGGGCCAGAACGGCGTCCGGCCCTGGGGCGCCATCCGCACCGACGTGGTCGAGCCCTACGGGTTCTGTTTCGCGCGTCGTAGCGGCGAGATCCATGCCATCCTGGTCGGCCACAAGGGCGAGGTCCGCCAGTTCGTCCTGACCACCGACGCCGCCGACCGGCCGGTCTCGCGCGAGGTCCGTCGCTTCGAGATCGGGTCGATCTCCGAGGGCTGCGCCGCCGACGAGGCGACCAACGCCCTCTATCTGGCCGAGGAGAATGTCGGCGTCTGGCGTTACGGCCTCGACCCGGCCTCGGGCGACGTCCGCACCCTGATCCAGGGCATCGAGACCGACAGACTGGTCGCCGACGCAGAAGGGTTGACGATCCTCGCCGACGGCGCGGCCCGCTATCTGATCGGCTCCAGCCAGGGCGACAGCGCCTTCCCGGTCTGGCACATCGACGGCGCCGCCCCCGAATACAAGGGCCGGTTCGTGGTCGAGGACGGGGTCGTGGACGGCGTCACAGGCACAGACGGTCTGGCGGCCATGGGCGGTCGCGTCTCGGACGCCTTCCCGGAAGGGCTGGTGGTCGTGCAGGACGACGTCAACGACGTCGGCACCCAGAACTTCAAATACATCGACTGGCGCGTGATCAAGGCGGCCCTCGGCCTCGATTGATCCTCAGGGCCTCAGGTCGCTAGTCTGGCTGGATGACCGACGACCACAACACCCACGATTCGCCCGAAGGCCCTGGCGAAGATGGCGGAGGCTTCGACGCCGACGACTGGTCGCGGCTGAAGCCCTTCACCGGCCGCGTCGCCACCCTGGACGACGTCCAGGCGCGGCGCGCGGTCTTCGCCCTGGGCGACTCGGAAGACCCGAAGGTCATCGACATGGACCTGCCCCAGCCCGTCATCTGGTGGGACGATGACGGCGAACAGGGGGCGGTCGCGGTCCAGGCGGAGGTCCATGCCGGCGCCTTCGGCGAACCCATGGAAGTCCTGGGCCTGATCCTGCCCGACGGCGACGCGGTGGTAGCCCTGCTGGATGACGTCGATCTGGTCGACGACACCGATCCCCACTGGCGACGTCTGGTCGATGAGGCGATCGACCCGAACGCGGCGAACGAGGACTGAGGGCGACCCTCCTCTTCGGCGGTCTGGTCCGGGTTCGTCCGCCGAAAACACCCTGACGAAATGGACGACACCGCAACCGGACCTCATAAAATCAATCAGCTGGCTCCCCCGCCTTCGTCCGGCGGCGGGATTATGCGAAATGCCGGCGAGTGGCGCGTCCTGGTATTGTCAAAGACCCTGGCGATGACATGGGCGCCAACACGCCCAGGCACAAGGACGCAATGGGAATAAATTCTTTCTCCGCACCTTTTGGCCATGGGTGGCCGGACCGTCTTGTGGCCGAAGGTCCCTTTCGACCGTGGGCCAGGGTCGCAAATGGAGCCACACAAGACCTTCGGAGGACCCGCTCCGGGCCAGGTCGATCTCAGCCCGTGGCGGCCAGCAGGGCGACCATGGCGAAGCCGGCATAGGTACCGATGGCGTTGCCGATGGAGCCGATCAGGATGGCGGGCAGGACCAGGTCCTGACGGCGCTCTGACTCGGCCAGGACGAAGGCGGTGGAGGAGCCGCCGATGTTGGCGCTGGAGGCCAGGGCCAGGACGATGGGCTCCAGCTTCAGCACCGCGCCAACGCCGAACAGGACAACGGAATGGACTGCAAAGACGATGCCGACATAGGCGAACAACACCGGCGTCAGGCTGCCGGCCGCGACCAGGGCGGCGAGGTCGGCATTGGCCCCGACGACGGCCAGGAACAGATAGATGCCCCACAGGCCGAGCGTATTGGCCTGGGTCAGGCGGGCGACGGCGGGCGCCTGGGCCACGAGCAGGGCCAGGGTGGTGACGATCAGGATGGAGGGAACGGTGATGCCCCGCGCCTCCAGCCAGGTCGAGGCGAGGCCGGACAGCCAGATGGCGACGGCGGTCAGGGCCAGGGGAATGGCGATGGCCAGCGTGCCGGTGAGCGGTGGCGGCGGCGTGTGGGCGTGGACCGGAGCCTGTGCCGGATCGCCCGGCTTGCCGAACCATCCGGACTTCAGCAACAGGGCGGGCAGGGCCAGGGTGACGATGATCCAGACGTCGGTCATGACGTTGTCGACCACGGTTGCCGCCGTATAGAGCCCGCCGTCGCGCGTGATGTCGTAGGCCTGGGCCACAGCGTTGAAGTTGGCGCCGCCGCCGATGTAGGTGCCGGTGAACATCCCGGCGAGCGGGCCGTAGGACGCCCCGACCATGCCCTGGATCGGCGTGACGACATTGGCGATCCAGACGCCCAGGAAGGTGCCGACCGCACCGATCAGGAAGGCCCCAATCATCGGAGCCCCGGCCCGCTTCAACGCCTTCAGATTAACGTCCAGCAACACAAGAAAGATCGCCGCCGGGATGACGTAGGTGAAGATCGGATCATAGACCGGCCCGCCCGAGGCGGCGGGCGGAATGACCCGGAGATTGGCCAGTAGCGCCCCCAGCACGATGACGATCATCGCCGCCCCGAGCTTTCGGAACACTCCGATCCGGCCGAGCGCATCGGACAGGGCTACGATGACGACCAGGACAGTGAGAACGCCGAGCGGGCTGGAAATCAGGGCGGCCGATGAAGTCATCGAACGACACTAGCCGGATTGGGGACGGTGGCAATCAGGCCGGCGCGCGAGGCCTGACGGGAGGCTCCGCCTGCCTCTCGCTCATGGTGCGCGAGGCCTAGGTGACGTCCATTGGCGCCTGCCCCCAGGCATGGTTTCGGATCGTGGATGCATGACCGCGTTCGGCCCTAACCGTACGCTGCTGATTGCACCGATCAGGGGTCGACCGGGTTTCACGCCGGCCAAATCGTATCGCCTCGGGGCGTCAGGCGCCGTTCAAGATGCTGCATGCTGCGCCTGACATTCAGGACTGATACCCGTTGTCTCTCGGGAGCATTTGACCCGTGATCATGACGTGCCGGAAACCAGATGTCAGGCCTTCGTCTACGGCAAGATCACGCCCCAGTCGGCGACGGTCATCATGATCACAACCACCATCGGCAAAAGCACGAGCAACCCATAGGCGGTCAGGTGGGCCACCCCACGCCACAGGGCCGAGATCGGGCCCATCTCATAGTACCGGGCTGCCGCCACGGTGAAATAGGCCAGATAGGGCAGGATCAGAAGGTAGGCCGGCAGATTGCCCCCCAGGCTGTTGATCCCGGCCAGGATCATCATCATCACGAACGAGATCGCATGGGCCCACATGGCGAAGATGACGTGCTCCAGGAACAGCCGTCGTCGCCCGAACAACGGGATCAACAACGTCGCGTAGAGTGGCATCAGCAGCCACAGCAGGTTCGGCAACCAGGCCGACATCCGCTTCGCTGCCTTCTCGTCGATCTGGATCCCGGCGATGACGGCCTCGAGCGAGGTGCGTTCTGGCGGGGTCCTCGCGGCCGCCGCAGCCTGTTGGAGCGCCAGTGTCACCGCCGGATCGACGGCAGGCTCGATATTCTTCTGCAGCCAACGCGATTGCTCGACTGCCCCGGTGACGATGTTGCCCACACCCGGATCACGGGTCACCACGACAGTCTGACCCGGCACGACCTTCCAGGTGGACTGATACAGACGGGTGTCGCCGAAGTGCAGCACGGCCAGAAACAGGGCCGTCGTGGCCACGAAAAGCTTCAGCGGCGTGATATACAGCGACCCCGCCCCGGCGCGGCAGGCCTCCAGCAACCGACCCGGCCGCACCGCCAGTACCGCCAGGGTGCGGGCCAGCTTGCCGTCGATCAGGCTGTAGGAGGCCGCGACCTCCTTCGCCATGGCAAGTAACGGCGCGGGCCTGGCCTGAGAGTCCTGACCGCAGGCATGACAATATCGCCCGGCGAGAGGCGTTTCACACGCCGCGCAGACACCCGGTTCAGTCGCCATGGCTCGCTCTCAACCCTGAGACGACACTCTAGAAAAATCCCGTCTTCCCAAGCAAGCGAATGCGGCGGCTGCCCGCCGGCGGCCAGGAGATGAATCTGCCGCCAGCGCTCCTTCCTGGAAGAGCCAGACCAGATCACAGCAGCGGAGCGGCGGTTGCCGTTGAAGTGACGAATGTCTGATTTGGGAAGGTCCGCTCGCCCACCCCCTCCCGGACCGTCCGAATGTCCGCTTTTGAGGGTGGGCTCAACCGGTGACCGCAACACGCTAGCTTTTCTTCGGAGATGGAGCGTGGGTCATGAAGCAGCGGCGGCGGATCTATTACTCGGCGGCCCAGCGGGCTGAAATCTGGGATCGCTGGAAGGCCGGCGAGTCGATGAGTTCGATCGGACGGCGGTTCGATCGGGAGTCCTCGTCGGTGTTTTCGGTGCTTTCGCCGACGGGTGGCATCCGGCCT